>NZ_JACVQL010000290.1 GCF_019733465.1 Actinotalea ferrariae | reverse complement strand
CCGTCGAGGTCGTCGGTGATGATCACGCGCTGGTGCTGTGCCATACGCGGAATCTTGCACCATGCGCGACGGCGAGCTTGTACAGGCACCCGCGCGGCGACCTACGAATCGTCCGCGGCCCGCGCCCCAGTGCGCGACCGCCTCGCGACGTCGGCCAGCTTCTTTGTGGGGCCCAGCTCGTCGGCGACGCTGTCGAGGTCGCCGCGAATGAACACACGCTCGGTGAACTGTCGCACGATCGTCTTACGATCCTCGGGGTCCAGGTTCGCGGTGAAGGGCCCCACGGCCCGTATGCCAAGGTCCGTCCGTTTGGCAGCGCGCGCCTCGCGGTGGTGCTGTGCGCCGCGTCTCGCCACCAGCGCGGCGATACCAAGCGTTCCCAACGAGGCTGCGAGGCGCGTCAGAGACAGCCCGATGTTGCTGTCGGCGGTTGGGTCGATGGCAAACAGGTGGTAGATGATCGCGGCGACTCCTGCGGCACCCACGAGGGCCGCTGCCACGTCGCACGCCCATGCCGCACGGGTCTTGCGCCGCGCATAGGCGCCATAGTCGGTAGCGACGACGAGACCGGTGGTCTCGTGGACGACGTTGCGCGCCGCATCCTCGTGCTGGCGCAGTTCGGCAAGTATCTGCTGTGCGGCTTGCTGGTCGGCGTCGCGCGCCTCTCGCCACTTCTGCAGAGCTTCGTCGACTCGCTGTGTCTGCTCTTCGAAGAAGTCAGCGCTGGCCTGGGCTGACTCTGACTTGAACGAGGCGATGGCCTCGATGATGCGCTGACGTTCCGTCTCGATCGCCTGCCGCAATTCATCCTGCTCGGAACCGCGGACCTCGAGGTCAGAAGCGATGGCCGCGGCGCGGGCGGCGACGCGCTCCAGCGCCTCGCCCGCCTTCCGTTCGAACGACTCGCTCGCGGCATGGATCCCCGCCATGTAGTTGCCGAGTTTCATGGGCGGCCATGCGCCTAGCGAGTCCACGACCGCGTCGGCCGTCGGCAGGACGTTGGAGATCGTGTACTGCCCGGCCACGAGGTACTCGAGCGCTTGGCGGAGGCTGTCAGTGGCGTTATGGGTCGTGTTGAGCATGCTCGGCGAGACCTCGCGCCCGTCTGTGTCGGTGCGCCGCTTCTCGAGGAGCTCGACGACCAAGCCCACGTACGCGAGTGCGTCGCGGTCAGCCTGTGAGGCTTCAGGGAGATCGACCTGGTTGATGGCGGTGCGGGCCTTGTCGAGGACCGCCCAGAGCGGGTGCCCGTCGAAGCGCGTCTTCCACATCGTCACGGTGGCGGCCTCTCTCTTGGGTGCGCGCGACGGTAGCCCGTGGCGCTGACACCTGCGGATGCGTCAGCTGCGGTCCAGCTCGTCGCGGTGTCGATCGACGAAGGCGGCCATGCCGGGGACGGTGTAGGCGACCTGGCCGTGCTCAGGTGAGTAGATCAGGCCCTTGGCCATGAGGTTGGCCCGGTACGGGCCCAGGCTGGTGATCTTCAGCCCGACGCGGCGCGCGATCTCGGAGGTCGGTGAGGGTGCGTCGTTGTCCTGGGCCATGGCCAGCAGGACCCGCCGCTCGGCTGGGGTTGCGCGTTCCCATCGTGATCGGAAGAACCCGGCGTCGAGGTGCTCGAGGCCGAACTGCACGGCGGCGGCAGCGTCGTCGGCGGTGAAGACCTTGGCCGGGGCGAGGTTCCAAATTGCCTGGCCGTACTCCTGCAGGAAGTACGGGTAGCCACCTGCTGCGTCCAGGAGGGGCGCCAGCCCGTCGGGTGCGAAGCGGGCGCCCAGTCGCTCCGCCGGCTCGACGAGCGCCCTGGCTGCCTCACCGGGCGGCAGCTGCCCGATGGAGCGGTAGGTGAACAGTCGCTCGGCGTAGGAGCGGGTCTCGGTCAGCACTCGAGGCAGGTTCGGCAGGCCAGCGCCGATGACGTAGAACGGCCATCCGCGCTGTCCGGCGAGGTGCTGGGCCGCGATCAGCGCGCCCATGGTGGTCTCGTCGAGGTCCTGCATCTCGTCGATGAAGACACCGAACGCGCGACCGTCCTCGGCCAGGGCAAGGGACACGTCCTCGGCGAGCTCGAGCAGGTCGACCTCCGGGTCACCGGAGTCTGCCCTGCCCTTGGCCAGGTCGACCCCCAGCGAGATCCCCGTGGCCCCGATCTTGGCGTTGAACGCGCTGATCGTCTCCAGCGCCTGACGCATCCGCGCGCTCAGTGATCGCCGAGTCAGCTTGCGTGCCGCGGCGACCACTTCCCGCGCAAGGGCGCGGCGCACCGCCGCGGCGCCGGCCTCATCCCGGCGGGCCTCCAGCCGTACCGTCAACCACTCGAACCGGTCGGCGTGAGCGTGCATCTCGTTCAGCAGCACCGTCTTGCCCACACCGCGCAGCCCGGTCAGCACAATCCCCCGATCGGACAGGCCGTTGCGTGTGCGCGCCACCAGGGTGTCGAAGGCCTCCAACTCCCCTGCCCTGCCCACGAGCTCGGGCGGCCGGCGTCCAGAGCCAGGGCTGTACGGGTTCAGCGACGGGTCCATCTACCCGACTCTAGGCCAATATTGCTGCGGCACCAATAGCCCGCTAGACAGCCTAAGACACTCGGCAGGGCCTGTACTGATCGCCGTGCTCACGTCCTGCAGCGGCTCGGGTGCGGTGGCCACCTGGGCGGTCATGCCGCATGAAGCCCAAAGGTTGGAGTCACGCGCTGCTGACACGGCGGTCATAACCCGCGTATCGTTCGGCCACGCCAGCGAATCGCTCACCCGCTGACGCGGCC
Source organism: Actinotalea ferrariae (assembly GCF_019733465.1). Lineage (GTDB taxonomy): Bacteria > Actinomycetota > Actinomycetes > Actinomycetales > Cellulomonadaceae > Actinotalea > Actinotalea ferrariae_A. The sequence continues at coordinate 9,060 of NZ_JACVQL010000290.1, read as the reverse complement.
CGTATTCATGACTGCTCGGACTCCGAGCACGGCTCCTTGGGGGAACGTTGCACAAGACGGCTAGGAAATCCTTGCTGGCGGCTGTGGTCGCTGGCGTCATGCTCGTTACGGTCGCAGCCCCCGCATCAGCGGTGGCCCGCGGCTGGTTCACCAACCGCACGGTGAGCTATTGGCAGGTGGAGCCTGGAGCGGTCAGCCACGTGCAGTCATCCACGAAGGCCGAGATCTGGGACTCCAACGAGTTCACCAACGTCGGCATTCGAATCCAGTACCAGGTCAGCGGCACCACCGTCGTCGGGACCCTCACTTGGGGCCAGTACTACGCCTCCCGTTCGGAGGACAGGGTCGTCAAGCACGAGCCGAACTGGATTTGGAGGTAGGGCGGCTGAGCGATCTCAGACCGCCGCAGCGCCTGGGGCCGGGCGGCGGCCGGGCATCTCGAGCCCGCTCGGCCCCAGGCGCTGCGGCCCATCGCCCCGCGTGCGGGCCGGCTTCGCCACGTAGCCACGTGGGCTCGCCTGTGCACAATCACACCGTCCAGCTCGGAGAGGAAGTCATAGTGCCCCCCAGGATCACGGGAACGTCAAGGGCATCGGCGGGACGCGCAAGGCCTGTACTCGTGGCCGGATTGGCGCTTGTCGGGCTCCTGTCGGGCTGCGGATCCCCGGCTGACGACAGCGAGGGTGGCGAAGCGGGTGCAGCTCCTGGCTTCTTTGAAGACCTCGTCACGGAGGCCCAGGATGGTGGCGCCAGCGAGAATCAACTGAGCATTCTTCGACAGGCCGTCGAAGAAGGAATGCTGGACGTGGAAGGAGCTCGCGCTGCGGCGCGGGCGGTTGTTCAGTGTTTTCAGGATAATGGTTTAGAAGCAAAGCTCGTTGAGTCCACCACTGACACCGGCACGGCACGGCCCGACTACCAAGTCGAGGTCCTCCCTGGCATGTCAGATGCCGACCTAAACGCGACCATCAAAGCATGCGAAGATGCCGAGTTCACGTGGGTAAATATCGCCTTCCAGATGCAGCCGTCCACACAACAGGCGCAGATCGACTACATCAATAGTAAAGAGGACCAGCTGCGCGCCTGCCTGGAAGACGCCGGCATTCAGACCGACCCAGAGGCTAACGGGTATGAGCTTGCCCAACAGGCCGTGCAGACGCCCGCCAGCACGGGCGGGTGCCTGGAGGAAGCTGGGATCACGAACTTTTGATTAGCACCCGCAGGAACCGTGGCCCCGCCAGCGAGGCCCTCGGGCGCCCTGAGCGCAACCCATCCCTCCGGCCCGGGCAACGCCAATACGGTCCGGCAGTAGTGCTCGCCCTGGGTATTGGAGTGCCACTGGCGGTGGCATGCGCCTTGGTGGTCAAGGTGGCCGACACATCGCCGCTGCGCAGCGACACCCCAGCCGCCCCGGTCATCACCAACGTGGAGCCAGGGAAACAGGACGGCAGACAAACCGTCACGGTGACCGTCGAACACGGGCAGGCGCGCAGCGTGACGAGCACCACGGACGGCGTCGTTACGCAGGTCGATCTGGTCGCCGGGCAATCCGTCGCCGACGGTGCTCCAGCGTTCGTCGCCGACGGATCACCGGTAACGGTGTACGTCGCCGAGGCACCCATGTACCGGGACCTGACCAGTGGAACTAGCGGCGACGACGTCCGCGACGTGCAGTCGTTCCTCCAGCGACTCGGGTACGACGTTGCGCCGGACGGCCGCCTCGGCCCGGATACCGCTCGCGCGATCAGAGCATTCAACCGTGACCGTGGCCGCCCTCAAGATGAGGATGTACTCCGCCGAGACTCGGTGCTCTGGGTGGCCCCGGCAAGTACCGTGCCGCAAGCGGTTCACCTGCGTGTCGGGGACCCAGTTTCGGACGGCAGCGAGGTTTACCTCCCCGTGTCGACGACTCGACTCGTGGTGAGCACGGATCCCGTCGACGCGCAACGAACGCTCCGAGTCGCCGACGTCGAGGTGCTGCTCGCCGCAGGTCGGAACGTCGTGGACGACCCTGGCGCTGTGAGCGTTGTCGTTGGCGCGCTCGGCGATGAGGTCTCAAGCACTGCGACAGTTCAACTGACCGAACCCGAGGTGGTTGGTCTCGTTCCAGCAACAGCTGTAGTCACCGACCCACATGGGGTTACGTGCATGTGGCCCTCCTCCACCAGCGCACCGACAGTCCTGACCGACGTCACAGGCATCTGGGGCACCGTTCATGTGCCGGTCAACCTGATTGGTACCGAGGTGCTGGTCAACCCTCGCCAAGTACGCGAGGACCTTTCATGCGGCTCGTAGCCGACCAGGTCACGTTCTGCTATCCCGGTGCGTCTAGGCCTGTGCTCGCCGGCGTGAGCTTTGACGTCCCGTCGGGAACCACAGCAGCGATTATGGGTCCATCCGGAGCGGGGAAGACGACATTTGTCTCACTGCTCGGCGGGCTCCTAACGCCGCAGAATGGTGAATTCCACGGTGTGAGCGATGCGGGCACCCGCCACCCTCTGCCAACAGTATGCACGTGGGTGCTGCAGACGGTGTCGCTGCTGCCAGAGCGAACGGTGGTTGAGAACGTCCACCTCGGGGGCTTCCTCGACGGGGCCCCGCGCGCCCAGGCCGACGAGCGGGCACGGAAAGCGCTCGAGCTCGTCGGTCTAGACGACCGTGCGGGCGACGCTTGCCGTGTGCTTTCCGGCGGAGAGGCTCAGCGTGTCGCCGTTGCTCGCGCCTTAACCTCCCGGCGGCCTGTTCTGCTCGCCGACGAGCCGACGGGAAATCTCGATGCCCAAACCACCGAGCAGGTGCTGGACGCGCTGTTCGCCGCAGTAGCCGGAGACACCGCGCGCCGAACAGTCGTGCTCGTCACACACGACCCCGCGGTCGCGGCTCGGTGCGACGTCACCTACGAACTCCGATCCGGACGGCTCGTCCCCGTCGCCGCGCGGCAGGCGTGATGACTCGGCCCTGGCCGGACCGACTGGCCTGCAGCGAGGGCTGGCGCAACGCTCGAGCCGGCGGCATGGTCTCGGCCGTGGTGGTGCTGGTATGTGCGTGGATCACTGCTGCGGCTGGAGCCGTGGCGGCGATGGACGCCTCGCGGATCGTTACGGCAGAGGCGCAATGGATCGCCAAGGGTGGGTACACCCTCGTGGTCACACCATCGCGGCTGGACGAAGAGAGCGTCACGCTGGATGCCGCACGGTGCGACCGCCTGTCGACCATCACGGGCGTCGCGGGGAGCTTCGCCGTGTCCGCCACGGGTTCCACCCTCGCACCGACTTCGGCACCAGGTGCAGCAACGACGCTGTTCGCAGTCACCCCGGGGATCTACGACTTTTTCGGCATGCCGCCTCCACAAGAAAGCACCGAGATCATCGCGCCAGCCCGCGCGGCGGAGCGCCCAGGATTGGTGGACGGGGAGCAGACATGGCTCGTGTCCTCGATCGCCGACGACTGGTCAGACACGTCGAGGTTTCCGGCCCGCATCCGGCTCCTCGACAGCCCCATCCTCGGCGAGGACATCTCCGGGTCCTACCTCGCGCCTGAAGGAGCTCTCACTGAGGCGACCGCCTGCTACGTAGCAACCGATGCTGCCCACCTGGCCGCTGTCATCGATTTGTTGCCCGGAGCATTAGCCTCCCCGACGTCACCGGCCGTCGCCGAGCCCCGCGTACCCACCGGTAGCTATGGAGTCTTAGGTTTCTCAGCCGCCTACGACCAGCGCGTTTCGCGTTGGGCATGGGCCGGAGCCGCCGCTGTGCTGCTCCTCCTCTGGGCGCTGCTTCAGCGGCTGCGTCGGCAGCGCCTGGCCGTTTACGCCACATTCGGCGCTGGACCGCGATCGCGACTTGTGATGCAAGTCAGCGAGTGGAGCACCCTTTCGCTACCAGGCTGCGCGCTAGGCACATTTCTCGCGATCACCGGTAGTGTCGCGGCTGGCGCGGACCCTGCAACCGTCGTGCTTCAGGCTCCCGTGCACGCCCTGGCTGGGTGGCTCGCAGCTACAACAGGCGTCATCGCCCTTGGGTTGTGGCCGATCGGAACTCTGCTAGACAACCTCAAGGATCGAACCTGAGCGGACTGCGGACGTCTCTTGCAGGCCCCGTCATCTACCGGGCTCTAGGCCGCTATCGCGCCACACGCTATACACCGCTAGAGATCGAAGACATCCCTAGGTTTCACACCCGCTCGAGCTGGACATCGGCTGTGGCACCGTCGGGCACCGACCTGTCCTAGGTGCCAGCCGCCGGCGGCTCTTCGGTGCCTCTTTGAAGGCTGTCCTTCTCGGTGTAGCGCAGTCGGACGTCGACGCTGACATGGACTGCGGCGAGCAGGAGCGCCAGGCCAGCACCGCTGGCGGCGGCCATGCGCTGACCGGCGGTGTCCTCGATAACTCCGGCCAGGACGAGCAGCGAGACCAGAGCACCGATGAAGATGAGCACGATTCCCGCACCGTCGGACCACGCCTCCCATCTGCGTGAGCGGCGCACATGACGGGCTCGATCCGGCACCGGGCCGAACACCACGCTGCCGCTGATGGTGATGAGGATGATCGGCGCGGTCGTGAACACGACGGCATACAGGTCGGGCATCGCGCTGAGATCTACCCCGCTCACCGGGTGCGGGATCGCAGCGCTCGGCGCCGGCGCGCGGCCGCTGGTTGCTCCGCATCCGCGTGAGCGGCCCGTGTGGTGGTGCGCGTCGCCTCGGTGGCCGGCTTGGCGTTGCTGACGTCGGCTCGTAGCCGGACGGCCACGAGGTCGTGGTCGATGCCCCGGCTCTCCAGCTCCGCCGCGAACGCGGCACGACGCTCCGCGGAGTCGTACGCGGCTGCAGCGCCGGCGTGCGCTCTTGCGGCCCCCTGTTCGCGCTCGTCGAGCGTTCCGCGGTCGCCGGACCCTCCTCCTGAGACGACGTCCAGCCCGATCGCCGCCAGGACGTCGTCGACGCCGGCGCCGTCGCCCGTGCGCGACTCCCCCGCTGCCCGTTCAGCGCGGTCGGCCTGGGCGATCAGCGCCTGTGCCTGCGCCAGGTCCGCACGCTCGAGCTGACGCTCTGCCATGGCCTGGCGCTCGAGCGCCTGCCCGCGCGCGAAGGCCTCGTCCATCCCCGCGGTGTCCACCGCAGTGACGTCCAGGTCGACGCCGTACCGCTCGCGCGCCGCGGCACGGATCCGCGCCGCGGCCTGCGCCGCCTGCGGGTCGACGTGCTCCCACGACCGCGCGGTGGTGTAGGCCTGGACGACGTCCTGCGGTGACGCGGTCGCCCACCACTGGACGTGGCCCACTGGTGCCAGCTGGGCGCGTGCAGCGTCGCGCTCGGCGTGCAGGCGCAGCGCGTACTGGCGGCCCTGCTCCTGGCTGCGGGCGCGGGCGCGTCCCAGCTGCTCCTCCCGCAGCCGGGCGAGCTGCTCACCGAGCTGCCCGGCGGCCGTCAGAGCCACCCGCGCGGTGCCCTCGAAGGCTTCCTCGATCCCGTCCGACTCAGACATGCCACTCCCCCTGATTCTTCGATGACCGCAGCGACTATCGCCGAGGTCCTGGTCGTTTGGGCCCCGGTGCGACGGGACGGTGCGGTGCGGGCTCGATCGGGGTCGGGATCGGCGAACCTGCCGGGCCAAGGCCCGCTCGTGCGGCCTCCCGGCGTCGCATGCTCGCGGCCAGCTCGGGGTCGTTCACCTCCACCTGCGCGACACGATCGCCGAACCCGAACCGCTGCTCTCGGTCCCTGGTCAGGCGTTCCATCTGAACGAGCGTCTGGTCGCGTACCGCCTGCGCCTGGCGCAGCTCCCGGGCCGCCTCGTGCATCTTGGCGACCGCGAGAACGAGCTTCATCAGCTGCCGCACCATTGCGGCCTCGGCCACGGCGCCGTGCCCGCTGCGGCTGGCCGACGCCAGCAGCAAAGCCGCACCGGCGATCGACGGCAGCGACGACGCCGGCGCCGGCTGCGGGGGGCGCCTCGTCTGCGCCGACCGGGACAGCGTGTCGGCGGCCGCGGCGATCGGACCTGGTACGTCCTCCAGCGCGCGGGACCACTCGGCGAGCGCGCCGGCGCTGTGCCGCGCCAGGCGTGCCCACGCCTCCCGGTCCTGCACCGGGACAGCACGCAGCTGCTCGCGGACGGCGGCCAAGTGCTCGGTGTACTGGCCCCACGCGGCGGGGTCGAACTCGCTCGTCTCGCGTCCCGGCGCGACCGGCCGGCGTTGACGCTTGGCGGCGTTCCACTCCGCCGCCGCAGCGGTCGCTGCGGCTGGGTCGTCAGGCCACTCCTCACGCAGCCGGGGCAGCGACAGATCACGCCCCAGGTGGCGCCCGCCGTACCAGATGGGGCGCTCCCCGTACTGCGGCCTGGCGGCCACCGAGTAGCCGGTGATGACGTCTGTGGTGCCCTCGGCGTAGCGGGGCCGGACCAGCACACCCGCCCGGCGCATCCGGCGCACGAACTCGCCCTCATCTGCTGCCGCGGTGGCGCATCCGCGCACCACCCGTGCCAGCGCATGCCGGGGCTGGTCCGCGCTCGTCTGCGCCGCGACCTGGGCGTGGCGCTCGGCCGCTGGCAGCGCATCCCACGTCGGCAGAGCGCGGTCGGTCCGTCGTACCCTCTCGTGCGCCGCGCGCGCCCTTCCGCGCGCCTGCGCCTCACGCTCCGCCGGGTCGTACCCGCGCGTCGCACGCTGGGTCCTGGCCGACTCCAGCTGCTCCAGGCCGTGACGGACCTCCAGCGCCCGGGCGGCCTTCTGCGCGCGCGAGAAGTCGTTCCACACCGCCGCCTTGGTGCCGTCCTCACGGACGAGGTTCACCGCGATGTGGATGTGGTCGTTGCCGTTGCTCGACACGCCGTGACGGACCGCGACCCACCGGCACGGTGCCCGCGCGTCGTCGGGGTCGTCGAAACCCATCTCGGTGACGAAGTCCCGCGCGATCGCGGCCCACTCCTCATCGGTCTTGAGCCCCTCCTCGGCGCGCAGCGACAGCGAGCAGTGCCACACATGCCCGCCGTCGACCTCGATGCCCAGCACACGTCGTGGCTCGTCGAGATGCCGGGCGATCGCCAGTGCGGCGTCGCGGCCAAGCTCGTTGTCGTCGTACCAGGTCATCAGCGCCGAGTCGCCGGCGACCAGGTGCGGCTCGGTGTGCTCGTTGTGTCGGCCGGGCCCGGCCAGGTACATCATCAGCCCGCTCATCCGCGACCCGCGGACCACGTTCGGCATCACGCCGGGTCCATCGCTTCCAGCGTGGCCTTCACGCGTTCGGCCGTGCGCCGCACGGCGAGCAACGCCGCCGCAGTCTCGGCCTGCGCCTCCCCCGTCGCGTTCGTCGCGCGGGCGATCTGGTTGACGTTGTTGGAGATCGCCGCCAGCAGCCGGATGCAGCGGAACAGCTCGACGGCCAGAGTGCGTCGCTCGGTCACCGTCTCACCGACCTCCGCAGCCAGCGCGGACTCCACCAGCAGGCGCGGCACCGTGACGCCCTGCGCCAGAGCGAGCCGCAGCAGCTGTGCCTCCTCCTCCGGCGTCACCTTCACCTCGTGACGGTGCTGCCGACCGCCCGGTGCATTCGCGCGCCGACGACGACCGAACCGGTGACCCGCCCCCACATCCGCCCCATCAGCCACCAGCTCACCGCCCTTCAATGCCCAGCGCAGCGACCCCATCCACTGTGGGGACCGGCACCCAGTGTGCCGCAGGAGGTGCCGCGAAGCGAGCAGCAGACGATACTTAACACGGCTAAGTGCATAGCTTGCTCCGCGAAGTGGTCGCTCCTAGGCTGCCACCATGGCAAACAGGGGGCTCAGCGTCGAAGACGCACAGCGACAGGCACGCGCGCTGCTGGACGCGCGCATCACCTCAGTGACGGCGCTCGTGACGGCGCGCCAGCACCTAGCCGATCTGCGCGAGCAGGTCGAGCAGGCCGAGCGGGAGGACATGCGGCTCTACGGCGCCGCGATCGCGGACGGGTGGACGGCCGACGAGCTGCGGCGGCTCGGGATCGCGCAACCAGAGAGGAAGGCACGCGCCCGTCGCCGTGCGACGGCACGGCGAAGCGCTAGCAGCGCGGAGACGGGCACCTCTACAGGCACCCGTGAGGGCTCGCCTGACGGCGAGCAGCACAACGAGTGAAACCACGGCGGTAGGGCTACACGGCGCCGAGTCCGGGCAGAGGCCACGAGCGGCGAGGTTCCCGGTACGACTGGGTTCGCACGGAGGAGCGAGGGACGTTGAGCGCCTGGGAGCTGGCAAAGCTGATCGCTCCGTACGCGATTCCAGCGCTTCTGGCTGGACTTGTGGCGGTCCTGACGCCGGCGTTCACCGCCGCGCGGCGCCTGCGGCAGGAGTTAGCCGTGGACACCGATGCTCGAGCGACTCCCCGGGACGTCGCGGGCGGAACTGCGGGCTGAGGTGAAGCGCCGTGCATTCGTGCTGGTCTCAATCACCCGCTACCCACCGCTGACTCGCAACGACGTCTTGGCTCTACTCGGGTTCGCACTCACCATCGGCTGGGCGACGCTGACAATGCTCGACATCCGGCGACCCGAAGCCGTCGACGCGCACATGGTCCTCATCATGGCGCCAGCACTGTTCGGCTCCCTGGCGGTCGGTAGCTGGACCGCCTTCTACCGCCCTTGGGCGGGGCGAGCAGAGGGCCGCCTCAAGTACGTCGACCAGCACCTAGGCAAGGACGCTGGCGACGAACTCGCCGTTGCCCTTCGCGTCGGATGGACCATCGCGTACCTCGTCGGAGCCCTCGCAACAGGCGCGATGTTTGCAGGGATCCTGTTCGTCGCGGGCGAGCGGTACAGCCGGAACCAGGGCCTGGTCGTCCTCGGGGCGATCGCAGCGGTGGTGATGCTCACCTTCTACGCGTTCGGACGCATCGAACAGACAACGGGCCTGCACCTACAGATCCTCCTGCACGACAAGGCGTGGATAGCTGAGCAGGCACGCCTCGAGCTCGAAGCAGGACACGTACCGCTTGGCGGACCGTCCGAGCATCGCTGCGTGTTGCCCCGCGGAGCCTGCGCGATGTCGTGGACTGAACCGCCCCGGCTTCCGTGGAGGCTCTCAA
>NZ_JACVQL010000029.1 GCF_019733465.1 Actinotalea ferrariae | reverse complement strand
CCCCAGCCGACGCTGCGCGTGCCCGCCGCGCTCGCCCGCGGTGCGGGGGCCGCGGTCGAGGCCGCCTGGGCGCGCCTGCCGCTGCGCAGCGCGGACGGCGAGCCGCCCATGACGCGGTTCCTCGCCGAGCAGCTCTCGACCGCGCACTGGTTCGACCAGCGCCGCACGCGCGCCGACCTGCGCTGGCACCCCGAGGTCTCCATCGACGAGGGCCTCCGCCGCCTCGCGACCTGGCACGCCTCGCAACCACCCGCCTGAGGCCGGCCACCCGCACCGGCACCGGCGCGGACGCGGACACGGACGCGGACAGCGTGGAAGGTCCGTCCCGCAGGGCGTGACAACCCTTCACGTCGCGTGATTGCGTCGCGGAGGAGCTTGTCCGAAGACTTCGTCACACGNNGACTTCGTCACACGTGGGGTGACGAAGTCTTCACCGTGGGACTTCGTCACACGTGGGGTGACGAAGTCTTCACCGTGGGCTCGGGCCTGGCGGCGGCGGCCGGCTCCAGCACCAGGTCGTGCAGAGAGGCGTCAGAGCTGTGCGCGGTGGCGACATCTGTCGGGCACGGGCGGTGCGACTGTGCTGACCGAGCCGATCCGCCCGGTTCGGCCGGAGCACCGCGGAGGTCCCGATGGGCTACGTCACCGCGCGCGACGGCGCGCAGATCTTCGACAAGGACCGGGGCGAGCGCAGACCACCCGCACCCGGGGCGTCGTCGTGAGCGCGCCCGGCGTGCCCCCGACGCTCGCGCCGCGGCCTGACGGCCCCGACACGATCGTGCTCGTGCACGGGTTCTGGGTGACCCCTCGCTCCTGGGAGGACTGGCGGGCGCGCTACGAGGCCCTCGGGTACACGGTGCACACGCCCGCCTACCCCGGGTTCGAGGTCGAGGTGGAGGCGCTGCGCGCCGACCCCCGCGCCGTGCGGGAGCTGACGATCCGCGGCGTGGTCGACCACTTGTCGGCGTTCCTCGACTCGCTGGGCACCCGCCCGATCCTCATGGGGCACTCGGCGGGCGGGCTGTTCACGCAGGTCCTCCTCGACCGCGGCTACGGCAGCGCCGGCGTGGTGCTGAACTCGGCCCCGCCCGAGGGGGTCAGGGCGACGCCACCGAGCCAGCTGCGCTCGGTGCTGCCCGTGCTGCGCAACCCCCTGAACCGCAAGGCGGCGATCGGGCTGAGCCCGGCGCGATGGCGGTACGCGTTCACCAACACCCTCGACGAGGCCTCGTCCCGCCGGTTCTACGACCGCTACCACGTGCCGGCGTCGCGCAGGGTGCTCCTCGACGCCACGCTGGCCAACTTCCTGCCGGGCCACCAGGACGCCTGGATCGACTACCGCAACCCGCGGCGCGCGCCCCTGCTGCTGCTCTCGGGCGGGGCGGACCACATCCAGCCGCCGTCCCTCCAGGCCGCGACGTACGCCCGCTACCGCGGCGCGGGGACGGTGACGGAGCACGTGGTCCTCGACGGTCAGCCGCACCTCATGACGGCGACCCCGGGCTGGGAGGCGGTCGCGGACCGGGCGCTGTCCTGGGCGCTCGACCACGCCTCCTGGTCGCCCGAGCTGAGCGGATCGGTGCGCTGACGGCGCCGCCACACCCACGACCCGACGCCCCCGGCCGGACCTACCGCCCCGGTCGGGGGACGTCGGCCGCCTGCAGTCCGGAGCCGTGACGCGCCCGCCACTCGCGGGGTGTCGTGCCGAACGCGTGGTGGAAGCGGTTGGAGAAAAAGCTCGGGTTGGCGAACCCCCACGAGAAGGCGATCCCCGCGATCGTCCGGTGCCTCGACGCCGGCGACGCGAGCTCCTGGCGCGCACCCTCGAGCCTCTGGTCGATGACCCACTGCTCCAGCTGGAGGCCGACGTCGGCCAGGACTCGGTAGAGCAGGCGCACCGAGATGTGGTGCGCGGACGCGATCATCTGCGGACCGAGCTCCGGGTCGCGGAGGTGCTCTCGGACGAAGACCTCGATCCGTGGCCACAGCGACGCGTGCATGGCCTCGCGGGTGGTGGCCTCGTCGCCCGCGGCGGCGCTGATCACGGCACGGGACAGCGCGAGCGTCGCGTGCCCGAGGTCCGTGACCACCCGCTCGTGCTCCAGCCCGGGCACGAGCTCGGTGAGCATCGCCAGGTGGCTCGCGTAGATGCGTTGCAGCGGCCCCGTGCCCAGGGCGGGACGTGCGCGCGTGATGGTCGCCGCCGGCAGGGCCAGCGCCTCGGATGGGATCTTCAGGCACCAGTTGTCGCCGATGCCGTAGCTCCTCGAGCGGTGGGGGCGGTGGAGCTCGATCATGTCGACCACGCCGGGGTGCTGCTCGATGACGTGCCCGAACTGCTCCCTCGTCCCCACGTCGCGCGCGCCCAGCATCATCGCGAGCACCGCCGGGCCGTCGTCCCGCTCGCGGTCGACGTCGATGAAGAGCCCGGATCGGTGCAGGTGGACGAGCTGCAGGTCGCCCATCTCGTAGACCGTCGTCGACATGAACGCGTGCGGCGGGTCCTCGAGGCGGACGCGGGAGGCGAGCGCGATCTCCCGCAGGTGCGTCACGATGGCCTCGGCGCGATCGCGCCTCGGCAGCACGCTCGTGTCGAGACCTTGCACCGGGCACACCCCCCGGGGTCGCGGGACCGGCTCCCACGAGCGTGACGCGTCCGGCCGCACCGATCAAGGGTTCGCCGGACGCCGTCGCCCCCCGCGCCATGAGTGAGGCGAGCCCTTGTGTGGAGACTTTGCGTCGCATGGCGACGCGAAGTCTCCACGCAAGCGGACCGCGGTCACGGCAAGCGCCGCCATGCCGAGTGGCACGTGTCACCTTGGGCGCGCTACCACCCTTGTGAGCCGTCGACCGGCATGTCATGGTCGAGGCACGGGTCGTCAGCGACCCGGCTCCGCTCACCCAGACCGACACCGGTGCGCGGGGTGCTGAGACCGGTCCCATCGCCGAGATGTCAACGGAGACGTCACCCATGGAGCTACGACACCACCGTCCCGAGTCCAGCCGGAGGACGCGCCTCGCGGGCGCCCTCGCCGTCCTGTCAGCGGCCGCGCTCGCGCTCGCAGGAGCGGTCCCCGCGTCGGCCGCGCCCGCACCCACGGCACCCGCACCGGCGGGGCCCGTGCGCGCCGCCGTCGGCGACATCATCTGGCAGGAGGAGTTCAACGGCCCCGCGGGCTCCGCGCCCAACCCGGCCGTCTGGAACCACGAGACCGGCGCTCACGGCTGGGGCAACGCCGAGCTGCAGAACTACACGACGTCGCGCGCCAACTCCGCGCTCGACGGCCAGGGCAACCTCGTCATCACCGCGCGGCGCGAGGCGAACGGCTCGTACACGTCGGCCCGCATGACGACGCAGGACAAGTTCGAGCCCCGCTACGGGCGGATCGAGGCGCGGATCCAGATCCCGCGCGGCCAGGGCATCTGGCCGGCGTTCTGGATGCTCGGCGGGAACTTCCCGCAGACGCCGTGGCCGAGCTCGGGCGAGATCGACATCATGGAGAACGTCGGCTACGAGCCGCACCGCGTGCACGGCACGGTCCACGGCCCCGGGTACTCGGGCGGAGCGGGCATCAGCGGGACCTACCAGCACCCGCAGGGCTGGTCCTTCGCGGACACCTTCCACACGTTCGCCATCGACTGGAAGCCGGGCGTCATCACCTGGTTCGTCGACGGCCAGCAGTACCACCAGGTCACGCGCGCGAGCGTCGGCGCCAACGCGTGGGTGTTCGACCAGGCGTACTTCCTCATCCTCAACGTCGCCGTCGGCGGGCAGTGGCCCGGGTACCCGGATGGGTCCACCCAGTTCCCGCAGCAGATGAAGGTCGACTACATCCGCGTCATCGACAACGGCAGCACCGGCGGCACGGGCGGCGGCGGCGGCGGCGGCAACGGCAGCCTGCCCACGGGCACCGGCACCATCCGGCTCGCGGGCTCGCTGTGCCTCGACGTGCCGTGGGGCCAGACCCACGACGGCAATCCCATGCAGGTCGTCAGCTGCAACGGCAACGTCGCGCAGCAGTGGACCCGCGGGGCCGACGGCACCATCCGCGCGCTCGGCAAGTGCCTCGACGTCTCGGGTGGCGGCACCGCCAACGGCACCGTGGTGCAGCTCTGGACGTGCAACGGGACCGCGGCCCAGCGCTGGACGTACGACGCCGGCAGCCGCACCCTGCGCAACCCGCAGGCCGGCCGGTGCCTCGACGGCGTGGGCGGCACGCCCGTCCACGACGGCCAGCGCATCCACATCTGGGACTGCCACGGCGCCCCCAACCAGCAGTGGACCTTCTGATCCCTCCACCGGTGTCGGGCTCCGTGAGTCCGTGATGGGCTCGTCCGATGATGCGCGTCGCAGTCGTCGGTGCCGGGATCGTCGGCCTCTCCACGGCGTTCGCCCTGCGGCGCCGCGGGGCTGACGTGACCGTGCTGGAGTCCGGCCCGCCGGGCGGTGGGCAGTCGGCGGGCCGTGGTCGGATCTTCCGCCACGCGCACGCCGACCCCCGGCTCGTCGCCCAGGTCGTCCGCAGCCGCTCCCTGTGGCGCGAGTGGGAGGACGACCTGGGCGTCGAGCTCGTCGCGCCCGACGGCGCCGTCGCGATCGGCGACGGCGTCGGGAGCAAGCTCGAGACGCTCGCGCAGTTCCCGGACGCACCCGCGCGGCCCCTGTCCCGGGACGAGCTGCGCGAGCGCCTGCCCCTGCTGGCCGACTACGACGGCCCGGCGATGCTCGACGTCCACGGCGGCGCGATCCGGACGCGGGCCGCGATCACGGCGCTGACCGACCGGCTCGCGCGAGCCGTCGAGGCCGACCACGTCCTGGCCGTCCGCAGGCTCGACGACGGCTCGGTGGAGATCCGCACCGGGACGTCGTCCCGCGCGTACGACCACGTCGTCCTCTGCGCGGGCCGGGGGACCGCCGCGCTGGCCGGCGCGGTCGGGATGGAGCTGCCCGTCGAGCTCGGCGCCCACGTCCGCCTCACGTTCGAGGTCGTGCACGGCCCCGACGGGCCGGGCGGCCCGCTGCCCACGTTCCAGGACGGCAGCGGCGCGTTCGGCGAGACCGGCGTCTACGCGTCCCCGTACCCGGGCTCGGGGCACCTCGCCGTCGGCCTGAGCGGGCACACGCCCGCCCGGCCCGACGGCGCCGTCGAGCGGCCCGACGAGCTCGCCGCGCTGGCGGACCGCACCGTCGCCTACGTGCGCCGGGCGCTGCCCGGCCTGCGCCCCGACCCGGTCGACCACGTGCACTGCTGGGTCACCGCGCTGCCGTGGGGCGAGGACGGCGTCGGCATCTGGAGCGAGGACGGCGTCTCCGCCGTCGCGGGGCACAACCTGTTCAAGCAGGCGCCTGTGCTCGGCGACGCGCTCGCGACCACGGCCCTGACCGGGTCGATCCCCGACGACTGGAGCCACACCGCGGAGCTCGGCCGCGGGGAATGATCCGACGCCCGGCGCGCGTTCCGTCCGCAGCGCACGCCGGTAGGTGGTTGACTTGACCCCGGCCCGCACACCCGTCGTCGTGACGATGGTGCGAGCGCCCGCCCGGCGGCATCTCGCCTCCGGTGCACGAGCAGTGGCTCAGGGGTCGGCGACGGCAGCAGTGCCCGCGTCGTGACCGCGCCTCAGTGGCGCGCCCTGGCCGACGTCGTCCCGCGACGTCGGCGGGAGACGCCGCCCGACGTCGTCGGGGCTGCTTCGGCTCGGCGCGTCGCGTCCGCGTCCGCGGTGCGGTGCTTGAAGGAGGAGATGTGGCAGGACAAGGTCGCCGTCGGTCCGGCAGCGCGCGCGTCGACGACGGCGCCCAGCGCCGCCGCGCGCCGCGCCGTGACAACGAGGGGCTGATCCCGGTGCTCGCCGAGGTCACGCGCGAGATCGAGAACGCGGTGCGGCGACCGCCCGCGCGTCCGGCTGTGCGGGCCAAGTTCCAGGTCGTGGCGCTGCTCGTGCGCGAGGAGCGTGCGCGCGTCATGGCCGACGCCGCGCTGACCAGCGCCAAGCGCACCCAGGAGCTCAAGCGGCTCGACGGCGTCGCGACGCTGCTGGCCAAGATCGCCGCCCGGGACACGTCGCTGCTCGCGCTGCTCGCCGAGGACGCCCGGGTCTCCGACTCCGCACGCGCCCTCAAGGCGACGATGATGCGCGCCGCGGGGATGGAGCCGCCCGAGGAGCCCGAGCCGGAGCCGGTGACCGCGCCGGCGCCCTCCACCGAGAAGCGCGTGATCCCCCAGTCGGTGATCCAGCGCCAGCGCGCCAACCCCTTCCTCGCGCCGGACTTCGAGGCCGCGGCCGAGCGGACCGCCGCGCGCGCCCGCCGCCTGGCCGGGTGGGAGCTGCTCGAGCCGCTCTTCCGGTCGTTCGAGTACGCCGCGACCGGCGCCCCCGCCTGCATGGACCTCCCCGACGGCCGGCTGGTGTCCGCGCCCCTCGGCCGCGAGCTCATGCCGCACCAGGCCCAGGTCGTCGCCGCGACGACGCGCGGCCACCGCACCTTCCTGCTCGCCGACGAGCCGGGCCTCGGCAAGACCGCCCAGGCGCTGCTCGCGGCGCAGGCGGCCGACGCGTTCCCGCTGCTCGTCGTCGTGCCCAACGTCGTCAAGACGAACTGGGCGCACGAGGTCGGGATGTGGACGCCGTCGCGCCGCGCCACCGTCGTGCACGGCGACGGCGAGCGCGTCGACGCGTTCGCCGACGTCGTCATCGTCAACTACGAGCTGCTCGACCGGCACGTCGGCTGGCTCGGCGACCTCGGCTTCCGCGGGATGGTCGTCGACGAGGCGCACTTCATCAAGAACAAGGGCTCGCAGCGCTCGCAGCACGTCCTCGCGCTCTCCGAGCGCATCCGTACGCGCACGCCGCGGGCCCTCCTCATGGCGCTCACCGGCACGCCGCTGATCAACGACATCGAGGACTTCCGGGCGATCTGGCAGTACCTCGGCTGGATCGACGACGAGAAGCCGCTGGGCAAGCTCATGACGGCGCTTGAGGAGACCGGGCTCACCCCGGCCGACCCCGGCTTCTACGCGGCCGCGCGCACGGCCGTGATCAGCATGGGCATCGTCCGCCGCCGCAAGGCCGACGTCGTCGCGGACATCCCGGCCCGCCGGGTCGCGGACCTGCCGGTCGAGCTCGACGGCGCCGTCGGGCGGTCGATCCGCGCGTCCGAGGCCGCGCTCGCGCGCCGGCTGGTCGAGCGCTACCGCGCCGCGCTCGCGGCACGCCGGGACGACGTCGTCGTCGACGGGGTCGACCTCGACCTCGCGCGGCGGGTCGCGGCCGGGGAGCTCAAGGACTCGAGCTCGAAGGCCGGCGGCGAGAACGTCTTCACGATGGTGCGGCGCATCGGCCAGGCCAAGGCCGGGCTGGCGGCCGACTACGCCGCGCAGCTCGCGCGGAACGTCGGCAAGGTCGTGTTCTTCGCCAAGCACGTCGACGTCATGGACCAGGCGGAGCAGACCTTCGCCGACCGCGGCATCGGCTACGCGTCGATCCGCGGGGACCAGACGCCCCGGGTCCGCGAGAAGAACATCAAAGCCTTCACCGAGGACCCGGACGTGCACATCGCCGTCTGCTCCCTCATGGCGGCCGGCGTCGGCCTGAACCTCCAGGTCGCGTCCAACCTGGTCCTCGCCGAGCTGTCGTGGACCGACGCCGAGCAGACCCAGGCCATCGACCGCATCCACCGGATCGGCCAGTCCGAGCCCGTGACGGCCTGGCGGATCATCGCCGCGCAGACCATCGACGCCAAGATCGCCGAGCTCATCGACAGCAAGTCGGGCCTCGCCGCCCGGGCGCTGGACGGTGCGGCGGAGGAGGACGGCGAGTCGTCGACGGACGTGCAGCTCGAGGCGCTGGTCTCCCTGCTCACCGACGCGCTCGCCGCCGAGGGCGTGAGCTAGCCCGGCCCGGGCGGGACGGGCACTGGCAGGATGGCGGCCGTGCCGTCACGCTCGCGGGTGCCCAGCCTCCCCGCGGTCGCCGTCGCGGTCGCGACGGGCCTCGTCGCGGTGACCGCGCTGCTCTCGGTCGGCGCCGCGTCCGGGGTCGACGCAGAGGCGGCCGTCAGCGCCCCGCTGGCCGGCAGCGGTCCCTGGTGGACCGGTGTCGCCGTGCTCGTGGCGCAGGCGATCGCCCTCGCTTGGCGCCAGACTCACCCGCGCCTCGTGCTGCTCGTCGTCGCCGCCGGCGTCCCGGTCGCCGCGCTCGCCGGTCTCGGCGACGCCATCGGGGCGACGTCCGTCGCGGTGCTCGTCGCGACCTACGCCGTGACGGTCGGGGGCCGCGTCCGGCCCGCCGCGCTCCCGCTCGGGCTCGCCGCGGCCCTCGTCGCCGTCGGCACGTTCGTCGCGCAGCCCGCGGACGGTGCACCGTTCCTCGTCCGGGTGGGCGCCCCGCTCGTGCAGGCCGTCGCGATCGTCGGGCTCGCCGCCCTCACCGGCGTCGTCGTCGGGTCGCGCCGCGAGGCGGCCGAGGCGCGCGCCCGTCAGGTCGAGGCCCTCAGCCGCGAGCAGGGCGCGCGGGTCGAGGCCGCTGTGGCGCGCGAACGCGCGGCCATGGCGCGCGAGCTGCACGACATCGCGGCGCACCACCTGTCCGGCATCGCCGTGATGACGGGCGCGATCGGCCGCCAGATCGACGTCGACCCGGAGGCCGCGAAGGCGGCCGTGCAGCAGGTCCGCGCGGAGACGTCCGCGATGCTCGACGAGCTCCGCAGCCTCGTCCGGCTGCTGCGCGACGCCCCGGACGAGGCCGAGCACCCGCAGGAGACCCTCGCCGCGGTGCCGGCGCTGGTCGAGCGGGCGCGGGCCGCCGGGCTGGACGCGAGCCTCGCGATGCTCGGCAGCCCGGCGGAGCACTGGGACGCCGTCGGCCCGCTCGCGCAGCTCGCCGCGTTCCGCACCGTCCAGGAGTGCCTGGCCAACGCGATCCGGCACGCGCCCGGGGCGACGTGCGAGGTGGTGCTCGACGCTCGCGCCCCCGCCGTGCTGCAGGTCAGCGTGACGAACGGGCCGCCGACCACGACGCCCGTCCCGGCGTCGTCGGACCGGCCGGGCGGGGGCCTCGGCCTGGTCGGGATGCAGGAGCGCGCCGACCTGACCGACGCGCGGCTCACCTACGGGCCGCAGCCCGACGGCGGCTGGCGCGTGTCCCTCGCGGTGCCCGCCCACCACGACGCCGTCACCCCGGGGCGACCCGCAGCAGGGGAGGGACCGGCCTGATGATCCGCGTCGTGATCGCCGACGACCAGCCGCTGGTGCGCGCGGGGCTCACCGCGATGCTCGGCGTCGAGCCGGACCTCGACGTCGTCGCGGCCGTGTCCGACGGCGCGCAGGCGGTCGAGGCCGCCCGCCGGCTGCACGCCGACGTCGTCTGCATGGACGTGCGCATGCCCGGGACGGACGGGATCACCGCGACCCGCGAGCTGTGCGGGCCGGGCGTCCAGGACCCGGTGCCCGTGCTCATCCTCACGACGTTCGACGTGGACGAGCTGCTGTTCGGCGCGCTCGAGGCCGGCGCGTCGGGCTTCCTGCTCAAGGACGCCGAGCCCGCCACCGTGGTCGAGGCGGTGCGGTCCGTCGCCGCGGGCAACGGCACCCTCGCGGACACGCTGACCAAGCGCGTCGTCGAGGAGCTGCTCACGCGCCGCCGCACCCAGCCCGTGACCGCCGCACGCGCGAGCGAGCTGCTCACCGCGCGCGAGCTGGAGATCCTCCTGCACCTCGCGCAGGGCATGTCGAACGAGGAGATCGCCCAGGCACTCTTCCTCGAGGTCTCCACCGTCAAGTCCCACCTGGCGCGGATGATGCCCAAGCTCGGCGTGCGGTCGCGCCTCCAGGCCGTCGTGTGGGCGTACCAGAACCGCGTGGTCGACGTCGGCGGCTGAGCGCCTCCATCGAAGGATGGAACCCGTGGGGACCCTCCTCAGGAGGCTCGATGGGCACCACCGCCCGTTCCTAGGTTCGAGATCGACACCAACGACCTCGACCCCAGGAGCACCTCATGGCAACGCCCACGACGGCCGAGGTGACGGCCACCGCCGTCCGCCTCGTCGACATCCACAAGACCTACCCGGGCCGCGAGCCCGTCCACGCGCTGCGCGGGGTCTCCCTCGACCTGCTCGCCGGCTCGGTGACGGCCGTCGTCGGCCAGTCCGGCTCGGGCAAGTCCACGTTGCTCAACACCGCGGCGGGGCTGGACACGCCCACGCGCGGCACGGTCGTCGTCGGCGGTCACGACCTCACGGTGCTGCGGCCGGACGACCTCACGCGGTTCCGCCGCGAGCACGTCGGGTTCGTGTTCCAGGCCTACAACCTCATCGGGCACCTGACGGCACGCGAGAACGTGCGCCTGCCGCTCGCGCTCGCGGGCCGCCCCGTCGACCCGGCGTGGGAGTCGTCGCTGCTCGAGTTCCTCGGCGTGGTGCAGCTCATGGACCGGCTGCCGGGGGAGCTGTCCGGTGGGCAGGCGCAGCGGGTCGCGATCGCCCGCGCACTCATCACGCGTCCGGCGGTCGTCTTCGCCGACGAGCCCACGGGCGCGCTCGACTCCCGCACGGGAGCCGCGGTGCTCGAGGTGCTGCGCGACACCGCCCGCGAGCTCGGGCAGACCGTCGTCATCGTGACGCACGACGCGGTGGTCGCGGCCGCCGCCGAGCGCGTCGTCGTCCTCGCGGACGGGCTGGTCGTCGACCAGCTCGACCGCCCCACCCCCGAGCAGGTCACCGCTCGCCTCCTCACGAAGGGTCGGTGAGCACCATGTGGCAGCTCGCGTCCTCGGGCGTCCGCGCCCACCGCGGTGCCTTCGCCGGCACCGCCGTCGTCCTCGCCGTCGCCTCGGCGGTCCTCGCCGTGACCGGCGTGCTCTTCGAGTCCGGCCTGCGCACGCAGGCCGCCGGCGACACCGCCTCGGGCGGGCTGCTCGTGGCACTCGCCTCGTCCTACTCCGGCACGCTGCTGGTCGTCGTGGTGATGGTCGTCGCGGCGACCGTGAGCCTCGCGCTACGCAGCCGCCGTCGCGAGTTCGCGCTGCTGCGCGCGGTCGGCGCGACGCCGGCGCAGGTCCGGCGGGCCGTCACCCTCGAGGTGGGCGTCGTGTCGCTCGTCGCCGCGCCGGTCGGCGCCGTCGCGGGCCTGTTCGGCGCCCGGCTCCTCGACCCCATGCTCGTCCGGGCCGGGATGGTCGAGCCGGACTTCGCCTCGTCGCTCTCCCCGCTGCCCGTCCTCATCGCCGTGCTGCTCATCATGGTGACCGCGGTACCCGTGGGCCGGCTGGGCGCACGCGAGGCCGCTCGGACGGCACCGACGGCGGCGCTCCAGCAGAGCGCGGTCGAGGACCGGCAGGTCGGGACGGGCCGGAAGGTCACCGCCCTGGTGCTCACGCTCGGCGGGCTCGCCGCGGCGTTCTCGAGCCTGTGGGTCCCGGGGCTCATGGGGAGCGCGACGGCCTCGCTCTCGGCCTTCCTGCTGATCGGCGCCGCAGCGCTCGCCGGGCCGGTCCTGGTCGGCTGGATCTTCGACCGGCTCGCGCGGATGCAGCCCGCCACCGGCCGGCCGGCCACCATGCTCGCCGTGCGCAACGTGCGCGGATTCTCGCGGCGGCTGACGACCGTCGTCGTGCCGCTCGCCCTGGTCGTCGCAGCGGCCACCATCCAGACGAGCGTCAACCACGCGATCACGACCGGCGCGGAGCAGGAGCTGCGCGCCGCGATCACCGCCGACCTCGTCGTCACGCCCGCCGACGACGCGTCGGAGGACCTGCCCGCGCAGGTCGCCGCGGTGCCCGGCGTCGCGTCGGCCGCCCCGCTGGCGACCGTCCCGGCGCAGGTCCGCACCGAGGTGGACGAGGACTTCGGCGCGACGTGGGAGGCGACCGCGCTGCGGGTCGTCCCCGGCGACACCGCTGCGCTCGACCCGGACGTGGTCGAGGGGTCGCTCGCGGACCTGGACGCGCCGAACACGGTGGCGGTCAGCACCGACACGGCGTTCACGACCGGTGCCGGGCTGGGCGAGACGCTCACGCTGCGCCTCGGGGACGACGAGGTCGACGCGACCGTGGTCGCCGTGTTCTCGCGCGGGCTCGGCGTCGGGGGCGCCGTCACGGGCCCGGCGACGGCCGAGGCGCACGGGCTGCCCGTGGTGGCCGACACCGTGCTCGTCGACCTGACCGCCGAGGCGGACGTACAGGCCGCCGAGGCCGCGATCAGCGCCCTCGGCGCGACCGCGACCGACGTCGACGGCTACCTCGCCTCGGCGACCACCGCCGGCGGCGAGAACGACATCTCGGTGACGCTGCTCCTCATGCTGCTCGGCGTCGTGGCGGTCGGTGCGGCGAGCACGCTCGCCATGACCACGATGGCGCGTCGCGAGGAGCTCGCGCTGCTGCACCGCACCGGCACCACCCGCCGCCAGCTCATGGCGATGACCACCGTGGAGGCGGCGATCACCGGGGTCACGGCGTGGGTCCTCGGCACGGTCGCCGTGGTGCCGGCGGTGGTCGGCGTGAGCGCCGGCCTGCTGAACGGGCCCCCCGTGGTGGACGTTCCGTCGTACGCCGTCGTGAGTGCCGCCGTGGTGGTCTTCGCGCTCGTCGCGACCGCCCTGGCGGCGCGGCGGACGACGCAGCTGGCGACTGCCGTCGCCTGATCCGCGGCAAGGCGCCCCGCGGGACCGTAGCCTGGTCCCGCGGGGCGTGTGCGCTCTCAGCCGCGCCACAGGTGCGCGCTGCGAGACTGCACGGCATGGGCGTCGTGCCGGACGAGAACCCGTTCCTGGGTTTCCGTGAGCCGCTGCCGAGCCCGCTCCGCGCAGCGGGGTTCACGCACGAGCTCATCGAGCTCGGGGAGGTCACGCTGAGCCACGTCCGTGGGCCGGCGGCGGGACCGCCGCTGGTCCTGGTCCCCGCGCAGATGGCGACCTGGCGGACCTACGCGGGCGTCATGCCGGCACTCGCGCGGACGTTCGAGGTGTTCGCGGTCGACGTCCGCGGCCACGGGAGCTCGTCCTGGACGCCCGGGCGGTACAGCTGGGAGTCGGTCGGCGGGGACCTGGCCCGGTTCCTCGAGGACGTCGTGCAGCGGCCCGCGGTCGTGAGCGGCAACTCGTCCGGCGGCGTCCTGGCGCTCTGGCTCGGCGCGACCGTGCCGGACCACGTGGCCGCCGTGGTCCTCGAGGACGCCCCGGTGTTCTCGGTCGAGATGCCGCGGTTCCGCGACCGCGACCGGTTCGTCCACCAGGGGCTCGAGCGCTTCGTGCGCGTGCTGGGTGACCGCGACGTGCGCCGCCTCGCCGACTACTTCCGCGACCAGGTGCTGCCGGTCTCGGAGCGGCGCGTCAAGCGGATGCCCGGCTGGTTCGTCGACCTCCTGGACCGCGCCGTCCGCGACTACGAGCGCCGCCACCCCGGCGAGCCGTCGGGCGCGGACGCCTGGTGGCTCCCGGGCGCGATGCACGAGCTCATGCGGTCGCTGTCGATGTTCGACCCTGACTTCGCGCGGGCCTTCGTCGACGGCCGGTTCTACGGCGACCTCTCCCACGAGGCGGCGCTACGGGCGCTGGCATGCCCCCTCCTGCTGCTCCACGGGTCCTGGTTCCGGTCCGAGCGGTTCGGCCTCGTCGGGGCGCTGGACGACGACGACGCGCGGCGGATCCGCGACCTGGTGCCGGGGACGGTGTACCGGCGGATCGACGCGAACCACGTGATCCACCGCTTCCGGCCGAAGGAGTTCGTCGCCGAGCTCGTGTCCATCGCCTCGTCGTCGGGCAGTCGCGCGGACGCCGTGTAGCGTCCCGAGCCGTGAGCACAGCGCAGAACGACGACGACGGCGCCACGCACGAGCTCGTGGTGCAGCTGCGCGACGAGGTCGCGATGCGCGTGCCCGACGACGTCGTCGTCCGGCCCGCGCCCGACGGGTTCGCGGTGGGCTACCCCGAGCCGCTGGTCATGCGCGGGCCCGACGGACCCACCACGACGCACCTGTGGGCGATGGTCGCGTGCGACCCGACGACGCTCACGCTCACGATCACCGACCTGGTCACCGGGACGGACGTGAGCTTCTTCGAGCTGAGCCGCAGCGCCTTCGTGTTCAAGGGCCGAGTCACGGGCGACCGCCGAACGCGCGAGTACGGCACGCTCCCGGACGGGACGCGCGGGCTCCTCAGCAGCCAGGTGCACAGCCCGAAGGTGCTGCACACCGCCATCCGCGAGGCGGCCGCGGAGCTGGGGTGGCAGGAGAAGCAGCCGACGTCGGCGGTCGTGGGCAAGGCCGTCGGGATCGGCACCGCGGTCGCCGTCGTCCTCGCCGGGCTCGTCGTCGGCGTCCTGGCCCTGACGGGCCGGCTGGGCTGACGCGCCGTCAGGCCGCGGAGACGCTGGTCAGCACGGCACCGAGCTCCGGACCCACGACGGGCAGCTGGTCGGCCGTGCAGACCGCGGAGACGACGAGGACCGCCGTCGAGCCGTCGGGCTGCACGGTCCCGAGCACGCCGTCGAGCTGACGCAGGTCGTACGTGCGACCGTCGACCTCGACGGTCGCTCCGAGCAGCTGGCTCAGCCCCGGCGCAGGACCGTCGGTGCGCGTCAGCTGCAGCCGCTCCGCGGTGCCCGTCTGACGCGCGAACCGCAGGGCGGCGTCGTCGGCGACGCCGTCGAGCGGCGCACCTACGGGCACGAGCGCGCGGCGCACCGACATCAGAGGCGTGTACCCGCCCGGGAGGCCGGTGCGCGCGGCGACCGCCTCGACGCCCTCGACCCCGGCCTCGGCGGGGTCCATCGGCCGCCACAGGTCGTTCGGCCACGTCAGGCTCGTCATCGTCACCACCAGCCCGTCATCGTGTCCCACAGCTCGCCGCCGGTACGCGCCATGGCCTCCGGGTCGATCACGATCCCGACCGACGCCTTGCCGCCCAGGCCCCACGCGAGCCCGGCGTTGGCGCCGATGTGCCACTTGCCGTCCTCGAACTCGAACGTCGCACCCGCGCCGGCGCCCGCGCCGGCCCAGCCCTCGGCGCCGCCCGTGATGCCGATGCCGCCGACAGAGCCCTCGATGTCGCCGGCGATCCGCGCGCCCGCGAAGACCTCGCCCTCGACGTCGACGCCGTCGGTGGTGAACGTCGCCTCGCCCTGCGCGGACGCGCCAACCTGCGCCCGCCCGGACAGGTGCACGTCCGAGTAGTCGTTGCGGTAGCCGACCTGCCCCTCGGCCTTGGCGATGTTGGCCTCGGCCTCGAGCCTGGCCTGGAAGCCCTTCATGGCCGCGTACGACGCCGAGCCGGTCACGCCTGCGGACAGCGCCTCGACGGTGCCCTCACCGTAGAACTGCCCGTTGCCGGGGCCGGCCGGCGTCGTGAAGCCCCCGCGCCCGCGCCAGACCCACGCACCCGCGTTGACCGACGCGAGCACCGCGGCGAGCCCGAGCGACGGCATGCCCTCCTGGCCGTTCCAGCTGTTCTTGCCCCACTGGTCCTTCCACTGGTCGCTCTTGAGGCTGCCCCACGACCAGCTCGACTCCGCGTCGGTGGTGCTCGAGCCGCTCGTCGAGTACGTGCCGCCGCCGGCGCGCGTGAGCGCCATGATCGTGTCGTCGCCGGACGAGTCGAGCGAGGTCCGCGCCTCCTCGAGGAGGTCCTGCGCCTCGCGCCGCTCGGCCGCGCCGGCGTCGGTGAAGAGGGGGTACTGGCCCGACCCGCCGTTCGCGTTCCACTGCGCCACCGCGCGGTCGTGCGCGTCGCGGGCCGCCTCCGTCTGCTCCTCGCCACGCTCCCACGTGTCGATCGCGGTCTGCGCTCGCGACTGGGCGGAGACGATGACGTCGGCGTGGGTCTGCAGCGCCCGCGCCGCCTGGTCCAGCAGGTCGGACGCCTGGTGCCAGATCGACGGGACCGTGCCGAAGGAGTCCCAGAACGCGTCGGACGCCTCACCGGTCCAGGACGGCGTGCGCAGCGCCTTGAGCTCGTCGCCCGTGTCCGACAGCCGGTTCGCCCAGTCGGTCAGGACCGCCGCGGTGCTCCGGAGCGTGGCGGCGTCGCCCGGGACGAGCGCCACGGCGTCCGTCGTCGTGCCGAGCTCGGCGGAGTGGGGTGCCGTCATCAGGGGCGGTTCGCGTGCGAGTCGAAGGAGGGCAGCGACAGCGAGCGGAGCGTCTCGGCCGAGCCGTCGTCGGCCACGCAGTACAGCCGCGCGGCGTCCCGGACGTGCTCGGCGTGCTGCAGGAGGTTGCCGACCAGCACGTTGATCACCTCGGAGGTGTGGTCGACGAACTGCGGCAGCACGCTGCCCAGCTCGACGTGCCCGGTCACCTCGGCACCCGTCCCGGCCGTCGACAGCGCCGGGCAGCCGTACGTCGCGCCGATCTCCTCGAGGCGGCCCGCGAGCGCCGTGAGCTCCTCGTTGCTCGCCAGGAACGACCCGCTGCTCATGCGTCGGCCTCCGTGGGCTCGTCGTCGACCTGGATGTCGAGCCTGACCGTGGTGCCCTCGACGGACGTCACGGTGACGGTCACGCCGTAGGTCGCGCCGCCCGCCATGAGCTCGCACCGCGTCGACGCGCCGGTCTCGCCCTCGAGGGTCTCGGGGCACTCGACGTCGTCCGGTGCGACGCCCACCTGCTCCTCGAGCTGGTCGCTGACCTGCTGGGCCAGGGACTCGGGGGAGACGCTGACGGTCGGGCCGACCGAGCAGCCGCCGAGCAGGGCGGCCAGCGACGCGATCACGACGGCAGCCGGCAGCGGTACGGGTCGGGTGCGCACGGCGGCATCCTCGCACAGCGCGGTGCGCCCGCCGGGGGGTGCCCGTCGTGCTCGTGCCGGTTCGCGGGCCGGTGTCCGGTCCGCCTCACCCGACCGGGCGAGCGCTCGGTCCCTAGGCTCCTCGCATGGCCACCGTCATCCTCGTCCGGCACGGTCGCACGACGGCGAACACCGGCGGCGTCCTCGCCGGACGCACGCCGGGTGTCGTCCTGGACGAGCACGGCACCGCCCAGGCTGCGCGCACCGCCGAGCGGCTCGCCGTCGTGCCGCTGGTCGCCGTCGTCACGAGCCCGCTGGAGCGGTGCCGCCAGACGGCGCAGGCCGTCCTCGACGCGCAGCCGACGGCGCCGCCGCTGCGGACCGAGGACGGGCTGACCGAGTGCGACTACGGGCAGTGGCAGGGCCGGACGCTCGGCGAGCTCGCGAAGGAGCCGCTGTGGTCCGTCGTGCAGAACCAGCCGTCGGCCGTCACGTTCCCCGGCGGCGAGTCGATGGCCGCGATGCAGGCGCGCGCGGTGGCGGCGGTACGGCGGCACGACGCCGCCGTCGAGGCGGAGCACGGCGCGGGAGCCGTCTGGGCCGCCGTGTCCCACGGCGACGTCATCAAGTCCGTCCTCGCCGACGCGCTCGGGGTGCACCTCGACCTGTTCCAGCGCATCGCCGTCGGCCCCGCATCCGTGTCCATCGTCCGCTACGGCACGTCGCGGCCCGAGGTCGTCACGACGAACACCGACTTCGGCGACCTCTCGTGGCTGGCCGCCGTGACGGCGGTGGGCGACGCGCAGGTCGGGGGAGGCGCGGGGCACGCGGGCGGCGCGGAGGGGCCCGGCCGGCGGCCCGCCGACGCCGCCGGCGACGCGGACCGCGCGGACGACGCGGCTCGCTCGTAAACTGACGCCGTGCCCACCCTCGTCCACGAGTTCGACTGGCCGGACCGCGTCGTCATCGGGACGGTGGGCCGCCCGGGCGAGCGCACCTTCTACCTCCAGGCCCGCACCGGCGCGCGCAGCACCTCGGTCGCGCTCGAGAAGGAGCAGTCGGTGCTCCTGGCGGAGACGATCGACGACTTCCTGGACCGGTTGTCCGCCGACGCGGACAACCCCGTGACCGTCCCCGCCGAGACGCCCGTCGAGCTGATCGACGACGGCCCGCTCGACCAGCCGGTCGAGGAGCAGTTCCGGGCCGGGACGCTGCGCCTCGGCTGGGAGCCGCGGACGGCGCAGGTGGTCATCGAGGCCTACCCGGTCGAGCTCGACGACGACGCCGACGACGACGAGACGGTGCCCGACCCGGAGGATGCGGAGCCCAGCGAGATGCTGCTCATCCGCATCCCCGTCGGCACGGCCCGCGCGTTCGTCGAGCGCACCCGCAAGGTGGTGCGCGCCGGGCGGCCGACGTGCCCGCGCTGCGGCCGGTCGATGGACCCGGACGGTCACGTCTGCGACGACCTGCCCGACGGCGTGTGACGACGGCGGACGCCGACCTCGAGGACGGCGAGCTCGAGCTCGTCGGCCGCATCACCGCCGCCTCGAACGCGACGTTCCTCGGCCGGGTCGACGGCGTCGCCGTCGTCTACAAGCCCGTCGCGGGCGAGCGGCCGCTGTGGGACTTCCCGGACGGCACGCTGGCGCGCCGTGAGGTCGCCGCCCACGCCGTGTCCGAGGCGCTCGGGTGGGACGTCGTGCCGCGCACCTGGCTGCGCGACGGGCCGCTGGGCCCGGGCATGGTCCAGCAGTGGCAGGAGCCCGACCGCGAGCAGGACCCGGTCGACGTCGTCCCCGCCGACGCCGTGCCGACGTCGGGCTGGCGCACCGTGCTCGAGGCGAGCGACGAGCGGGGTCGGCCCGTCGTGCTCGTGCACGAGGACTCCGCGGCCCTGCGGCGCATGGCCGTGTTCGACGTCGTCGTCAACAACGCCGACCGCAAGGGCGGGCACGTGCTCCCCATGCCGGGCGGCCACCGCTACGGCGTGGACCACGGCGTCACGTTCCACACCGAGCCCAGGCTCCGCACGGTCCTGTGGGGGTGGCTCGGTGACGAGCTGCGCGACGACGAGGCCGCGGGCGTGCGGGACGTGCTGGCGGCACTGGGCGGTGCCCTGGGGGACGCGCTGTCCGAGCTGCTCGACGACGAGGAGCTCGTGGCGCTCGCGGCCCGGTGCGAGCGGCTGCTCGCGGAGCGGCGGTTCCCGGCACCGGAGGGGGACATGCCCGCCGTGCCGTGGCCGTTGTTCTGAGCATCACGTCGCTCGAGGGCGCCGCGGGACGGCTCAGGCCTTCGGCGTGAGCACCTCGACCCCCGCCTCGCGCAGCGCGTCGGCGAGGTCTGCGGGCGGCGGCGCGTCGGTCACGAGGTAGTCCGCTCGTCCGAGGTCGGCGATCTGCGCGAACAGCCGCCGGCCGAACTTCGTGGAGTCGGCGAGCACGGCGACGCGGGCCGACCGGTCCATCATCTCGCGCATCATCGTCGCCTCGCCGAGGTTGCTCGTCGAGTAGCCGGCGTCCACGGCGACCGCGCCGACGCCGATGAGCGCCAGGTCGCAGCGGATGTCGCGGTCGACCCCGCTCTGGGTCGGGAAGGCGACGGCTCCTACGGTGCCCTGCGCGCTGACCCGCACGACGCCGCCGAAGACGTACAGGTCGCGGAACGCGACCGGGTTGAGCTCCGTCGCGAGCCGCAGCGAGTTGGTGGCGATCGTGAGGTCGCGGTGCTCGGCGAGGTGCCGCGCGGTCGCGAGCGTCGTCGTGCCCGCGTTGAGCATGATCGCGGCGCCGTCGGGCACGAGGCCGGCGGCGAGCGCGCCGATCTGGTCCTTGGCCTGCGTCTGCAGGCGCAGGCGGACGTCGACGCCGGTGTCCGGTCGGGGCACGGCCTGCGGGCTGATCGCGCCGCCGTGGGTGCGGATGAGCACGCCCTCCGCGTCGAGCTGGTCGAGGTCGCGCCGGATGGTGTCCGGCGAGACGTCGAACCGCTCGGCCAGGCCCGCGACGGTCACCTGACCCGTCTCGGCGACGTACGCCGCGAGCTCGGCCTTGCGGCCGGCGGGCAGACGCCGGGAGGAGCCGTCGATCGTCGTGGACATGCGAGAAGTGAACCGGACGGTGCGGCTTCATGCAAGAAACCGCACCACCGCTCGCCTCCGCAGTGCCTTGCAGGGCTACTCGGGCCTCAGCAGGCGTTGACACCGCCACTTCACCCGGTCTACGTTGCAGAAACCCGCAAGAATGCGCAGCGACGTGCATGAAGCGGCAGAGTCCTGAAGGAGAGTCATGAGCAAGGGCGCTTACGTTGGACGCTTCATCGCCGTCACCGGAGCCGCGGCACTCGCACTGACCGGCTGCTCGGGGGCGCAGGAGACCGGTGGAGGCACCGCGGACGGCGACGCCGCCGAGGGCGGCGAGGTCACGATCGAGTTCTCCCAGTGGTGGGAGCCCGAG
The DNA here is from genome assembly GCF_019733465.1 of Actinotalea ferrariae. Taxonomy (GTDB): domain Bacteria; phylum Actinomycetota; class Actinomycetes; order Actinomycetales; family Cellulomonadaceae; genus Actinotalea; species Actinotalea ferrariae_A. The sequence continues at coordinate 7,514 of NZ_JACVQL010000029.1, read as the reverse complement.
CTTCCCGACGGCGAGTTCCGGGCGCTCATGGACCAGTTCGAGGAGGAGAACCCGGGCATCACGGTCGAGCTGCTCTCGGGTCCCTACGCCTCGACCAAGGAGCAGGTGGTCGCGGGAGCCGCTGCGGGCACGATGTCGGACGTCGTCGGGCTCGACGGTGCCTGGGTCAGCGACTTCGCCCAGCAGGGCGCTATCGCGGACCTCTCCGCCCTCATGGAGGAGGTCGGCTACGACGACAGCGAGCTCGCCAGCCAGGTCCAGATCGACGGCGCGACCTACATGATCCCGGTCGTCAACTTCGTCTACCCGATGTTCACCAACGACACGCTGCTCGCCGAGGCCGGCGTCACCGCACCGCCGGCAACGCGCACCGAGTTCGCGGAAGCCGCCGCGGCCGTCACGACGGGCGACACCTACGGCTGGGTCCTGCCGCTCTCGCTCGAGGCCCCCAACGGCATCCAGAACGACGTCATGTCATGGGTCTGGGCCTCCGGCGGCTCGATGCTCGAGGACGGCCAGCCGGCGCTGGTGGACAACCCCGACGTGGCGAGCGCGACCGAGTTCGTCCAGGGCATGTGGGAGGACGGCGTCATCGCCCCCGGCTCCTTCACGATGAAGGAGCAGGACAAGGTCGAGGAGTTCACCAACGGCCGCGTCGGCATGATGATCGACTCGCTCGCGCACGTGAACCTCATCCGCGAGTCGAACCCCGACCTGCAGTTCAGCATCTCCGCGATCCCGGCCGAGGACGGCTACGAGGACGAGCGCGGCATCCCCTACGCCTCGTGGGGCATCGGCGTGGCCGAGAACTCCGAGCACCAGGAGGAGGCCTTCAAGCTCGTCGAGTTCCTCATGAGCGAGTCCGTGAACAGCGAGCTCTCCTCGATCGCCAACGCCTTCCCGGGCAACGTCGGCTCGGTGCCGGACTTCGTCGAGGAGGACGAGCTCTTCGGCACCGCGTTCGAGATCTACCAGTCCGGCTTCCCGGCCAACGAGTTCACCGGGCTCCCCGTCGCCGAGCAGCTCATGCGCGACTTCGGCGAGGAGTTCCAGCGGGCGCTCGACGGCCAGCAGTCGATGGAGGACGCGCTCGCCGCCGCGCAGACCAAGTGGGAGCAGGAGTTCTAGCCCGACCGGCGTCGAACCCCAGGGGTGGCGCCGGGCACGACGTGCTCGACCCGGCGCCACCTCACCTGCGAAGAGAGAGCCAGTCCCATGTCCCAGATCACCCGTCCGCCTGAGGACACACCCGTGCTCGCAGCGCCGGTGCGCGTCTCGGAGGCCAGCGGCCGAGGGCGCAGCATCTCGCGGTTCAAGCAGCGGCTGACGCCCTACGGCTTCCTGACGCCCACCGGCGTCCTGCTCGTCATCCTCATGGTCACGCCGATCATCATGGTGATCAGCTACTCGCTGCTCGACGGCGTGATCACGAACAAGAACCCGGCGTTCGTGGGGTTCGAGAACTACGCCGAGGTCCTCACGAACCCGGTGTTCTTCGACGCCGTGCGGAACACGCTCGTCTTCACCGTCTCGTCGGTGGTCGTGCACTTCGCGATCGGCCTCGCCTTCGCGCTGATGCTCAACTCGCCGCTGCTCGGTGACCGCATCAAGGGCCTGTTCCGGGTCCTGTACATCCTCCCGTGGCTGTTCACCGTCGCGATCGTCGCGGTGCTGTGGCGGCTCCTGCTGAGCCCGAACGGCGTCGTGAACTACCTGCTCGGGGCCTTCGGTGTCACCGACGGGCAGACGGAGTGGCTCGCGAGCACGTCGACGGCGCTCGCCGCCGTGACGTTCATCAACATCTGGTCCGGCTACCCGTTCTTCATGATCTCGCTGCTGGCCGGCCTCCAGGGCATTCCGCGCGAGCTCTACGAGGCGGCGCGGGTCGACGGCGCGGGCGCGTTCAAGCAGTTCCGCCACGTCACCCTCCCGCAGCTGCGCCCGATCATCATCTCGATGGCGCTCCTGGACTTCATCTGGACGACGCAGCAGTTCGCGCTCATCTGGATGACCACGGGCGGCGGACCGATCGCCGCCACCGAGGTCCTGTCGACCTTCACCTACAAGCTCGCGTTCACGCGCTACGACTTCTCGGTCGCCTCCGCCGCTGCGGTGCTGGTGCTCCTGATGTCGATGGTGCTCGCGTTCTTCTACGTCCGGCACCAGAAGGCGAGGGACTGACATGACCGCTGTGGTCGAACGCCCGGCCGTCACCGACGGCACCACGTCGCGGACGCCGCCCAAGAACACGGGCAAGAAGGTCGCGCTCCTCGCGGCACTGACGCTCGGGGCGCTCTTCGCCGGGCTGCCCGTGCTGTGGATGCTCGCGAGCTCGTTCAAGCGGAACTCGGAGATCTTCGCGTTCCCGCCCCGCCTCATCACGCCAGGCTTCTCGTTCGACGCGTACACGACGATCCTCACGGACCCGACGAAGCTGCGGTTCTTCCTCAACAGCTACGTTGTCGCCCTGTCGGTCACCGTGCTGTCGCTCGTGGTCGCGGTGCTCGCGGCCTACGCGTTCAGCCGGTACGAGTTCTGGGGCAAGAAGACCATCAACGTGGTGGTGGTCTCGGTGCAGGCGGTGCCGCCGATCACGCTGCTGATCCCGTACTTCGGGCTCATGGTGACGCTGCGGCTCTACAACACCTACCAGGGTCTGATCCTCACGTACATGGTGTTCACGCTGCCCTACGCGATCATCATGATGACGGGCTACTTCAACACGCTGCCCAAGGAGCTCGACGAGGCCGTCAAGGTCGACGGCGCGGGCCCGATGACCGCCCTGTGGCGCATTCTGGTGCCCATCTCGGTGCCCGGCCTCGTCTCCGTCGGCGTCTACACGTTCATGATCGCGTGGAACGAGTTCCTCTTCGCGCTGACGCTCACGCGCACGGAGGACATGCGCACCGTGCCCATCGGCATCCAGCTCCTCATGGGGCAGCACTCGTACGAGTGGAACGAGATGATGGCGATGAGCATTCTCGGGTGCATTCCTGTGCTCCTCCTGTTCCTGTTCTTCCAGCGTTACTTCATCGGGGGGATGACTGCCGGCGCCGTAAAGCTCTGAGGAAAAGCACAGACCACCTGAGAACGACAGAGAGTAGACCGAGAACATGTTGATGAACGGCAAGGACCTGCTGGCGGTCGCGAACGAGAACTACTTCGCCGTCCCGGCGTTCAACATCAGCGACTACGCGATGGGCAAGGGCATCTTCGAGATCAGCGAGAAGCTGCGCGCGCCCCTCATGATCGCGATCCACCCGGACGAGGTGGCGCACCTCGGGCGCGACGCCCTGCCGGCCATCGTGCAGCGCGCGCACCGCTCGTCGGTGCCCGTGGCGATCCACTGGGACCACGGCGGCTCCTACGAGCAGGTGCTCGAGGCCATCCAGTACGGGTTCACGTCGGCGATGATCGACGCGTCGATGCTGGCCTTCGAGGACAACGTCGCGATCACCAAGCGGGTCGCCGACACGGCGCACACCGTCGGGGTGTCCGTCGAGGGCGAGCTCGGCACGATCGGCAAGCTCGACGAGCAGGCTGAGGACGGCGTCGCCGTCTCGGAGATCACATACACCGACCCGCAGCAGGCGGTCGAGTACGTCGAGCGCACCGGCATCGACAGCCTCGCTGTCGCGATCGGCACCGCGCACGGCCTGTACCCGAAGCACATGAAGCCCGAGCTCAAGCTCGACCTGCTCCAGCAGATCAAGGAGCTCCTGCCCATCCCGCTCGTGCTCCACGGCGGCTCGGGCAACCCCGACGACGAGATCGGTCAGGCGGTCAAGCTCGGAGTCAACAAGATCAACATCTCGAGCGACATCAAGGTGGCCTACCACGACCGGATGCGCGAGGTGCTGGCCGACACCACGCTCCGCGAGCCGCTCGTCATCCAGCCGCCGGCCATCGCGGCGATGCAGGAGGTCGCGGCGCAGAAGATCCACCTCTTCGACGCCGCCGGCAAGGCCGACCTGTACTGACGGCACCACCAGGGCCATCGAGGGGAGCGGGCAGCAGATGAGCACGAGGTTCGTGCTGGGCATGGGCGGGACGGTCGACTACGAGATCCGGTGGAACCCGGCGGTGCTCGAGCAGCTCGCCGTCGAGCACGGCGTGGGCCCTGAGGACCTCGACGTGACGACCCCGGTCGACTCGGTGCGCGACCTCGTGCGCAGCCTGCTGGCCTTCGTCCGCGACGGTGTCGGGGGAGAGCGGTTCGTCGCCTCCTCCGACATCGTCGAGGCGGTGGCCGCGCGCTTCGACAAGGCGGTGACCCTCGGCGGCACCTGCGTGCGGGCCGCGATCGCCATGGACGTGCTCGGCGTGGGCAGCACCGTGCACCTCGTCTCGATCGACGACACCGTGCGGCGGCTGCTCCCTGCGGGTGTGGAGCACGTGTCGAGCGCGACGCAGGACACCCTCGACCCGCACCTCATCGTGCAGTACCCCGCGGGGGCGCGGGTGCGGCTCGGCGACGTCGAGGTCGTGGCGCCCCGGCCCAACCGCATCATCTACGCGAACGACCCCCCGCATCGCGAGCTGCGCATCGCCGAGGGCCTGCCCGACGCGCTGCGCACCGCGGAGATCTTTCTCCTCTCGTCCTTCAACGTCATCCAGGACCCGGCGACGCTCGACGACCGGCTCGCGCGCGTCACGGACGCCATGCGGACCCTGCCGGCCGGGGCGCTCGTGGTGTTCGAGGACGCGGGGTTCCACGTGCCCGCCCTGAGCACGCGCGTGCGCGACGTGATGGCCGCCGTCGTCGACGTGTACAGCCTCAACGAGGACGAGATGCAGGCCTACCTCGGGCGTCGCGTCGACCTCCTCGACCCGACGGCGGTCGCCACGGCGATCGAGGAGCTGCGCGCCCTCGTCCCCGCTCCGACCCTCGTGGTCCACACGCAGCACTGGGCGCTGGCGCTCGGCGAGCGCGGAGCGACGCTCGGGCGCGCGCTGCACGGCGGCATCACGATGGCGAGCACGAGGTACCGCCTGGGTGACGGCTTCACCGCCGACGACTACGCCGTCACGGCCGCCACCGCGCCCGGCGAGGCCGCCGCGAAGATCGCCGCAGAGATCGCGCGCCTGCTCGGGCCCGACGCGACCGTCGTGCCCGCGCTCGACCTGAGCGCGGTGCCGGCGCCGACGACGATCGGGCTCGGGGACACCTTCGTCGGCGGCTTCCTCGCCGAGCTCGGCGCGCCGGCCGGACCAGCCGCCCGCGCCTCGGGCGCGGGCTCGTGACGGGCGCGGCCGCCCGCAGCCCCTGGGCCGACCTCCTCGACGACGGCCGCGTCGCCCTGCCCGAGGCGCTCGCGAGCGTCGAGGAGCTCACGCGATCGGACGGGCGGCGGACGGTCGCCGTCCGCCTCGCCGGCGGCCTCGCGTTCGACGTGCTGCCGGACCGCGGCCTCGACCTCGGCCCGGCCTGGTGGGGGTCGACACCGTTGGCCTGGCGCTCCATGCACCCGGTCGACCCGGGACCGGGGCACGGCTGGGAGTCGCGGTTCCTCGGCGGCCTCATGGCGACGTGCGGCCCGGACAACATCGGGCCCCCGCGCGGCACGTCGGGGCAGCACGGCACCCACCACCTGACCCGGGCGACCGACGTGCACTGGTCGCGCCGACGCACCGCGGACGGCGTCGAGGTGTCGGTCCGAGGCGTCGTCGCGCACACCACCTTCGACGGCCCACGGATCGTGGTCGAGCGCGAGGTCGTCGCCTCGACGGGAACGCCGTCGGTCGAGGTGCGGGACGTCGTCCGCAACGTGGGCGACCGGTCCGTCGGCGTCCCGCTGCTCTACCACGTCAACCTCGGCGCACCCCTCCTGCGCGCCGGCGCCAGGCTCGTGGTCGACGCCGACGACGTCGTCGTGCGCGAACCGCTGCCCCCCGGCCGCGACCCGCTCGTCACGCCGGCGCCGGCGACCGGGCTGGCGCCCGTCGTCGCCGAGCACACCGGGGTCCGTACCGCCCGCGCGACCCTCGAGGGCGACGCGGAGCACCCGGACGTCGTCGTGACCTGGACCGGCGAGAGCCTGCCCCGGCTGTGCACGTGGAGCTGGCCGGCGCGCGGCGCCTACGTGCTCGGGGTCGAGCCGACCAACGCACCGCTGTTCGGACCCGACCGCGACCTGCCGCACGCCGGCGCACCGGTGCTCGAGGCGGGGGCGCAGTGGGTCACGGGCGTGCGGATCGCCGTCGGACCCCACCGAGACTGAGGAGTCGCATGGAACCGATCGTCCTGCCCGCCAACCAACCCGCCGACCGCTTCTACGCGGGCGGCCGGCGGATCGTCGAGTTCCGGGGTTCGGGCTGGCCGGCGAGCCACGAGCCCGAGGACTGGGTCGGCTCGACCACCGCGGTGCTCGGGCACGCGCCCGACGGCCTGACCGTGCTGCCCGACGACAGCCTGCTGCGCGACGCCGTCGCGGCCGACCCCGTGGCCTGGCTGGGCGAGGACCACGTGGCCGCCTTCGGCGACGACCCGGCGCTGCTCGTGAAGCTGCTCGACGCGGGGCAGCGCCTGCCCGTGCACGCTCACCCGGACGTCCCGTTCGCGGCGGAGCACCTCGGCCTGGCCCACGGCAAGACCGAGGCCTGGGTGGTGCTCGAGCCGGCCACGGTCCACCTGGGCTTCGCGCGCGACGTCGGCGCGGACGAGCTCGCCGCCTGGGTCCGGGACCAGGCGTACGACGCGATGCTCGAGGCCATGCACACGCTCGACCTCGCCGCGGGCGACGCCGTGCTGGTCCCGGCCGGGCTCCCGCACGCCATCGGGGAGGGCGCGCTCGTCGTCGAGGTCCAGGAGCCGACGGACCTGTCGATCCTCATGGAGTGGGCGTCGTTCGCGATCGACGGCGCTGCCGACGGGCACCTCGGGCTTGGCTTCGACGTCGCCCTCCGTGCCGTCGACCGGCGCGGCTGGACAGTCGAGGAGATCGCGCACCTGCGCGGGGCGACCGCCGCGGACACCGGCGACCTCCTGCCGGACGCCGCCCCGTTCTTCCGCGTCGAGCGGTGGCGGGGTGGGCGCTCGGTCGACCCGGGGTTCGCGGTGCTCGTCGCGGTCGACGGCGCCGGGCAGCTCGTCGCCGCGGACGCCACCGTGCCGCTGCGGCGCGGCCGGACGGTCCTGCTGCCGGCGGCGGCCGGCCCGGTGACGCTCGAGGGCGACGACCTGCACGTGCTCGTCTGCCGTCCGCCGGCGCCGCCTCGAACCGGAACATCCCACGTCTCGCGCACGTTGACATGAGCAGGATGAGACGAGCGAAGAAGTACGAGGAGTTCGAGGACGAGGCCGGCCGGACCGTGCGGTACCGCCGCCTCGATGAGGGCGGCCTGGTGGCCGTCGGGGCCGAGGTGGCCCTCGACGCGCACGTGGGCCCCGACGCCTGGGTCGACCCCGGTGCGCGCGTCCTGGCGGGCGCCCGCGTGGGGTCGCGGTGCTGGGTCGAGCCGGGCGCCGTCGTCGGGCGGCAGGCGCAGGTCGGACCGGGCGTGCACGTGGGCCG
>NZ_JACVQL010000289.1 GCF_019733465.1 Actinotalea ferrariae | reverse complement strand
GCGCCGCCCTCGGTGGCCGGTGGCGCGACCGCACCCGTCAGCGCGGCGACCAGGGCCGGCCGCACCCCGGCGGAGCCGACGACGTCGACGGTGCCGCGCGCCACCGCGCTGCGGGCGCGCTCGACGGCACCCGCGAAGGCGGGGTCGCGCAGGAGGACGGGCAGGACGCCGGTGAGGTCCATGGATCCCTTCGAACCGTCTGGCGCCGGGCACGTCGGACGCGCCGGCACAGCACGAGCGCCCCGGTTCCGGTGCGGAGCGGGGTGTGTGCGCCAGTCTACGAGGGGCCACCGACACGCGCCCCGGCGGTCACGTCGCCGGTCACGCCGCCTGGCCGGCCGTCACATCGCCGAGGCGGGCTGCCTCAGCGCGATCGACTCGTCCAGGTACCGGCGCAGCTGCGTGCTCGAGGTGTGCACCGTGTAGGGGAAGTAGACGACCTCGACGCCCACGGAGGCGAAGTCGCGCTCGAGCTTGTCGCCCTTGGGCGTCCCGCGCCAGTCGTCGCCCTTGAAGATGACGTCGAAGCCGACCTGCGCCCAGGTGTCCAGCTTGTCGGGCAGGACCTCGGCCACCGCGTCGTCGACGAAGCCGATGTTGCGGACGATCTCCAGGCGCTCGGCGAGCGGGACGACGGGCGGGCGGCCCTTGACGCGCTCGAGCAGCTCGTCCGAGACGACGCCGGCGATGAGGACGTCGCACCGGCTCCTGGCGTGGCGGAGGATGTTGAGGTGGCCGACGTGGAAGAGGTCGTAGCCTCCGGGCGCATACCCCACCACTGCCATGTCACAACCCCTTCGAGCAGGTGCTCGACCGACGCCCGGCTCGGGTGCGGTCGAGCACTCCGACGTGCCGGTCCAGGCTGGCCGTCCAACCCGGTGACCCCGATGCTAGGCCAGACCCGGGCGAACCGGACAGGGCAGATCGGGTGAAATCGGACACGGCCCGGCCGGCTGCCGCCGGGGCCCGACCGCACGCCGGGCGCGCGTCTCCGACGGCTCCTTAGGATCGCTGCATGGAGGTCACCGAGGCGCCACCCGCGCGCCCTGCGCGTGGGCGCGTCCGTGCGCTCGCGGACCGCTACGTCGGTGAGCTCGCGCGGTTCGGCTCGGTGGGCGCCGTCGCGTACGTGGTCGACGTCGGCCTGTTCAACCTCCTGCGCTTCGGGCCCGGCGAGGTCCTCGGGCACAAGCCCCTGACCGCCAAGGTGATCGCGGTAGCGGTCGCGATGGTCGTGTCCTACGTCGGCAGCAGGTACTGGACGTTCTCGCACCGGCGCACAGAGCGACCTGGTCGGGAGATGGTCGCGTTCGTGCTGGTCAACGGCGTGGGCATGCTCGCCGCCGTCGGGTGCCTGTGGTTCTCGCACTACGTGCTCGGGCTCACGTCGCCGCTGGCCGACAACATCTCCGCCAACGTCGTCGGCCTGGCGCTCGGCACGGCGATCCGGTTCGTCGCCTACCGCCAGGTGGTCTTCACCGGGGTCACCGGGCAACGGCCCGACGAGAGGCCGGCGGCACCCGTGGTGGACGAGCGCGCCGACCTCCTGGACGACGCGGCGCCCCGGGGTCCGCTCGGCTGACCGGACGGCGGCAGCCACCCGCACACCCCGCCGCGCCCGGTGCCGGCGGGCGCGGAGCGCTCGTCCGGACCGGTCGGGACGCGCGTCGGACGCGCATCTGGGTGGGAATCGGGTGAACTCTGGGGCGAAAGGCTGACGGCGCACGCACGGCGAAGTCCGTTATGTGACGATGGAACTTCGGCGTGCCGGACCGTCCGACCGGTCGCGCCGGCGACGGAGCGCCGGCCGGCACGAGCAAGGAGCAGAGCGTGGAGCTGACCGATCACCTCAGGGCCGTCCGCCGGTACTGGTGGATCACGGTCCTGACGCTGCTCGCCACCGTCGGCGCCGCAGTCTACCTCACGAGCCGGGCGACGCCGGTGTACGAGAGCACGGTCACCTTCTACGTCGCCGCCTCCACGGACACGGGCACGGCGCTCCAGGCGGACGAGTTCGCGCAGCGCCGGGTCAACTCCTACGTCGGCGTGCTGCGCAGCGACCTGGTGGCCGAGGAGATCGCCGAGGCGCCGGACCTCGGGCTCACGGCCGCGCAGGTCAAGTCGCGCATCACCGCCGCGGTCGACCCCGAGACCATCATCCTCACGGCGACCGTCACCGACACCGACCCGAACCGGGCGCTGCGCATCTCCGAGGAGATCGCCGAGCACTTCGGTCCGCTCGTCTCGCGGCTCGACAGCACCGACGGCGCGAGCGGTGCGAACGTCTCGCTCACCGTCATCTCCGGGCCGAGCCTCGACCCCGAGCCGATCTCGCCCCGCAAGACCCTGAACATCGGCGTCGCCGTCCTCGCCGGGCTGGCCCTCGGCGTCGCCCTCTCCATCGCCCGTCAGATGCTGGACCGCAGCGTCCGCGACGTCGACGACCTCAAGGAGGTCAGCGGGCTCCCCACGCTCGCGACCGTCGGCGCGGAGGGGCGCCAGCGGCGGGGTGGCGGCCCGAGCCTGCTCATCGCCGACACCGAGCCCGGGTCGCCGCGCGCCGAGGCGTACCGGCAGCTGCGGACGAACCTCACGTTCAGCGCGGTCACCCACTCCATGCAGGTCGTCGTCGTGACGTCGGCGGTCGCAGGCGAGGGCAAGACGACGACGGCCTGCAACCTCGCGATCACGCTCGCGCAGAGCGGCCGGTCGGTCCTCCTCGTCGAGGCCGACATGCGCCGGCCGATGGTCGCGGCGCAGCTCGGCATCGAGGGTGCCGCCGGCCTCACCAACGTCCTCACCGGCGCGGTCAGCGCCGAGGACGTCGTCCAGCCGTGGGGCGCCGACGGGCTGCACGTGCTGGCCGCGGGCACCCTGCCGCCGAACCCGTCCGAGCTGCTGGGCAGCGACGCGATGCACCGGCTCGTCGACCAGCTGCGCGACCGGTACGAGCTCGTGGTCCTCGACACGCCGCCGGTCCTGCCCGTGACGGACGCGTCGGTCGTGGCCGCCCACGCGGACACGGTGGTGCTCGTCGTGCGGCACGGCCGCACGACGCGGGAGCAGGTCCGCGCCGCCCTCGAGGCGTTGTCCGGGGTGCGCGCCCCGGTCGTCGGGACGATCCTCAACGGGACGCCCAGCACCCTCGGCGGCGGCGGGTACGGCTACACGAGCGACTCCCCGAACCGGTCACGGCCGGAGAAGAACCACCGCCACCGTCATCGCGGACGCGCTGCCGGACGCGACGACCGCGCGCCGCGCGTCGACGCCGACGCGAAGCGCACGGGCACGACGGGCGAGGAGGCCCCCGCGCCGACGGGCACGGCACCCGAGCGCGCGACGGAGCCCGTGACGCCGACGGACGTCGTCGCGGCCGGCACGGAGCGGCCGGAGCAGGACTCCCCCGGGTCGGCCACGGACTCCCCCGGCACGGACGAGCCGACCCCGGACGCGCCGGCCACCGACGAGCAAGCATCGGACGAGCCCGCCACGGACGCGCCGACCACGGCCGAGCCCGGCACGGACGAGCTCACCGCGGACGAGCCCGCCGCGATCGCGCCGGCCGTGGCTCCGCCGCCCGCTGGGGCGGCCGACGTCGACCCCGCTGCCGCCAGGCCCGCTCCCGCCGAGCCCGTTCGCGCCGAGCCCGCTCCTGGTGAGCCCGCTCCTGCTGAGCCCGCTCCTGCTGAGCCCGCTCCTGCTGAGCCCGCTCCTGCTGAGCCGGACGCCGGGCTCCCGGCCGGCTCGGACGAGCACCGGGGCGTCGCGGGCGGTGACGTCCCGGCTCCCTCGCCGCACGGCGACGCAGCCGCCGCGCACGGCGCAGCCGACGCCGGAGCGCACGCCGACGACGCCGGCCGCCCTGGCGCGGACATGCCCGTCCCGGGCGACCCCGTGCCCGCCCGACGCTGAGATGCTGCTCGTGGCCTGGGTGGGCGCGTGCGCGGCGTTCGCCTGGGCGACGCGCCGGCGACCGCTCGTCACGCTGATCACGGTCCTCGTGCTGTGGATCGCGATCCCGGCGGTCGCGACCTCGCTCTTCACCGGGCACGCACCGGGGCCCCTGGCCGTGCACCCGGCGGTGTGGCTGGTCCTGGCCATGCTGGCCGCACAGCTGCTGCACGGTCCTGCGCGCATCGTCGAGGTCCTGAGCCGGCACGTGTTCCTCGTGCTCACCATCGGCCTCGTGGTGGCGGTCGCGACGCTCACGACCCAGCAGAGCGGGACCGGTGGCCTCGCCCTCCTCATCGACGTCGTCGTCGCCCCGGTCGTGCTGTTCCTCCTGCTGCTCGCCGTGGTCGACGGCGACCGGCGCGGGGTCGAGACGATCCGCAACCTCCTCCTCGCCCTCGGCGCCGGCGCCTCGGCGCTCGCCGTCGTCCAGTGGCTGGCCGGCAGCGTCCTGATCTACCAGGCGTCGCACGAGACGCGGTGGTGGTTCGTGCGCGAGGGGTTCGACCGCTGGATGGCGACGTTCGACCACCCGCTGATCCTGTCGATGTTCCTGTGCGTCGTCGCACCGCTCATCGTCGGCCTGCGACGAGCCCGGATGCAGCTCGCGCTCGTCGTGCTCTTCACCGCGGGCGTGACCATCACCCAGTCGCGCTCCGGCGTCGTCGTCGTCGCGGTCGTGGCGGTGTGGGTCGTCCTGCGGTCCCGGGCGCCCGCGCACGTGCGGCTCCTGTCGCTGTGCCTGCTCGCGATCGGTGCCGCGGCGCTGCTGTCCAGCAGCCTCGTGGAGGGCGTCGGCGAGCGCTTCGCGGACGACACCGGGTCCACCGGTGCGCGCACGGACGCGCTGAGCTTCTTCGGCCGGACCTGGCAGGACTACCTCGTCGTCGGGTACGGCCTGACCTCGAGCTACGGCATCGCCGCCGACAGCGGCCTCGTCGCGAGCCTCGAGAACTCGTTCCTCATGTACGCGGTCGACATGGGGCTCGTGTTCGCCGTCCTCTACTTCGGCGCGCAGGCAGTGCTCGTCGCCCGGGCCTGGTCGAGCTCCGGGCACCTGCCGGGCGCTCGCCAGGGAGCACTCATCGCGTTCCTGCTGCCCCTGACCTTCAGCGCGCTCGCCGCCCGCTCGGCGGCCGGCACCGTCCTGTGGGTGGCCCTGGCGCTCGGCGTCGCGCGTCTGACCACGAAGGACGACGGCGTGGACGACGACGGCGTGGCCGCGCCGGAGCGCGACCACGCCGTGCGTGGGGCGGGTCCGCAAACCCGCCCGTCACCCCGTCAGGGTGCGGTCGAGGTGCCGCTGTCGCGGCGCACCTCGACCGGTGCGCCGTTGTCGGCGTAGACGTTTCCCTTGGTCGTGGCCGTCGTGTCGGGCGTCATGAGGATCGTGAAGTAGTTGTCCTTGCGGGCCATGGCGGTGTTCACCATGTCCCGGGCGAACTTGTTGTCGGTGATCGACCCGAAGTTCATCGCGCCCACCCGGTCCCGACGCTCGATCTTCAGCGGGATGTGCCCGCCGTCGAACCAGTTCTTGCTGACCGATGCGCCGGTGACCGCGTTGACGTTCGGCGTCACGATCAGCCCGAACCCGGCCTGGCGGACGTCGTAGTTCTGGGTCCCGGCGGTCTTCGAGCGCCACGCCGAGAGCCGGTTGCCCACGATCGTGATGTTCGACCCGCCCTGGATCTGGATCGCGTCGTTGTGCGTCTGCTTGTCCGAGTGCGTCGGGACGGGCGAGAAGTAGGCGAGGTCGTGCACGTAGCTCGACTCGATCCGCACGTTCGCCTCCGAGCCGTGGGTGTTGAAGATCCCGAACCCGTCGACCACGTTCCAGGTGTTGACCCGGCGCGCGGTGTAGTCGTGCCCCAGGACGCCGTCGATCCAGTACGAGGGCGAGTCCGGCACCAGCGTGACGTCCTCGATCACCAGGTTGCGCACGTTCGCATCGGTCGCGTTGATCAGACCGATGCTGTGGCTGCCCTTGCCCGAGCCGCGGACGCGCGAGTTGCGGATCGTCACGTCGGCGGCCCTGACCTCCACGAACCCGTAGATGTCCAGGTTCTCGAGCACCGTGCCGGGCTCGGTGACGATGATGTCGCCCCGGTGCACCGTCAGCTTCGAGCCGGGGCGGACGCCGGTGTTCGACGCGTCCGGCCTCACGGTGCCGGGTGCCGGCGCGTCGCCCGGCGCCGGAGCGGGTGCCGGCGCGGGCGCGGGGGCCGGGGCGGGTGCGGG
>NZ_JACVQL010000288.1 GCF_019733465.1 Actinotalea ferrariae | reverse complement strand
GCCCGGACGGCCCGCGGCGCCCGTCGACCCGCCCCGCGGGGGGGCCGCGGCGAGGAGGTCCCGGCGCACGCCGTCGTCGGCCACGACCGAGCCGACGACGTCGACGAGGTGGCCGAGGGCGCGCTCGAGCTCCTGCGCCTGCTCGGGCGTCGCGCCCTTCTGCTCGGCGAACCCGGCGCTCGCGCCGTGCAGCCCGAGGAGGGGCACGTCCACGTCGACGGCCGCGACCAGGTCGACACCGGCCGTCCGCCGCCGGAGCTCCGCCAGCCCGTCGAGGTCCGCGGGCGTGGTCTCGCCGAGCGCGCCGCCCCCCGCCCGGAGCACCGGGGCGGCGAGACCCAGCCCGGCGAGCACGCCCGCGCCCGCGTCGTTCGTCGCCGAACCGCCGAGCCCGACGACGACGCGCGAGGGCGCGAGGTCGAGAGCGGCCGCGAGGAGCTCGCCGAGGCCGACCGACGTCGTGCGGGTGGGGTCCCGCCGCACGGGCGGCACGAGGTGGAGGCCGACGGCCTGCGCCGACTCGACGTAGGCCGTCGGGCCGGCGGCCGTCTCGACGACGAGGACGAGCGCGGGCGTCGGGTCGCCGAGCGGTCCGGCGACGGTGACCGGCACGAGCTCGCCGCCGAGCGCGGCGTGCACGACCTCGAGGAACCCCGGCCCCCCGTCGGCGAGCGGGAGGAGCGTCACGTCGTCGTGCGGAGCACCCCGGCGCCAGCCCTGCGCGATCGCCTCGGCGGCGGCGCGTGCGCCGAGCGTGCCCGTGAAGCAGTCCGGGGCCACGAGGATGCGCACGCGGACCATCCTGCCGCAGGCCCGGCTGTGGGAAGATCGCGGGCGTGAGCACCGTCACGCCCCGTTTCGCCGAGCCGTCGCCGTCGGCCGCGCTCCTGCTCCTCGGCAACCGCTCGGACCTCGCCTCCGAGCGCGGCGTCGAGTGCGTCGGCGCGCTCCCCGAGCCCGGTGACCCCGAGCTCGTCGACCGCGCCCGCGCTGCGCGCGCCGCCCTGGGCGACCGGGCCTTCGTGCTCGGTCACCACTACCAGCGCGACGAGGTGATCGCCTTCGCCGACGTCACGGGCGACTCGTTCAAGCTCGCGCGCGAGGCGGCCGCCCGGCCGGACGCCGAGTACGTCGTCTTCTGCGGCGTCCATTTCATGGCGGAGTCGGCGGACATCCTCACGGCGGACTCGCAGGCCGTCGTGCTGCCGGACCTGGCGGCGGGCTGCTCGATGGCCGACATGGCGGGCATCGGTCAGGTCGAGGAGGCGTGGGACGTCCTGACCGACGCCGGCCTGGCCGAGCGCACGGTCCCCGTGACGTACATGAACTCGACGGCGGCGATCAAGGCCTTCACGGGCCGTCACGGCGGCACCGTCTGCACCTCGTCCAACGCTCAGGTCGCGCTGCGGTGGGCGTTCGACCGGGTGGGCGGCGTCGACGGCGACGGCGCCGTGCTGTTCATGCCGGACCAGCACCTGGGTCGCAACACGGCGGTGCGCGAGCTGGGCCTCGACCTCGACGACTGCGTGGTGTTCGACCCGCGCAAGCCCGGCGGCGGCCTGAGCGAGCGCCAGCTCGCCGAGGCCCGGATGATCCTGTGGCGCGGCCACTGCTCGGTGCACGGACGGTTCTCGGCCCAGAACGTGGCCGACGTGCGCGCCGCCGTCCCGGGCGTCACGGTCCTCGTGCACCCCGAGTGCAAGCACGAGGTCGTCGAGGCCGCGGACATGGTGGGTTCGACGGAGTACATCATCCGCGCGCTGTCGACGGCCGAGCCGGGCAGCGCCTGGGCCATCGGCACCGAGCTCAACCTCGTGCGGCGCCTCGCGCAGCAGCACCCCGAGCTGCGGGTGCACTACCTGGACGCGACCGTCTGCTTCTGCTCGACCATGAACCGGATCGACCTCCCCCACCTCGTCTGGGCGCTCGAGTCCCTCGCGGACGGCCGCCTCGTGAACCGCGTCGTCGTCGACCCCGACGACGCGCACTGGGCGCGGGTCGCGCTCGACCAGATGCTCGCGCTGCCCGGGATCTGACCGGTGGCGACGGGGCGGCCCGTGCGGGTCGGGATCTTCGTGTTCGACGACGCCGAGGAGCTCGACGTCGTGGGCCCGTACGAGGTGCTCGCGGCCTGGGCACCCCACAGCGAGCTCCGGCCCGACGTCGTGACCTTCTCCGCGGACGGCGCGGGCGTCCGGCTCGCCAAGGGTCTGCGGATCGTGCCCGACCACTCGGCGGCCGACGTCGGCGCCCTGCACGTGCTGGTGTACCCGGGCGGCCGCGGCACGCGTGCCCTCGCGAGGGACCCGGAGCACCTCGCGTGGGTGCGACGAATGCGCTCGACGACCGCCCTCATGACCTCGGTCTGCACGGGCGCCCTGGTCTACGCCGCCGCCGGCCTCCTCGCCGGCCGACCGGCCACGACGCACCACGCGGCGTTCGACGAGCTCGCCGCCCTCGAGCCCGCCGTGCTGGCGGACACCGAGGCGCGCTACGTGGACGACGGCGACCTCGTGACCTCTGCGGGCGTCTCGGCCGGGATCGACATGGCGCTGCACCTCGTCGCGCGGCTCGAGTCGGTCGAGGTGGCCCGTGCCGTCCGGGCGGACATCCAGTACGACCCGGCACCGCCGGTATGAGCCGCCGCCCGGGGACCGCACCGACGCCGGGCGGTGCGCCGTGGTGACCCGGCAGGTCCGCCTCGCACTCGCCGTCCGGTTCCCGCGCGCCGCCGTGCCGGGCCAGGGGCTGTTCGACCCGTCGGTGACGACGATGCGCGTCGGTCCGGCCGACCTCGACGTGTACCTGCACGTCAACAACGGCGTCTACCTGCAGATGATGGACCTCGCGCGCACCAACCTGCTCGCGGACCTGGGCGCGCTGCGCCTTCTCGCCGAGCGCGGCTGGTACCCCGTCGTCGTCGCGTCGACCATGACGTACCGGCGCTCGCTGACCCTCGGCGAGCGCTTCACGATCACCACGACGGTGCTCGGCTGGGACCCGCGCGTGGTGTACCTGGAGCAAGTGTTCACGCGGGGCGCCGAGCAGGTCGCCCGCGGCGTCGTCGCCGGCCGCTTCCTCTCCCGCTCGGGCGGCCGCGTGCCCGCGCCCGACGTCGCCGCGCTGCTCGGCCACGAGGCGCCGAGCCCGGACCTGCCGCCCGACGTGGCGGCGTGGGCGCGCGCGTTCGACGTCGCGCACCGCGAGGCCTGAGCCTGCGCCGGACGGTGCCCGCTCAGGCGCCGGCGACCCGGCTGAGCAGCAGCGCCTCGGCGAGCACGACCCGCTCGAGCTCGGCGAGGTCGACCGACTCGTCGGCACCGTGCGCACGCGAGTCCGGGTCCTCGACGCCCGTCACGAGGATGGACGCGTCGGGGAACACCTCGAGCAGGTCGGCGATGAACGGGATCGAGCCGCCCACGCCGATGTCGACCGGCGGGGTGCCCCAGGCGTCCTCGAACGCGCGCCGCGCCACCTGCATCGCGGGCGAGTCGGCCGGCGCGCGGAACGCCTTGCCGAGCTCGCCCAGCTCGACCGTCACCTGCGCACCGAACGGCGCGTGGCCGACGAGGTGCTCGCGCAGCGCGTCGTACGCGGCCTGCGGGTCCTGGCCCGGGGCGATCCGCAGCGAGAGCTTGGCCCGCGCGCTGGGCGCGATCGTGTTGGACGCCTGCGCGACGCTCGTCGCGTCGATCCCGATGACCGACAGGGCGGGCTTCGTCCAGAGCCGTCCGGTGAGCGTGCCCGTACCCGCGAGGCGCACGCCCGGCAGCA
The DNA here is from genome assembly GCF_019733465.1 of Actinotalea ferrariae. Taxonomy (GTDB): domain Bacteria; phylum Actinomycetota; class Actinomycetes; order Actinomycetales; family Cellulomonadaceae; genus Actinotalea; species Actinotalea ferrariae_A. The sequence goes on along the minus strand of NZ_JACVQL010000288.1, from coordinate 1,007 downwards.
CGGACGCGTCCGCACGCAGCGCCGCCTCGTCGTAGTCGACCTCGGGCTCGGGCCCGGTCACGAGCCCCGCGACCGCGACGCTCCCGTCGTCGTCGTGCAGGGTCGCGATGAGGCGGGCGAGCAGGGTCGGGGCGTCGAGGACCGCGCCGCCGAACATGCCGGAGTGCACGGCGTGCTCGAGCACGCGCACCTCGACCGTGCAGTCGACGAGACCACGGAGGCTCGTGGTGAGCGCCGGCACGCCGACGCGCCAGTTGGTCGAGTCGGCGACGACGATGACGTCGGCCTCGAGCAGGTCGCGGTGCGTCGTGAGGAAGTCGACGAACGTCGGCGAACCGACCTCCTCCTCCCCCTCCGCGAACACCGTGACGCCCACGGCCAGGTCGTCGCCGAGCGCCCGCAGCGCGCCGACGTGCGCGACGATCCCCGCCTTGTCGTCGGCCGCACCGCGGCCGTAGAGGCGCCCGTCGCGCTCGGTCGGCTCGAACGGCGGCGTCGACCAGGCGTCGGCCGCACCGGGCGGCTGGACGTCGTGGTGCGCGTACAGCAGGACCGTCGGGGCGCCGTCGGGCGCGGGCCGGCGCGCGACCACGGCCGGTCGGCTGACCGTCCCGTCGGACGCGGTGGCCGTGAGGACCTGGACCTCCGGCATGCCCGCGTCGCGCAGCAGGGCGGCCACGGCGGCGGCGCTGTCGGCGACGTGCGCCTGGTCGAATGCGGGGCTCGACACGCTCGGGATGCGCACGAGCGCCTCGAGGTCCGAGCGCAGGGCGCCGAAGCCGTCGGCGACGCGGCGGCGGAGCGTCTCGACGTCGGGCGGCGGGGTGGGGCCTGAGGCGGGGACGGCGGGCTGGGCGGGCGTCGAGGCGTCGGTCACACGTCCACGCTACCTGCGCGCTCGACTACCCTGAGCGCGTGCTGTCCCGCAACCGCCCCACGCCGCCCCCCGCCGAGCCGACCCGCCCCGCAGGTCCCCCGGCCGGCCCGGGCTCGGCCAAGGGCCGGCC
>NZ_JACVQL010000287.1 GCF_019733465.1 Actinotalea ferrariae | reverse complement strand
GTCGACGGCCTCGCCTCCACGCTCGCCGCGGCGGAGCGCGCGTTCGAGGCCGCGGCGCGGACCGCGGGTGCCGCGGTCGACGAGCCGCGCTGCTGGGCCGCGGCCCGCGAGGCGACCCGGGCCGGCGCGACGGTCCTCATCAGCGACGGGCGCGTGCTGTGCGGTCCGGTGCTGCTCATGGAGTCGGGTCCCGACGAGATCTGGGCGGGCTACCCGGTGTCGTTCTCCGCCGGGGACACGATCGTCGAGGCGCGCATGGGCGACCCGAGCATCGGGGACCTCACGGGCACGCAGGCGCTCGCGGCAGGGCTCGTGCTGCACCGGCCCGACGGCGCCGAGGCACCCGCGGACGCCGGCGACCTCGAGCCGCCGGACGCGGACCCGGTCGCGAGCGGGACGGCGCTCATCCTCGAGGCGCTGCCCGAGGACCTCGAGCTCGCCGAGCCCGACGACGGCCGGCTCATCACGCCCGCCGTCAACCTGCGCATCACGGGCCTCGGCCGGGTCGACGAGGTCGGATCCGGCGCCGGCGCGATCGTCGCCCCGCCGGGCGAGGAGCTCGTCGTCGCGACCTTCGCCGTGACCCGGCCCGACGACGCGCCGAGCGTGGACGGGACCGCCACGGTCGTCGCGGGTGGCGCGCGCATCGCCGTCGACGGCTGGAGCGACCTGCGCGACGGCGGCAGCCTCGTGGTCTCGGTGCCCGAGAGCGCCGGGGACGTGCAGCTCGACGTGCTCTTCGAGGAGCGCTCGCAGCGGATCTCGCTCGTCACCGGTGACCGCGAGCCCGGCGCACCGGCGGCGCTGTACCGGGGCACGACGTCGACCGGCGTCGGCGCGCCGTTCTCGGTCGCGGTCGCGCTGCCTGCGGGCGCGCCGGTCGAGGCGAGCGGCGCCGTCGCGGAGCTGACGCTCGGCGCGTGGGACCCCGGCGCCGGCTGGGCCGCCGCGGGCCGGGCGTACCTGCGCGTGAGCATCGACGACTGGCAGCTCGTCGAGCCGTGCTGCGACGTGCCGGACCTCGAGGCCACGCCGCGCTGGGTGCTCGTGCTGCCCGACGGCAGCGAGGTGGCCTCGACCGGCGAGCCGCCATCGTCGCAGGAGGCGGACCTGGTCTTCGTCGTCCCCGAGGACGTCACGACCGCGACCCTGCGGCTCGAGGTCGCGGCCGACCACACGGCCGGTGGCGGCGCAGCGCGGGCGACCGGCGAGACCACCGTCGAGCTGGAGATGCCCGCATGAGCGACCAGGACGTCCGCGACCCCGACGCGCCCCATCCCGGCGCCGCTCGCCCCGATGCCGCTCGCTCCGGGGCATCTGCGCCCGGCCTGCGCGGCCGGGTCGGCGCGCTCGCGGGCGGTGCGGTGTTCCTCGCGAGCGGCGCGTCGCTCGTCGTCTACATCCTCACGGGCGCGCCGCTGGCGCTCGTGCTCGGGCTGCTCATCGTGCTCGGTGCGGTCGTGGTGGCGCTCACGGTGTGGGGCGACGCCGAGCGCCGTCGCCGGTGGCTCGTCCGCGTGCGGATCGGCATCCCGGTCGGCCTCGTCGCGACCGTCTGCTACGACCTCAGCCGCTGGGTGCTCGTCGAGGTCGCCAGCTTCTCGGCGTCGCCGTTCGTCGCCTTCCCGCTGTTCGGCCAGGCGCTCGTCGGCGATGGCGGCTCCGGCCCGCTGACCGCCCTCGGCATCGGCTTCCACCTGCTCAACGGCATCGCGTTCGGCGTGGCCTACACCGTGTGGTTCGGCCACCGGCCCTTCTGGGTCGGCATCCTCTTCGCGCTCGGGCTCGAGGCGTTCATGCTCGCGATCTACCCGGGCTGGCTCGACCTGCGCACGCTCGCCGAGTTCACGCAGATGTCGATGCTCGGGCACGTCGCGTACGGCACGGCGCTCGGGCTGCTCGCGCGGGGCCTCCTCACGCGGCACGAGCGACGCACGGGCGAGCGCGCATGAACGACGTCGTCCGCTGGGCCGACGCGCAGTGGATCACGCTCCCGCGCCGGCTGATCCTGCGCCGACCCGGTCTGCGCGGGCTCGCGGGGGACGGCCACGTCGTCGTCACCGTGCCGGTGCTCGCCGCCGTGCTGCCCGGGCTGTGCCTCGTGCTCGGCCTGCTCACCGGCCTGCTGCGTCTCGGGTACGACGACGTCTACACGGAGTCCGTCGTGCTCCTCGCGCTGCTCGTGGGCATCGGGTTCTTCTCGAGCCAGCTCGGCGTGCTCGCCGTGGTCGGGTTCTGCGTCGGCGACTTCCTCTCGGGCAGCGGGTACGAGGGCTCGCCGTTCGCGTCGTCGTTCTGGTTCTCCGGGCCGCTCGGGACGGGACCGCTCGCGACCGTCGTGCACAGCTGGCTGCCGCTGCTCATCACCTACCTGCTGCTCGCGGCCGGGGTGGTGCTGCTGCCGCGTGCCGCGCGCGCCGTCGTGCTCACGGTCGGACGCGGCCGGACGATGCCGCCCGCGCTGGCCTGGGGGCTGGTCAGCGGGCTCGTCACGGTCATCGCGTGGCTCGGGACGGACGCGTGGGTCGCCGCGGCGCCGACGCTCATCCGGCCCGTCTTCACGTGGGCGAGCGACGGTGGCGTTCCCACGGTCGAGGCGGTCGCGACGCTCCAGGAGACGGGCGGCGTCGTCGTCGCCGCGGCCGTGGTCGCGACGGTGCTGCGTCAGCTGTGGATCGGCGCGGCCATGCTGCCCGGGTCGGTGCGCGACCGCCTGCACGCGGCGGAGGACGGCGCGGGCGGCGAGGCGCCCGTCGCGGCCGGTTCTCCCGAGGCGGCTGGCGCTGCCGGGGCGGCCGGCGGCACGACGT
>NZ_JACVQL010000286.1 GCF_019733465.1 Actinotalea ferrariae | reverse complement strand
GGCCGTGACCGTGGAGGGCCGCCGCTCGCGGCGTGCCGGCCGCGGCGAGGGTGCCCCGGCCGACGCCGACCAGGGCGGTCGCGCCGAGTCGGCCGAGCAGGCGGACGAGCAGACGGACGCCCAGCGCGGCGACGGCCGGCAGGACGGTCAGCGCGAGGCCCAGCAGCGTGACGGCCAGCAGCGTGACGGCCAGCAGGGTGCGCAGCGCGGTACCCAGCAGCGTCAGCGCACGGAGGCCTTCGACGACGACGAGACGGGCGGCCGCCGCCGTCGCGGCCGGTTCCGCGACCGCGACCGCAACAAGCGCCGTCCGGGCCGCACCGGGGAGGTCGCGGGCTACGACGACGTCGAGGTCAGCGACGACGACGTGCTGCTGCCCGTCGCCGGCATCCTCGACATCAAGGACAACTACGCGTTCGTGCGGACGTCGGGCTACCTGCCGGGCGACAACGACGTGTACGTCTCGATGAACCAGGTCAAGAAGAACGGCATGCGCAAGGGCGACGCGATCATCGGCGCCGTCCGCCAGCCGCGCGAGGGCGACCCCGTGCCGCAGGGCCGCAACTCCAAGGTCAACGCCCTGGTCCGGCTCGACTCGATCAACGGCATGACGCCCGACGAGTCGCGCGCCCGCGCCGACTTCGGCAAGCTCACGCCGCTGTACCCGCAGGAGCGCCTGCGCCTCGAGACCGCGCCGAACATCCTCACCACGCGCGTCATCGACCTCGTCGCACCGATCGGCAAGGGGCAGCGCGGCCTCATCGTCTCGCCGCCCAAGGCGGGCAAGACCCTCGTGCTGCAGGCGATCGCCAACGCGATCACCACGAACAACCCCGAGGTCCACCTCATGGTCGTGCTCGTCGACGAGCGCCCCGAGGAGGTCACGGACATGCAGCGCACGGTCAAGGGCGAGGTCATCGCGTCGACCTTCGACCGGCCGGCCGACGACCACACGACGGTCGCGGAGCTCGCGATCGAGCGCGCCAAGCGGCTCGTGGAGCTCGGCCAGGACGTCGTCGTGCTGCTCGACTCGATCACCCGTCTCGGCCGCGCGTACAACATCGCGGCGCCGGCGTCGGGCCGGATCCTGTCCGGTGGCGTCGACTCGAGCGCGCTCTACCCGCCGAAGCGGTTCTTCGGTGCGGCGCGCAACATCGAGAACGGCGGCTCCCTGACGATCCTCGCCACGGCGCTCGTCGAGACGGGCTCGAAGGCCGACGAGGTCATCTTCGAGGAGTTCAAGGGCACCGGGAACATGGAGCTCAAGCTCTCCCGCTCGCTCGCGGACAAGCGGATCTTCCCCGCCGTGGACGTGGACGCCTCCGGCACCCGCCGCGAGGAGATCCTCATCCCGGCCGACGAGCTGAAGATCAGCTGGAAGCTGCGGCGCGTGATGAGCGCGCTCGACCAGCAGCAGGCCATCGAGCTGCTGCTCGGCAAGCTGCGCGAGACGCACAGCAACGTCGAGTTCCTGCTGCAGGTCCAGAAGACGACGCCCACCGCCCCGGGCCACCGGGACGACTGAGCCTCCGGACGACCGAGCACGACCGAGCCACGACGACCGGGGCCGGGACGGGAAGATTCGGGCCGTCCCCGGCGTTCTGGCAGACTGTTCCCCCGGTTCCGGTTCACGTGCGCGGCCCCGCGCACGACCCGGCGACCACCTGATGAGGAGAAGCCCGTGAAGAAGGACATCCACCCCGAGTACGTCACCACCACGGTGACGTGCACGTGCGGCAACACGTTCACCACCCGCAGCACCGCCACGACCGGCCAGATCCACGCCGACGTGTGCAGCGCCTGCCACCCGTTCTACACGGGCAAGCAGAAGATCCTCGACACCGGTGGCCGCGTGGCCCGGTTCGAGGCGCGGTACGGCAAGAAGGCCGACGCCGCCAAGTAGCACCCCGACGCCGGCGGCCCCTCCGTCCGGACGCACCCTCCATGGTGCGCCGGTCGCGGACGGGCCGCCGGCTTCGTCGTGCCCGGGGTCGTCCCGGCCCCGTCCCGGTGCGTTCCGGGACCCCCACGCACCCACCGTCCCGCCGGGAGGCCACCGATGAGCGACACCACCGACGCCGTGGCGCCCCTGCTCGCCGAGCACGCGGAGATCGAGGCGCAGCTGGCCGACCCGTCCGTCCACGCGGACGCGGCACGAGCACGCCGGCTCGGCCGTCGCTATGCCGAGCTGGGGCGCGTCGTGGCGGCCTTCCGTGCGTGGGAGCAGGCGAGCGGTGACGCCGAGGCCGCGGCCGAGCTGGCGGAGTCCGACGCGTCCTTCGCGGCCGAGCTGCCGGCGCTGCAGGCCGCGGCCGAGGACGCCGCGGCCGTGCTGCACCGCGTGCTCGTCCCGCGCGACCCCGACGACGCGCGTGACGTGCTCCTCGAGATCAAGGCGGGGGAGGGCGGCGAGGAGTCCGCCCTGTTCGCCGGCGACCTGCTGCGCATGTACCTGCGGTACGCCGAGCGGCGTGGCTGGAGCGCGCAGGTCATCGACGCCACGCAGTCCGACCTCGGCGGGTACAAGGACGTGACGCTCGCGGTGAAGTCGCGGGGCGCCGTCGCGCCGGAGGACGGGGTGTGGGCCCACCTGAAGTACGAGGGTGGCGTCCACCGCGTCCAGCGCGTGCCCGTGACGGAGTCGCAGGGCCGCATCCACACGTCCGCCGCGGGCGTCGTCGCGCTGCCGGAGGTCGAGGACGCGGGGGAGGTCGCGATCGACCCGAACGACCTGCGGATCGACGTCTACCGCTCCTCGGGCCCGGGCGGGCAGTCGGTGAACACCACCGACTCGGCGGTGCGCATCACGCACCTGCCCACGGGTCTGGTCGTCTCGTGCCAGAACGAGAAGTCGCAGCTGCAGAACAAGGAGCAGGCGCTGCGCATCCTCCGCGCACGGCTGCTCGCCGCGCAGCAGGAGGAGGCGGCCGCGGCGGCGAGCCAGGCGCGCCGGTCGCAGGTGCGCACGGTCGACCGGTCCGAGCGCATCCGCACGTACAACTTCCCGGAGAACCGGATCGCCGACCACCGCACGGGGTACAAGGCGTACAACCTCGACCAGGTGCTCGACGGCGACCTCGACCCGGTCGTGCGGTCGGCCATCGAGGCCGACGAGGCCGCCAGGCTCGCCGAGGTCGGCGCCGGATGACGGAGCCGGGCCCGGCTGCGGCGACACCGCTCGCTGCGGCGCTCCGGGCCGGCGAGCGGGTGCTGCGCGATGCCGGCAT
>NZ_JACVQL010000285.1 GCF_019733465.1 Actinotalea ferrariae | reverse complement strand
GGCCGATGCTACGGCGCGCGGGGGCGCCCGGCGGCAGGCGGGTGCTCGCGCGGCCATCCGGGTGACGCCTGCGCGCGGTGCTGTCCCGGGGCCCGGCCGCGGCCCTACTGTGCGCGCGGGGGTCGCGGCCGGCGTGACCGTGACCGAGGGGGTTCTGTGCGAGCTCGACGACGCGTGCGTGGCGTGGCGGGGGTGATGGCTGCGGCCGTCGCGACCGCCGGACTCGTGGTCGGGGGGTGGACGGCCTCCGCCGCGCAGGCCGCGACGCTGGCCCCTGTGACGGTGCGCGTGCTCGGCGCGGACGGTGCGCCGCCGTCGACCCCGTGCAGCATCACGCTCGACGGCGACGTGTCGGTGACGGAGCGCCTCTCCGGGAGCACGAACGCCTATGCGATCACGCGTGCGGACGGCACGGCGACGCTGCACGTGCCGCCGGGCACCTACACCGGCCAGGCGTCCTGCTACGACGGCGTGTCCCAGACGGTCCCGCTCGGGGCGACGGTGACGGAGGCGGGCGCCGATCTCGGCGACGTGCGGCTCCTCGCGCCGGTCACGATCGCCGGGACCGTCGTGCGGTCCGACGGGTCGAGGGTGCCCAACGCCAGCGTTCAGCTGCGCGCACTCGACGGGACCTTCTCGGGCGGTTTCGCGACGATCGACGGCGCGTTCACCGGCCAGAACGTGCCCGGCGAGTACGACCTCGTCGTCCGGCCCATGTCGGGGTCTCAGCTGCGCCCGTCCACGACGCGGATCATGGTGGGCGCCGGCGGGCTCTCGGGCGTCGTCGTCACGCTGCCCGCGTCGGCGCCGATCACCGGCACGGTGACCGCAGGCGGCGTTCCCGTGCGGGGCGTGTCGGTCTCGGTCATGCCGTTTGATCTGGACACGGTGGTGGTGCGCAACCACCCCAGCGCGGCCGACGGATCCTTCCTGCTCGACGGCCTTGCGCCCGGCACGTACACGTTGAGCTTCTCCGGCGTCGAGGGCTACCTCGGTCAGCAGGTCGTGGTCACCGCACCCGCCACCGGTGTCGCCGTGGCGCTGCCGTCCGCTGGGCGGCTGAGCGGCCGTGTCGCGACGGCGGACGGTGGCCCGCTGCCCGAGTGGGCGGAGGTGACTGTGGACGACTCCGAGGGCGGCGGCAACCGGACGGCCGTCGAGGGGGCCGCCTTCGACCTCACGTGGCTCCAGGCCGGCGCACCGCACGCCGTGGGCGTCAACCGCCAGAGCGGGCGTTCCGCGTACGCCGGGCGCTACTACGCGGGCGACGGCCAGCTCGGCGCGGCCACCCGTGCGGCGGCGGCGCCGGTGGTGCCCACGCCCGGCGGCGTCACGATCGGCACGACGGTCCTCGACCGGTGCGCCTCGGTCTCGGGCCGCGTCCTCGACGTCGACAGCTACCTCGCAGCGCTCCCGTTCTCGGGCGTAAGCCTCCAGGCGGTCGTCTTCAACGACGACGACCCCGATCTCGTGACGCGTACTGCCGAGGTCGCGCCGGACGGCTCCTTCACCGTCCCCGGCCTGCTGCCGGGACGCTACTACGCCGCGATCAACGTCAACGCCTACGACTGGGAGGACGGGCGCAGCCTCTCCTTCTCGGCCGACGACTTCTACCTCGGCGCCGACCCCGCCGACGGCGCCCTGCCGCCGCTGGACGTCCCGTCGTGCGCCCCGGTCGCGGGCGTGAACTTCAACGTCGAGCCCGTGCCCGCCGGTCCGACGGACGTGGTCTCGGTGACGCCGGTGCGGCTCGTGGACGACGGCGCGGTGGCGGGCTTCGGTCAGGCGCGGTGCGCGTCGGTCGCCGGTGCGGGTGCGCCTGTCGGCGCGTCGGGCGTGATGGTCAACGTCGCGTCGGTCTCGCCGCGCGCCGCGGGCAACGTCGTCCTCTTCCCGGACGACGGCACGCCGTCGCCGACGCCGCCCGCGGCCGGTGTCTCGGTGAACTTCGAGCCGGGTCGTGACGTCGCGAACGCGGCGTTCGTGAAGATCGGCGCGAACGGGCGGATCTGCTGGTACTCCCAGTCGTCGGCGCCGTCGCGGGTCGTGGTCGACGTCGTCGGCTTCACGATGCCGGACTCCGGTGTCACGCTCGCGCCGTCGACGCGACTGCTCGACACCCGCCCGGGCGCCGACCACGTCGGCGACATCGCCTCGGCGCTGAAGGCGCGCACGGTCTACGAGGTCACCGCGGCGGGCAGGGCGGGGGTCCCGGCCGACGCCAAGGCCGTCGTGCTCAACATCGCCGTCGTCAACCCGGCCGGCCTCGGCCACCTGCGGGTCTACCCGGCGGACGGCGCCAGCACGGCGCCCGACATCGCGTCGGTCAACTACGCACCGGGCACGACGAAGTCGAACGCCTCGGTCGTGCCGATCGGCGCGGGCGGCAAGATCGGCCTGTACTCCGACACGCTCTCGTCGGTGCCGACCAACGTCGTGCTCGACGTGACGGGCTACGTCGCGGCGGACGGGCAGACCTACCAGACGGTCACCCCGGAGCGCGTGCTCGACACGCGTGCCTCGGCGCCGGCCGGGCTGCGCCCGTTCGGGACGCTCGCCGCGAACACGGTCTACGCGCTCGACGTGCGGGGCACCGACGTCGTGCCGGACGACGCGACCGGCGTCGTCCTCAACGTCACGGCGATCAAGCCGTCGACGATGGGCAACCTGCGGGTCTACCCCGACAGCGACGGCACCGGCCTGACCGCGCCGCCGAACGCCTCGGCGATCAACTACATCGTGGGCCGGGACATCCCCAACCTCGTGGTCGTCGGCATCCCGGCGGACGGCAAGGTCGCGTTCTACTCCAACCAGGGCGCCGGCGGCACCGTCGACGTCGCGGTCGACGTCGTCGGCTACGTCACCTCGGGCACCGCGGTCGAGTGATCACGGCGCCCGCATGAGCACCGCGGCCTGAACCGCGCACGTCCGCTCCCTCGGTCCACGACCGGGGGAGCGGACCTGTGCGGGCTATCCTGTGGCGGTCCCCTCGCTCGAGAGAACGGCAGTCATGTCCTGCGCACCACGACACCCGCACGCCGAACGGGCGGCCGGGTGAGCATCCTCTCCGAGCTGCGGGACTCCAGGGAGCTCGTCGCCAACCTCACGCGTCGTGAGGTCAAGGGCAAGTACAAGCGGACGGTCCTCGGCCAGCTGTGGTCGCTCGCGAACCCGCTCGCGGCGATGCTCGTCTACACGCTCGTGTTCTCGTTCATCATCAAGATCGAGCCGGATGTCGGCGATCCGAGCGGGCTCGACATCTTCGCCGTCTGGCTGCTCTGCGCGCTGCTGCCGTGGAGCTTCTTCACCAACGTGGTGACCGGCGGCATGGCGTCGCTCGTGGGCAACGAGAACCTCATCAAGAAGGTCTACTTCCCCCGGTCCGCGCTCGTCGTCGCCAACGGGTTCTCGGCGTTCTTCACGTGGAGCACCGAGATGGCCGTGCTCCTCGTGGTGCTGCTCGTCGTGGGCTCCGCGGTGCTGCCGTGGCTGCCCCTCGTCGTCGTCGTCATGGCGGTGCTCTACGTGTTCGCGCTCGGGATCTCGCTGCTGCTCAGCATCGCGAACGTCTACTTCCGCGACACCCAGCACTTCGTCGCGATCCTGTTCCAGATCTGGTTCTACGCGACGCCGATCGTCTACCCGGGCACGCTCGTCTCGGAGCGGTCGGACCGCATGGGCCCGCTCTTCGGGTCGGTGACGCTCGAGGACCTCTACCGGCTCAACCCCATGGAGCGCTTCGCCGAGGTCTTCCGCAACCTGCTCTACGACAACCGGATGCCCGAGCTCGTGGACCTGCTCGTGATCATCGCGTGGGCGGTCGGGGCGCTGGTCGTCGGCGCCCTCGTCTTCACCCGCCACTCCAAGCGCCTGGCGGAGGCCCTGTGAGCATGTCGGCGATCTCCGTCGAGGGAGTCTCGAAGCGGTTCCGCGTCTACCACGAGCGCAACCAGACGCTGAAGGCCGCCGTGATGCGGCGCCGCCGCGCGTCCTACGAGGACTTCTGGGCCCTGCGCGACGTCGACCTGGAGATCCCGCACGGCAGCTCGTTCGCGCTCGTGGGGGACAACGGGTCGGGCAAGTCGACGCTGCTCAAGTGCCTCGCCCAGATCCTCTACCCCGACGACGGCCGGATCGAGACGCGCGGACGGGTGGCCGCGCTGCTCGAGGTGGGCTCGGGGTTCCACCCCGAGCTGTCCGGCCGCGACAACGTGTACCTCAACGCGTCGATCCTCGGCATGAAGCGGCCGGAGATCGCGCGGAAGTTCGACGAGATCGTCGACTTCGCGGGGGTCGAGCAGTTCATCGACCAGCCGGTCAAGAACTACTCCTCGGGGATGTACGTCCGCCTCGGGTTCGCCGTCGCGATCAACGTCGACCCGGAGATCCTGCTCGTCGACGAGGTCCTCGCCGTCGGCGACGCTGCCTTCCAGGAGAAGTGCGCGCAGAAGTTCGCGACCTTCAAGCGCGAGGGGCGCACGGTCGTCGTCGTCTCGCACTCCATGCCGTCGCTGCGCACCATGGTCGACCACGCGGCCTGGCTGCAGAAGGGCGTGCTCCGCGAGGTCGGGCCCGCCCAGGGTGTGCTCGAGCGGTACTCCGACTCGACGCACGAGAGCTCCGGCGCGACGATCGGCGGCCTGGTGCACATCGGCTCGGGCGAGGTGCGGATCCAGCGCGCCGAGGTGCTCCCGCTGACCGCCACCGACGAGCCGCTGACGGTCGGCGGCGGGCTGCGGCTGCGGCTGCACTGGAGCGCGGCGGGCCGCGTCGAGCGACCGGTCGTCGGGATCGCCGTCGAGGCGCTCGACGGCACGTACCTCGCGGCGACCAACACGCGTGACGCGGGCGACCCGGTCGACGTGCTCGAGGGCGAGGGCGTGCTGGAGTGCACGCTGCCGGACGTGCGCCTGCACCCCGGGACCTACTCCGTCATCGCGTCGGTCACGGACGAGTCGACGACGGAGCTGCTCGACCAGGTGCGTGACATCGCCCGGTTCTCCGTGGACAGCGGCGGCCGCTCGTGGTCGGGCGGGTACCTCGCGCTGCCCGCGAGCTGGGACCAGGTGGCCGAGTCGACGTCGGCGGTGGACGGGTGACCCCCCCCGCCGAGGAGAGGGTGGCCGGGCGGCGCATCCTCGTCGTGACGCTCGACCAGGTGACCGACCGCATGGCCGGTCCCGCCATCCGCGCGTGGGAGATCGCGCGACGCCTGACCGCCGAGGGCCACCGGGTCGTGCTCGCGACCTTCGGGCGGTGCGAGCGGCAGGGCGAGGGCTTCGTCGTGCAGCACGTCGAGGTCGACGACTTCCGCGCCCTCGTCGAGCGCAGCGAGGTCGTCGTGGTCCAGGGCTTCGTCGTCGCGACGTTCCCGTGGCTGCAGACGATCGACCGCCACCTGGTCGTCGACCTCTACGACCCGTTCCACCTCGAGAGCCTCGAGGTCGACCGGTACAAGCCGGCCAAGGAGCGGGACGCGAACCTCGCCTTCGCGCTCCGGGAGCTCACCGCGCAGGTCGCGCGGGGGGACTTCTTCCTGTGCGCGTCGCACCGGCAGCGCGACCTCTGGATCGGCCATCTCGCGGCGGCCGGCCGGATCAACCCGCTGACGTACGACGCCGACCCCACGCTCGCCTCCCTCATCCGCGTGGTCCCCTTCGGCACGAGCGACGTGCGGCCGGAGCGCCGCCGTCACGCGGTCAAGGGCGTCGTGCCCGGGATCGGCCCGGACGACCGCGTCCTGCTGTGGGGCGGGGGCGTCTACAACTGGTTCGACCCGCTGACGCTCGTGCGCGCGGTCGACCGCCTCCGCGAGACGGTGCCCGACGTCCGGCTGTACTTCCTCGGCATGAAGCACCCGAACCCCGACGTCCCGGAGATGCGCGTCGCGACGCAGTGCCGTGAGCTGTCCGACGAGCTCGGGCTGACCGGGACCCACGTGTTCTTCAACGAGGAGTGGGTCGCGTACGAGGAGCGTGCGGACCACCTGCTCGACGCGGACGTCGGCGTGAGCTGCCACTACCCCCACGTCGAGACCGAGTTCAGCTTCCGGACCCGGATCCTGGACTACCTGTGGGCCGGGCTGCCGATCGTCGCGACCGACGGTGACGCGTTCGCCGACCTCATCCGCGCCGAGGGGCTCGGCCGCGTGGTTCCCGCCGAGGACGTCGAGGCGTTGCGGAGCGCGCTCGAGGAGGTGCTCCTCGGCGACCGGGAGGCGCTCACCTCAGCCGTGCGGGGCGTCGCCGACCGGATGACGTGGACGCAGGTGCTCGAGCCGCTCGTGGAGTACTGCCGGGCGCCCTACCGCGCGGCGGACGCGGACCGCGTCCACGCGCATGCGACCCGGCGGCCGGCGCTCACGCCCGGCGCGGCCGCGCGCGCCGTCGTGCACCACCTCCGGGTGGGCGGCGTGCGCCAGCTCGCCGCCAAGGTGCGGTGGCGCTGGCAGACGCGCTGACGCGCGGGCTCGACGCGTGACGGCGCCCCCGGAGCGGGGCGCCGGCGCAGGCGACGTCCCTCCGCGTCTCAGCGGCGACCGGTGACCCGGCCGACGGCCGACCGCACGCCCCGTGCGACGCGGAGAGCGCGGGACGAGCGCAGCAGGGCGAGCTCGTTCTCCCGCTCCTCGAGGTCCGCGCGCGAACGGGCCAGATCGGCGTCCAGCCGCTGCACCTCGGCCTCGAGCCGCTGGATCGTCGTCACGTGCTCCTGCTCGCGTCCGAGGATCGCCCGGTCGCTGTAGTGCCCGCCGAGCGCGACGACGGGGTCGATGCGCTCGGTGACCGGGCGGCGGCTGCAGAGCAGGAAGAAGTACAGGAACTGCTCCGGCTCGAGCGGCGCGAGGTTGACCAGCGGGAGGTCGAGGGCTCCCTCGCGGCGGAAGTCCTCCTCGGTCGAGACGGCCACCGCCTTCCACGTCGCCTGGAAGTACTGCTCGACGTGCGCGAAGTGCTCGCCGACGAGCTCGAGCAGCTCGTCGAGCACGAACTCGTGCAGGTGGAAGTGGTTGCCCTCGGCGAACTCGAGGTCGTTGGGCGTCGAGATCACGGCGAGGCCGTCCGGCGCGAGCACGCGGTCGATCTCGCGCATGAAGGCGCGGTAGTCCTCGATGTGCTCGATGGTCTCGAACGTGATGACGACGTCGATCGAGCCGTCCTCGACCGGGATCTGCGTAGCGTCACCCTGGCGGTACTCGAGGTTGTCGGCCCCGTAGGTCGCGGACGCGTACGCGACGGCCCGCTCCTCGCGGTCCACGCCGATCACGGACGCCGCCGTCGCTGCGAGCAGCTGCGACCCGTAGCCGGAGCCGCTGGCGATGTCGAGGACCCGCTTGCCCCGCACGAGCTCCTGCGCGACGAGGTAGCGCGTGTAGTGCTCCGCGTAGATGAGCCCGCCCTGGTGGAACGCGGGGATCATCCGCTCGCCGTCGTCGTCGAGCAGTCCGTCCGGCTGCATCGGCAGCGTTCCTTCCGTCGTCCGCAGGTGGCGCCTGGCGGGCGCCGGCCGGTCGGTTCCCGAGCACGGCGGAGTGCAGCCTACCCGCCGGCGTCAGACCCCGGTGCGGTACTGCGGGTGCGGGTCGAGCATCCGACGCAGGCCCCAGCGCCGCTCCAGGTGGTCGCTCTCGCTCTGCTCGATGTGGGCGCTGCGGGTGCTGCTCTCGTAGTGGTGGAGCACCGCGAACGGCGTGCAGACCACGTCGAGGCCACGCGCACGCACCTTGAGGCAGTAGTCGACGTCGTTGAAGTTCAGCGGGAGGTCGGGGGAGAACCCGCCCACCTGCGCGAACAGCGACGCGCGCGTCAGGAGGCAGGCCCCGGTGACCGCCGAGTAGTCCGTGTCGAGCACCTTGCGGCCGAAGGTGTCGGGCGCGTCGGCCTCGAAGATCAGGTTGTGGGCCGGCGTGCCCGAGTCGGTGAAGATCACGCCGACGTGCTGGATCGTCCGGTCCTCGAACAGCAGCTTCGCCCCGACGACGCCGACGGTCGGCTCCTGCGCGACCGAGACCATGCGCTCGAGCCATCGCGGCTCGAGCGCCTCGGTGTCGTCGTTGAGGAGGAGCAGGAGCTCGCCGGACGCGAGCCGCGCACCCTCGTTGACCGACGTCGAGAAGTTGAAGGCGCCCGGCACGGGGGCGTGCACGAGGCGGTCGCCGAGGAGCTGCCTCGCGTCGTCGACCACCTCCGGCGGCGTGTGCTCGCTCGTCACGAGCACGACCTCCCACCTCTCGTACGTCGTCCGCTCGACGAGCGACCGCAGCGCCCGCTCGAGGACGACGCCGTCCTCGCCGCGGATCGTGCGGCGCCCGCCGGCCGTCGGGATGATCACGGAGACGAGGGGCGGGTCGTCGACGGCCCACCAGACGCGCACCCCGGGGGCCACCTCCGCGGGCTCGACGGTGCCCGCGCGCCCGCTCCGCGCGACGACGTCACCGACGGCGCGCAGCGCGCTCGCGCGCGTCGCCTCGTCGGCGGGCGGAGGGACGGGGCGGGAGACGGCCACGACCGGCAGGTGCACCACGCGGTCCGCGGCCTCGGTGACGCGCAGCTGCAGGTCCCACTCCTCGACGCCCGTCATGCCCGGCCGGAACCCGCCGACCTGCGCGGCGAGGGCCGTGCGCACGAGGCACAGCCGCCCGAGGTACGGGTAGCTCCGGTGGTGGTGGGGGAGGAAGTCCGGCTTGGTGGCGATCCCCGCGGCCCCCTCGCCGGGCCACTGCTCGTCGGTGTAGAGGACGTCCGGCCGGTCCTCCGCCTCCAGCAGCACGGCGACGGCAGCGAGGGCGCCGGGCTCGAGCTCGTCGCCGGGGCCGAGGACGCCCAGGACGGTGCCGCGCGCGACGCGCCGGGCGGCCTCGAGCAGGTGGGCGGTGAGGTCGGTGGTCGGCAGGTCGACCGGGACGTCGACGGCGACGTGGCGCACGCGGGCGTCCGCGCCACGCTCGTCGGTGCGCCCGGCCGGACGCTGGCCCGACCGGGCGGCGGCGAGGTCGTCGACGGGCACGCGCGGCATCGCGACGACGAGCTCCCACCGACGCGAGTCCTGCCGCAGGGCCGAGGCCACCGTGCGCCGTACGGCCTCCTCGTCGCCGGGTCGCCCGGCCACGAGCAGGCTGACGAGGTCGGTCATCCGCGCAGCCTGCGGTACACACGGCCCAGCCGGCGGCGCACGCCGCGCAGGACGCGGCCGGGCGTCCACGCGGGCGCGGGGGAGTCGTGCTGCACCGCCGCTCGCAGGCGCCGGATCTCGTCGTCGCGCTCCGCGATCGCGAGCCGCTGCTCGGTGAGGATCCGGTCCCGGAGCCGCACGGCCTCACGGAGGGCGTGGCGGTCGGCGTCGGCGCGGTGGACGCGGTCCTCGAGCACCCGCACGGCGTTGGCCCGCGTCCACTCGTCCTCGGCGTCGCGCGCTGTGGCGTCCGCCGAGGCGAGGGCCCGGTGCCAGAGCGCGAACTCCATCGTCCCGTTCTCGGCAGGCATGCGGCGAGGCTAGCGCAGGTGTGACGGCCGTCGTGCGCACACGGCCATCACGTCGCACGCACACCACTCCCACGGGTGGTCCGTGCCGCCCCACCTAGACTGCAGGGATGCGCGTGGTCCAGGTCTCCGCCCACTACCCGCCCAACTTCACCAGCGGAGGAACCCTGGTCCCGCAGCGTGTCGCGCGCGGGATGGCCCGGCTCGGGCTCGAGTCGTTCGTCTACGCGGGGCACCTCGACGACTCCCGGCCGCCGTTGACGACGTGGCAGGAGGACGACGGCGCCGGCGTCACGGTGCGCTGGGTGACGACGACGCCCTGGACGGCGTGGGACGACGAGAACAACTGGCACAACCCCGCCGTCGAGAGCGACTTCCGGGCGTGGTTGGACCAGGTGCGGCCCGACGTCGTGCACCTGCACTCCCTCCAGACGCTCGGCGGGTCCCTCGTCCGGGCAGCGGCCGAGAGCGGCGCCGTGACCGTCGTGACCATGCACGACTTCTGGTGGTTCTGCGCCCGGCAGTTCCTCGTCGCGCCCGACATGCGACCGTGCAGCCTCGTCGTCGACTGCGGGGGGTGCCCGTGCCAGGTCGACCACGCCTGGACCGTCGACCGGCTCCGCCGCCTCGCGCCCGACCTGGCCGCCGCGGACGTGGTCCTGGCGCCGTCGCGCAGCGCCGCGCGCGTGCTGGAGGCCAACGGCGTCGACCCGGCACGGCTGCGCGTGGACGAGAACGGCGTGCCCAACCCGCCCACCGACCGCGGCCCACGGACCGCCGACCCCACGCGGGACCGGTCGCGGGGACCCCGGTTCATGTTCGCGGGCGGTCAGGACCCGATGAAGGGGCTCCCGGTGCTCGCCGAGGCGCTGCGCGGCATGCAGGTCGACCTGCCGTGGGAGATCGACCTCTACGGCGCCGCGGGCGCCGCGGGCGTGCCCGTCTCCGACCGGGTCCGGGCCCGACCGCCCTACGCGCCCGACGAGCTGACGGCCGTCCTCGCGGAGCACGACGTGCTCGTGCTGCCGTCGGTGATGCGCGAGTCGCACTCGATCCTCACGCGCGAGGCCCTCGCCGCCGGGCTCGCGGTCGTCTGCACCGACACGCTGGGCCCGGAGGAGGCGGTCGAGCACGGGCGCAACGGGTTCGTCGTGCCGGCGGGCGACGCGGCCGCTCTGCGCGCGGTCCTCGAGCGGCTCGTGGCCGACCCCGGGCTGCTCGACGGGCTGCTCGGCCAGGGCTCGACGTCGCCCCTGCGGGACGCCGAGGACCAGGTCGCCGGGCTCGCCGAGCTGTACGCCGAGCTGCTCGAGGCGCGCGCGTCCGACGCCCTCGACGAGGCGGCGCTCGCCGAGGCCAGGGCCGGCCTGATGAGGCGCGTGCTGTTCGTCGTCGGCATCAACGGGGCGCCGCTGCGCTACCGCGCCCACCTCGCCGCCGAGGCGCTCGAGTCGGAGGGCGCCACGGTCGAGGTGCTCCACTACCGCGACCCGCGCCTGCCCGAGGCGGCCGGCCTCGCCGACGCCGTCGTGCTCTACCGCGTGCCCGCGACCGTGCAGGTCGCGGACCTCGTGCGCCAGGTCCGCGAGCGTGCCCGGCCCGTACCGGTGCTGTTCGACGTCGACGACCTCATCTTCGACCCCGAGCTCCGGGGCCAGGTGCACGGCCTGTCCGCGCTCACCCCCGACGAGGAGCAGCTGTGGTGGCGCGGCGTGGCGCGCTACCGCACGACGATGGAGATGGCCGACCTGTACGTCGGCAGCACGCGCACGTTGTGCGAGCACGCGACCCGGGTGACCGGCCTGCCGTCGCGGCAGTTCCGCAACGGCGTCGGGCGGGCGGCCGTCGCGGTCAGCGAGGCCGCGCTCGCCCGACCGCGCACCCCCGGGCCGCTGCGCGTGGGCTACTTCAGCGGCACCACGACGCACGACGCCGACTGGGCGACGGTCGAGCCCGCGGTGATCGCGGTGCTCCAGGACCGACCCGACGTCGAGCTGTGGCTCGGCGGTCACCTCGAGCCCACGCCGGCGCTCGCCGCGTCCCTGGGCGGCCGGGTGCGCCGCCTGCCGATGATGCCCTGGCAGGACCTCATGGGCGTCCTGCGCGACGTCGACGTCAACCTCGCCCCGCTCGTGGGCGAGAGCATCTTCAACGAGGCGAAGTCCGCGATCAAGTGGCTCGAGGCGGCGCTCGTCGAGACGCCGACCGTGGCCTCGCCCACGCAGCCCTTCGTCGAGTCGATCGAGCACGGCCGCACGGGTCTGCTCGCCGCCGACGTCGACGCGTGGGCGGCCGGCGTCGCACGGCTGCTGGACGACGACGTCGAACGCGCGCGCGTGGGTGCGCAGGCCCGGCGGGAGGCGCTGCTGTCGCTCTCGCCGCACGTCCAGGCGCGCGTCTACCAGCAGATCCTGCTCGACGCGGCGGAGCTCGTGCGCTCCGGGACGTCCCGGGCGACCGACTGGGAGCCCGTGCTCGACGACGAGCCCCTGAGCGCTGCCGACGCGTACGTGGAGCCCTACGTCGTCGATGCGCCGGCCGGGCCGGCGTCGCCCGCCGTGCGGCGCGTGCGGCAGCGAGCCGCCGCCGTCGCGCGCGTGTACCGGG
>NZ_JACVQL010000284.1 GCF_019733465.1 Actinotalea ferrariae | reverse complement strand
GCGGAGCGCGACGCGCGCGTGCGTGCCGGCGCGGTCGAGGAGGCGGCGCGCGACGTCGGCGAGCGCACCCGCTCCCCCGCCCTCGAGCAGCCCGACGGCGGCGCTCAGGTGGTCGCGACCCTCGCCTGGCCGGCCCGCGCGCAGGAGCGCCTGCCCGCACACGAGCCGGGTGATCCCCCGCTCCACCGGGCTCTCGACCGCCCGGTCGAGCTGCAGCGCGCGCTGCACCTGCGCATCGACGTCCACCGGGGCGGACGCCAGCTCGAGGCGGGCGCGGAGGGTGGGCACGAGGGCGAGGGCGAGCGCGGACGGCTCCGGCGCGGGCCCGACGGCGTCGGGAGCGTCGAGGTCGGCGGTCCGGTCGGCGGTCCGGTCGAGGTCCCCGACGAGGAGCGCCGCCTCGGCGCGGCTCACGGTGGGCAGCGGGATCTCGCCCGGGCAGCCTCGCTCGGCGCAGAGGCCGAACAGCGTCGCGGCGCCGCGCGGCTCGCCCTGAATGAGCAGGCCGAGGGCCCGGTCGGTGAGGAGCCCGGTGCGTACGGCGGGGCTGAGCGGGAGGGGGGCGAGCCGCTCCAGCGTGTCGGAGAGGAGGCCGCGCTCGCCGTGCGCGAGGACCGACGCTCGGCCGGCGACCACGGCCGCCGCACCGCCGAGGCACTGACCGACGGGCAGGCGGCCGGCGGCGCGGGTCAGGACGGACGTCGCGCCGCCGAGGTTGCCGGCCCACGCCTCGAGCACCGCCTCGACCAGGCGGACGTGCGCCTCCACGAGCGGTGTCATCGCGCAGCCACGCGCCTGCCGCGCCGCTCCCCCCGTACCCCCCTGGGCGTCGCCGTGCCCGTCGTCGTGGGCGTCGTCGTGCCGCCACGCGCGCTCGCCGGGGAGGGGTGCCAGCTCGGTGAGCGCCGCGGCGAGCACGCCGCGGGCGACGTCGACCCGCCCCTCGGCGGCGAGAGCGACGGCCCGCAGGCACGCCACCATCGCGCGCCGCACCGGATCCGTCTCGTGCGCGGCGAGGGGCCCGACGGCGAGCACGGGCGCCCGGCCCGCGAGCAGGGTGATGGCCGCCGTCGCGAGGTCCACCTCGGCCCCGTCCCCGTGCGTGCGGGCGCCCGGCGTGCCGGCCCCCGCGACCAGGGCCTCGGCCGCCTCGACGTCGCCGCGTGCAGCGTGGAGGACGGCGGCGACGAGGTGCGCCCAGGAGGAGCCGTCGCGGTCCACGAGCTCCTGCGGGACCTGCCCGGTGAGGTGGCTGACCGCGACGAGCAGCGCGGTGCGCAGGTCCGGACCGTCGGCCGAGGCCTCGCCCCGCAGCGCCTCACGGAGCAGGTCGGCGGCATCGGCGACGTGACCCGCGTGGAGCGCGGCGCGCCCGGCGACCGCCACCGCAGCAGCGTGCGTCCGCCCGGTCGCGTGGCTCGTCGCCTCCCGGGCGACGCGCTGCGCCCACGCGGCCTCGCCGCGCGCGAGCATCCGCTCGGCGGTCGCGACCAGCCGGGGCGCGACGTCGGCGTCCCCCGCGAGGCACGCGAGCGCCCGGTGCCAGGTGGCGACGTCGTCGTCGTCGGCGTGGGCCGCGGCGAGCGCGCGGTGGGCGGACGTGCGCTCGGCGACGCTCGCGTCCTCGTGCACGACGGCGCGCACACGCGGGTCGCGGATCCGCACGTGCCCCGCGACGAGGTCGAGGCAGTCGACGACGGGGTCGGCGAGCAGCGCGTCGAGGTCGAGGTCCGTCGCACGCAGGAGCGCGTCGGTGCGGTCGACCACCTGGACGGCGAGCGTGAGGAGCACGCGCCGCCCGAGCCCGGTGGTCGAGGCGAGCAGCGGCGCGACGGCACGCCGCACGGCCGGCACCGCCGGGAGCGGGTCCGGCAGCAGCGAGAGCCCCGCGAGCTGGTCGGACGTGAGGACGCCGGCCGTCTCGACCACCGCGTCGACGTCGTCGGCGAGCACGGTCGCCAGGTGCCGGGCGACGTGCGGGGCGACGGGCGCGGGCAGCCGCTCCTGGAGCGCGAGGAGGACGTCGAGCAGCCCCGCCCCACGTCCGCCGTCCCGCGACACCACAGCCCGTGACTCCCTCGTCGACGTCCGTCGGCGCGCGGGTCGTCCCGCGACACCTGTCGGGAGCCGACAGTAGCCACCATGTCCGACGCCCGACAGGCCCTGGGGAAAAGACGGCTCTGACGTGCGGTGACACGTGACACCTCGCAAAGCGTGCGGGGCACCTCGGGACGGTGGACGAGATGTGCCCGGAGGGTGTCGGCCGCCGCGTCCGTGCGCGAGAATCGCCGTCGGCCGCGGACACGGCCGGTGGGGAGAGCGCGGTGGCCGTGGTCGGGGCGTGGCTGCACGAGCCGGACGTCGTGCGGGCACGGCGACGCACCCTGACCACCCTGGTGGTCGCGCAGGTCATCGGGTCCGTCGGCGTCGGGGCCGGACCGTCGGTGGGCGTGCTGCTCGCCGAGGAGGTGACGCGCTCGGAGGTGTGGGCCGGCGTCGCCCGCGCGTCGACGACCGTCGGAGCTGCGCTGGTCGCCTTGCCGCTGGGGATGCTGGCCACCCGGCACGGCCGTCGACCCGCGCTGTCGATCGCGTGGTTCGCGGGCGCCGTCGGGTGCGTCGCGCTCGTCGCCTCGGGCGGCGCCGCGGCCGGGCCCGCGGGGTCCGGCGGCCTGCCGACCCTCCTGCTCGTGCTCGGCATGTTCGCCATCGGCGCCGGCTCGGCGGCGGCGCTGCAGGCG
>NZ_JACVQL010000283.1 GCF_019733465.1 Actinotalea ferrariae | reverse complement strand
CCGACGCGCCGCCCGTGCCCGTGGCCGCGGCCACCCCCGCGACGGCGCCGTACGCCGAGGTCGCGGCCGAGCGGCCGAGCGAGCCGGAGGCAGCCCCGGAGCCGACGGTCACCAGGCTCCGCGGGCCCGCCGCGCGGGTCGTCACGAACATGGAGTCGAGCCTCGAGGTGCCGACGGCGACCTCGGTGCGCGCGGTGCCGGCCAAGCTCATGGTCGACAACCGCATCGTCATCAACAACCACCTCGCGCGCAGCCGCGGCGGCAAGGTCTCGTTCACGCACCTCATCGGCTGGGCCGTCGTCGAGGCGCTCGCCGACATGCCCGCGATGAACGCGTCGTACACCCAGGTCGACGGCAAGCCCGGGATCGTCCAGCCCGGCGCCGTGAACTTCGGCCTCGCGATCGACCTGGCGAAGCCGGACGGCACGCGGCAGCTCCTGGTCCCCTCGATCAAGAACGCCGACCGGATGGACTTCGGCCAGTTCGTGGCCGCGTACGAGGACCTCGTGCGGCGTGCGCGCCAGAACAAGCTCGCGGTCGAGGACTTCGCCGGCACGACGATCTCGCTGACCAACCCGGGCACCATCGGGACGGTGCACTCCGTGCCGCGCCTCATGGCCGGTCAGGGCACCATCGTCGGCGTCGGCGCCATGGACTACCCGGCGGAGTTCCAGGGCGCGTCCGACGAGCAGCTCGCGCGGCTCGGCATCTCCAAGGTGCTCACGCTGACCTCGACGTACGACCACCGCATCATCCAGGGCGCCCAGTCGGGCGACTTCCTGCGCATCGTCTCCGCCAAGCTGCTCGGCGAGGGCGGCTTCTACGAGCGCGTCTTCACCGCGATGCGCGTGCCGTACGAGCCGGTCCGCTGGGTCCGCGACAACACGGTGGACCACGACACCGAGCTCGCGAAGCCCGCGCGGATCGCGGAGCTCATCCACGCGTACCGCTCGCGCGGGCACCTGCTCGCCGAGACGGACCCGCTGGCCTACCGCCAGCGCAAGCACCCCGACCTGGACATCCAGAACCACGGCCTGACGCTGTGGGACCTGGACCGGGTCTTCCCCACGGCCGGCTTCACGGGCAAGCCCAAGGCGAAGCTGCGCGACATCCTCGGCCTGCTGCGCGACTCGTACTGCCGCACGATCGGCATCGAGTACATGCACCTGCAGGACCCGCGGCAGCGCCGCTGGCTGCAGGAGCGGCTCGAGTCGGGCTACGCCCGCACCCCGCGCGAGGACCAGCTGCGGATCCTGCGCCGGCTCAACGCGGCCGAGGCGTTCGAGACCTTCCTGCAGACCAAGTTCGTCGGCCAGAAGCGGTTCTCGCTCGAGGGCGGCGAGGCGCTCATCCCGCTGCTCGACGCCGTGCTGTCGCGCGCGGCCGAGAACGGCCTCGACGAGGTCTGCATCGGGATGTCGCACCGCGGGCGGCTCAACGTGCTCGCCAACCTCGCGGGCAAGAGCTACGGGCAGATCTTCAAGGAGTTCGAGGGCAACCAGGACCCGAAGAGCGTCCAGGGCTCGGGCGACGTCAAGTACCACCTCGGCACCGAGGGCACGTTCACGGCCGAGTCGGGCGCGACCACCAAGGTGTACCTCGCCGCCAACCCGTCCCACCTCGAGGCGGTCGACCCGGTGCTCGAGGGCATCGTCCGGGCCAAGCAGGACCGGATCGACCTCGGCGGCGACGGCTTCTCCGTGCTGCCGATCCTCATCCACGGCGACGCCGCCTTCGCGGGCCAGGGCGTCGTGGTCGAGACGCTGAACCTGGCGCAGCTGCGCGGCTACCGCACGGGCGGCACGGTCCACGTCATCGTCAACAACCAGGTGGGCTTCACCACCGGCCCGTCGTCGTCGCGCTCGTCGCAGTACGCGACCGACGTCGCCAAGGGCCTCCAGGTGCCCGTGTTCCACGTCAACGGCGACGACCCGGAGGCGTGCGTGCGCGTCGCCGAGCTCGCGTTCGAGTTCCGCGAGCAGTTCGACCGCGACGTGATCATCGACATGATCTGCTACCGCCGGCGCGGTCACAACGAGGGCGACGACCCCTCGATGACGCAGCCGCTCATGTACAACCTCATCGAGGGCAAGCGCTCGGCGCGCAAGCTCTACACCGAGGCGCTCGTGAGCCGCGGCGACATCACGGTCGACGAGGCCGCGCAGGTGCTGCAGGACTACCAGAACCAGCTCGAGCGCGTCTTCACCGAGACGCGCGAGGGCGCGTACACGCCGCCCGCGTCGACGGAGCCGGTCGCCGGCCTCGAGCGCCCCGAGTCCCAGCTCGAGGACGCCGGCACGATGGTCGGCTGGCGCACCGCCGTCGACCCCGAGGTGCTCGAGCGCATCGGGCGCGCGCACGTCCGGCCGCCCGCCGGCTTCACGGTGCACCCGAAGCTCGAGCAGCTCCTCGCCAAGCGCGAGCAGATGTCCCGCGAGGGCGGCATCGACTGGGGCTACGGCGAGCTGCTGGCCTTCGGGTCGCTGCTGCTCGAGGGCACGCCCGTGCGCCTCGCCGGGCAGGACTCGCGCCGCGGCACGTTCGTCCAGCGCCACGCCGTGCTGCACGACCGGCGGACGGGGGCGGAGTGGACGCCGCTCGTCTACCTGTCGAGCGACCAGGCCAAGTTCTGGGTCTACGACTCGTCGCTCTCGGAGTTCGCCGCGATGGGCTTCGAGTACGGCTACTCGGTCGAGCGGCCCGACGCGCTCGTCCTCTGGGAGGCGCAGTTCGGCGACTTCGTCAACGGTGCGCAGACCATCATCGACGAGTTCATCTCCTCCGCCGAGCAGAAGTGGGGCCAGCGGTCCTCGGTCGTGCTGCTGCTCCCCCACGGCTTCGAGGGCCAGGGACCGGACCACTCGTCGGCTCGGATCGAGCGCTTCCTGCAGCTCTGCGCCGAGGACAACATGACGGTGGCGGCGCCGAGCACGCCCGCGTCGTACTTCCACCTGCTCCGTCGGCAGGCCTACGACCGGCCGCGTCGTCCGCTCGTCGTGGCGACGCCCAAGTCGATGCTGCGGCTCAAGGCCGCCGCCTCGGCGGTCGAGGACTTCACGTCCGGCACGTTCCGCCCGGTCGTGCCCGAGGAGCACCTGGGCGACGCGAGCCGGGTCGACCGCGTGCTGCTGTGCTCGGGCAAGGTCTACTACGACCTCCTCGCGCAGCGGGTCAAGGCGGGCGACGACCGCACCGCCATCGTCCGGCTCGAGCAGCTCTACCCGCTCGACGTCCCGGGCGTGGTCGAGGCCGTGCGCCCGTTCGGCGACGCCGAGGTGCTCTGGGTCCAGGAGGAGCCGGCCAACCAGGGCGCGTGGACGTTCCTCGCGCCCCAGCTCGACGAGGTGCTCGGCCGGTCCGTGCGCCGCGTCTCGCGCCCGGCGTCGGCGTCCCCGGCCGCCGGCTCGAGCAAGAAGCACGCGAGCGAGCAGGCCGCGCTGGTCGAGGAGGCCTTCGCGCGCTGAGCGCGGCACGCGCAGGACGTCGTCGGGCCCCGGTCGCACAGCGGCCGGGGCCCGACGCGTTCGCGGCTCAGGTCGGGTCGGCGCGCCTGTCGCGGGCGAGTCCGCGGACCTCGCTGACGACCGTCCCGAGGAGCTGCTCGAAGCCCGGCTCCTCGACGGGGAAGTGGCCGCAGCCCTCGAGCTCGACGAGTCGGGTGCGGACCGGGAGCCGTCGCAGGAACTGGGCACTGATGTGGGTGGGCGTCCACCGGTCGCACGCGGGGTGGGTCAGCAGCACGGGCGGCCCGGCGTACTCCTCGGGCGGGACGGCCGGTCCGCTCTCGAGGAGCGTCCTGAACCAGCCGAGCGGCATGGAGCCCCCGCCCCCGCGCGGGTCACGGAGCACCTCCGCGCGCAGAGCCGGGTCGTTCGAGATGGCCTGCATCGGCGCGAGCCAGCGGACGGGGACGCGCAGGCGTCGGAGCGGGCCGACGACGAGCCGCGCCGCCGGCAGCGCGATGCGGGCCATCCATCGCGCGCGGACGAGCGCAGCCCGCACCTCGGACCTGCCCACGTCGAGCAGGCACGTGGCGATCACCAGGTCACCGCGCCCGCTCGACGCGGCCGTGTCGAGCGCGAGCATGCCGCCCAGGCTCGCGCCGAGCAGGACGAGCGGTCGGCCGTCGTCGATCCTCGCCGCGGCGTCGACCAGCACGCGCCGCCAGTCGGCGTACGTGATCGTGGTGTCCTTCCCCCGCGTGCGGCCGTAGCCGGGCAGGTCCAGCACGGTGACGTAGGCGCCGGCCTGGGACAGGTGCGCCGCGAACGGCCACATGGCCGCCGCGTTGCCCCCGGCACCGTGGACCAGGAGCATCCGCACCGGCGCTTCCGGGTCCCCGACGTGCTCGAGGTGCACCGACCGGTCCTGCCAGACCCACGTCTCCGCGGTGCGACGGACGGACGGCGCGACGGGGCGGACGTAGGGCTCGTACCGGCGGTCGTCGTCGGGCGTGGTCACCTGCGGCACGATAGCGACGGCGCCGGCCGGGTCACCGGGCTGCGGCCCTGACCTCGTCCGCGACGGCGGCGGTCCCACCGCTCCACGGCGCGCCGTGCCCGGGCAGCACCCACGTCGCGTCGAGCGCCGCGAGCCGGTCGAGCGAGTCGAGCGCCAGGTCGGGCTCGTCCGTGAACGGTGCGGGCTGCGGGCCACGTCGGCCCGTGAGCACGTGGCGCGTGGTGAGGGCGTCCCCCACGAAGACGGCGTCGACCACGGGCACGTGCACGGCGATGCTGCCGGGCGAGTGCCCCGGCAGCCCGACGACGCGCGGCGAGCCGGGGAGGTCGAGCACGTCGCCGTCGTGCACCTCGTGGACGTGCGTGAGGTACTCGGTGCGCAACCCGCCGCGACGGGCGGCGTGGACGAGGAAGCGCGCGGTCGGGACGGGGCGCCACTGCCCCCACGTCGGCTTCGTGCGCTCCTCGCCGCGGGCGCGCGCGGCGTCCGCCGCGTGGACGTGGACGGGGACGCCGTGGTCGCGCCGCAGCCGCTCGGCGAAGCCCAGGTGGTCGGTGTCCCCGTGGGTCAGCACGACGCCGCGGACGTCGTCGAGCGTCCTGCCCACGGCCGCCAGCTCGGACACGAGCTCGCGCCAGTGGCCCGAGAGGCCGGCGTCGACGACGAGGACGCCGTCGGGCACGACGACCAGGTAGGCGGCGACGACGTCGTCGCCGATGCGGTGCAGGGACGGTGCGAGCCTCACGGTGGTGCCCTCCGACGGGGTGTGCCAGGATGGCTAACGTACCTAGCCTTGATGGCTAACGTCAATAGCCTCGCCGACGACAGGACCGCCGTGCCCGCACCCAGCCGCACGTCCCGCGCAGCGATCGTGCGCGCCGCCGCCGAGACGCTCGAGGCCGAAGGCCTGCACGGCCTCACCATGCAGTCGGTCGCGGCGCGCGTGGGTGTGCGGCCGCCGTCGCTCTACAAGCACGTGGACGGTCGCGACGCGCTCGTGCGGCTCGTGGCCGAGGCGGCCGTCGGGGACCTCATCGCGCTGCTCGCCGCTGCCGCACCCGAGGACAGCGAGCCTCGCGGTGCGCTGCACGCCGCGGCCGCCGCGCTGCGCACGTTCGGGAAGGACCGGCCCGGGGCCTTCCGGCTGATCTTCTCGCCCGGCCCTCCCTCGACGCGGCCCGGCCCCGACGTCGCCCTGCTCGCCGTCGCGCCCGTGCTGAGGATCGCCACCGAGCTCGCCGGACCCGACGACGCCCTCGAGGCGGCGCGCACCATCACGGCCTGGGCGAGCGGCTTCATCGCGATGGAGATCGCCGGCGCGTTCGGTCTCGGCGGCGACGTCGACCGTGCGTTCGACTACGGCACGGCCCGGATCGCCGACGCGCTCTCGCGCAGGTGAGCACGTCCGGGCGGGGCGGGCGGCGAGGCCCGCGTCCTGGCAGCCCTCAGGATGCGCGCCCGCAGGCGGCGTCGGTCCCGAACGTGCGTCGGTAGGCCGCGGGGCTCGTGCCCAGCTCGCGGCCGAAGTGGTGGCGCAGCCCTGCCGCGCCGCCGAACCCGGCACGCCGGCCGACCTCCTCGACCGGGAGGTCGGTCTCCTCGAGCAGCTCCTGCGCACGCAGCAGGCGCTGGCGCGCCGTCCACAGCGCGGGCGTCGTGCCGGTCTCGGCGCGGAAGCGACGCGCGAACGTGCGCTCGGACATCCGCGCGCGCCGCGCGAGCGCGGGCACGGTGATCTCCTCGTCGAGGTGCTCGCTGATCCACGCGAGCAGGGGGGCCAGCTCGCCCTCCGTGACGGGGACGGCGCTGTCGATGTACTGCGCCTGCCCGCCGTCCCGGTGCGGCGGCACGACCATCCGCCGGGCGATCGCAGCGGCGGCCGTGGCCCCGAGCTCGCGGCGGACGAGGTGGAGCCCCGCGTCGATCCCCGCGGCCGTGCCGGCGCTGGTCACGACCCGGCCGTCCTCGACGTAGAGGACGGCGGGATCGACCTGGAGCTGCGGGTATGCGGCGGCGAGCCGGTCGGTGTACATCCAGTGCGTCGTGCACCGGCGGCCGTCGAGGACGCCCGCCTGCGCGAGCGCGAACGCGCCGCTGCACACGCTGAGGATCCAGGCGCCGCGGCGCTCGGCGTCGCGGAGCGCCTCGAGGACCGCCTCGGGCACCTCGCGGTCGACGCTGAACGCCGTCATGACCACGAGATCGGCCGTGGCTGCGCGGTCGAGACCCTCGTGGACGACGAGCTCCATGCCGAGCTTCGTCGGGATGGTCCCCGGCTCGGGCGTGCACACCGCGAAGTCGAAGGCGGGCCCGCCGGTGTCGGTGCGGTCGATCCCGAAGATCTCGCACACCACCCCGAGCTCGAACGGGGCGACCCCCGGCAGGACGATCGCGGCGACGGAACGAAGCATGCGAGCAGTGTGCCATCGATGTGGCAGGAAGTCGATGAACTGTGGCCGATCTGCCACTCGTGGCAGCATGTGGCGGAGGCCACACTTTCTGCCATGAGCACTCTCCTCGCAGTCGCAGCCCTCCTCCTCCTCGCCGCGCTCGTCGTCGTCGTGGTGCGGTCCGTCCTCACCGACGGGTACGGGCACCGCCCGCCGCCCGCATCGCGCCCCGGCGACCTCGTCGACCACGACGGCCGGTGGGGCGCCGCGGCGCACTGAGCACGCGTCGACCCGCGCCCGGACCCTCCTCGGACCCGGCTCGGCCGCGCGTCGCCGCCCCCAGCCGGGCCGACTCCGCCACACTGTGCAGGCATCGACCTGCAAGGAGGACGTGGTGGACCCCGCTCGGCGCATCTGCGTGATCGGCGACGAGCTCGTCGCCGGGACCGGCGACCCGAAGGCGCTCGGCTGGGTGGGGCGCGTGGTCGCCCGCACCCCGCTGGACCCCCCGCCGCACGTGCTCACGCTCGCCGTGCCGCAGGAGACCACGACGGCCCTCTCAGGCCGGTGGCAGGCCGAGACCGCACCGCGGTTCGGCCCGCCGCCCGCCGAGGGCAACCACCACCTGGTCGTCGGCCTCGGCCGCGCCGACCTCGAGGCCGGTCTGTCGCTCGCGCGCAGCCGCCTCAACCTCGCCAACATCCTCGACGTGGCCGACTCGATGCGGCTCCGCGCCTTCGTCGTCGGTCCGCCGCCGGCCACCCACCTCGACGCCGACCGCCAGGCCGAGCTGTCCGCCGCGTTCGCCGACGTCGCCGCCCGACGGCGCGTGCCGTACGTCGAGACGTTCGCGCCGCTCGCACGGCACGAGCAGTGGCACGCCGACCTCGCGAGCGGCGACGGGCGCACGCCCGGTCAGGCCGGCTACGGGCTCATGGCCTGGCTCGTGCTGCACACCGGCTGGCACCGCTGGCTGGGTCTGCCCGACGACGCCGTCTGACCGGCGGAGGCCCGCTCGCCCACCCGCGCGGCAGGCGCCAGGAGTCGGGGGGCAGGGTCAGCGCGGCAGGGTCGCGCGGACGGCGCTCCGGGCGCTGTCGAGCACCGTGCGCAGCGTCTCGACCGTGAGGGGTGCGACGCCGCCGTGACGGTCGGCCCGGCGGAGGTCCGCACGCAGGTCGTCGCGGAAGCGCTGCAGCAGCAGCTCCGCCTCGGCCCGCGGCGGCATCGTGGAGGGGACGGCCGACGGGGCGGCCGACGGCGCCTGCGGCGGGGCGGCCGACGGACCGTGCGGTGACGAGGGCGGCGGTGCGGCAC
>NZ_JACVQL010000282.1 GCF_019733465.1 Actinotalea ferrariae | reverse complement strand
CCCTCGGCCTCACGGGGGCGCGTGCGGCCACGCTCGCGCACGTCGCGGCGGTGCTCGCCGACGGGCTCGACGTGGGACCCGGCGCGGACCGGGCCGCTGCGCGCTCGGCGCTGCACGCGGTCCCGGGCATCGGACCGTGGACGGTCGAGTACGTGGCCCTGCGCGCGATGGGGGACCCCGACGCGTTCCCGGCGCACGACCTCGTGCTCCGCCAGGCGCTCGGCGGCGTCTCCGCGGCGGAGGCGCTGGCGCGGGCCGAGCACTGGCGGCCGTGGCGTGGCTACGCGGCCCAGCACCTGTGGACATCTCGAGCCCTGACCCTGGAGGACGCATGACCACCACGAGCACCCCCACCGGCACGACGGACGCCGCCGCGGGGCGACCCGACGCGGAGCGGCCGACCGTGGCTCCCGCCGCGGGCCATGACGCCGCGGGGGCCCCGCCCACCCTCGTCCTCGCGACGACGGTGCCGACGCCGGGCGGCACGGTCGGGCTGGCCGTCTCGCCCGACGGCGTCGTGCGGGCGGCCGGCTACGCCGAGCTCGAGGCCGTCCTGACGCGGCTGCGCGCGGCGTACCCGGGCATCGTGAGCCGTCAGGTCCCGCCCGATGACGTGCCGGGCGACGCCGTCGCGGCGCTGCGGCGCTACGGCGACGGCGACGCGCACGCGCTCGACGACGTCCCTGTCGTGCAGCCGGGCGGCGAGTTCTTCCAGGCGGCGTGGGCGGCGATGCGCCGCATCCCGCCGGGTGGCACGGTGACGTACACCGAGCTCGCGGCGATGGCCGGCCGCCCGGCCGCCGTGCGGGCGGCGGGAACGGCGTGCGCGAAGAACCTCGTCGCGCCGTTCGTGCCGTGCCACCGCATCGTGCGGACGGACGGGACGCTCGGCGGCTACGCGTACGGCATCGCGGCGAAGCAGGCGCTCATCGCGCACGAGCGCACCGCGCTCGCCTGACGTCCCGCCCTCGCCTGATACCCGAGCTCGCCCGAGGTCGCCTGACGCCCGATCGCCGTCGGCGCCGTGGGTCAGAGCTTGCGGACGATCTTCCCGACGACGGCGAGCGCGATCGCGGCGCCGCTCCCCAGGACGATCCACGCACGACGCGACGGCTCCGGCTCGCCGGCCGGACGCACCTCACCCGTCACCCGGCGCTTGAGGTCCGTGACGGCGAGCTTGACGTCGTCCTTGACCTCCTCCGCCAGGTTCTTCGGGCTGAGGCGGTCGCTGAGCTCGTCCACCGCGTCCTTGAGCTGGGCCCGGGTCC
>NZ_JACVQL010000281.1 GCF_019733465.1 Actinotalea ferrariae | reverse complement strand
GGGACTGCTGCAGGGCTGGTTGACACTCCATCTGTGGGACGAGGTCCCGCTGGAAGGATGTCGCTGTGCCCAAGAAGTTCCCTCCCGAGTTCAAGCGTGACGTCGTGCGGGTCGCCCGTCGCGGTGATCTGAGCCATGCCGAGGTCGCCGCTGACTTCGACATCTCGGTGGAGTCGGTGCGGCGCTGGGTGCGCCAGGCCGACATCGACGACGGTGTCGTGGACGGCAAGACCAGCAGCGAGCAGAACGAGCTCGTGCAACTGCGCCGGGAGAAGCGCCGACTCGAGCAGGAGAACGAGATCCTGCGCCGCGCGGCCGCCTACTTCGCCGCCGGATCGCTCCCAAAATGAGCTACCCGCTGGTCCGTGACCTGGCCGCCGAGGGCATCCCGGTGCGGTTGACCTGCGGGGTGCTGGGCCACTCCAGGCAGGCGTACTACGCCTGGCTGGCCGACCCGATCGGCGATCGTGAGCTGGAGGACGCCTACCTGACCAACGCCCTGATCGACGCCCACGGTGACGACCCGGAGTTCGGCTACCGGTTCCTGGCCGACGAGCTCGAGCGCGCCGGCCACGAGGTCGGCGAGCGGCGGGTCTGGCGGCTGTGCTCCCAGCAGCGGCTGTGGTCGACCACGGTCCGCAAGGGGCGTCGCGGGGCCGGGAAGTCCCCGGGGCCCGCCGTCCACGACGACCACGTCCAGCGCAACTTCACCGCCGCCGAGCCCGACCAGGTCTGGGTCACCGACATCACCGAGCACCCCACCGCCGAGGGCACGCTCTACTGCTGCGCGATCAAGGACCTGTTCAGCAACCGGATCGTCGGCTACGCGATCGACGAGCGGATGACCGCCCAGCTCGCCGTCACCGCGCTGCGCACCGCCGTCGCCCGGCGTCAGCCGACCGGCGTCGTCGTGGTGCACTCGGACCGGGGCTCTCAGTTCCGAGCGCGCAGCTTCCGTGCGGTCCTGACCGCCGCCGGCCTACAGGGCTCCATGGGTCGCGTCGCCTCCGCGGGGGACAACGCGGCCATGGAGTCCTGGCACGCGCTACTGCAGAAGAACGTCCTCGACCGTCGCCGCTGGGTCACCCGTGACCAGCTGCACGACGCGATCGTCTTCTGGATCGAACGGACCTACAACCGCCGCCGGCGTCAGCGCGCCCTCGGCAGACTCACCCCGGTCGAGTTCGAGCTCGCCTTCACCGCCCAGAACGCCGCCCTCGCGGCATGATCACCACTCACCCAGTGTCAACCGACCTTGCAGCAGTCCC
>NZ_JACVQL010000280.1 GCF_019733465.1 Actinotalea ferrariae | reverse complement strand
CTCCGACCCGCGTGCGGGGGCGCCCGGCGGCCTCGCCGACCCGGCGGCCCTGGCCCCGGCCGACGCGCGCCGCCTCGTGGGCCTCGTGCCGCAGGACCCGACGCAGCTGCTCTACCTCGAGACCGTCGCGGCCGAGTGCACGGCCGCGGACCGTGAGGCGGGCGCCTCGCCGGGCAGCACCGCGGCGTTGCTCGCCGGCCTGGCCGGGACGGTCCCGCCCGACGCGCATCCCCGCGACCTGTCCGAGGGGCAGCGGCTCGCGCTCGTCCTGGCCGTCCAGCTCGCCGCGCGCCCCCGGGTGCTGCTGCTGGACGAGCCGACGCGCGGCCTCGACTACGCCGCGAAGGCCCGGCTCGCCGCGGCGCTGCGGGACCACGCGGACGCCGGCGGCGTCGTGCTGCTCTCGAGCCACGACGTCGAGTTCGTCGCCGAGGCGGCGACGCGCGTCGTCGTGCTCGCGGCAGGCGAGGTCGTCACGGACGGACCGGCGCACGACGTGCTCGTCGCGTCGCCGACGTTCGCGCCCCAGGTGGCCAAGGTGCTCCATCCGGTCGAGCTGCTCACGGTCTCCGCCGTGACGGCGGCCCTCGCCGTGACCGCATGACGTCCGCGAGGACCGTCGACGCGGTGCCGATCGGCCCGCGCAGCGCCGTCGCGCTCACGCTGGCGACCGTCGCTGGGCTGCTGGCCTTCGGCTGGCCGTTGGTCCTGCGTCCGGGCAGCCGCCTCGAGCACAGCGCCGACGCGCCGCTCGTGCTCGCGGTCGTGCTCGTCGCCGTCGTCGTCGTCGTGCTCGTCGCGCTGTCGGACGGTGGTCTCGACGTCAAGGCCGTCGCGGTGCTGGGCCTGCTCTCGGCCGTGGGTGCGGTGCTGCGGCCCCTCGGCGCCGGCACCGCCGGCGTCGAGCTCGTCTTCGTCGTCATCGTCCTGGGGGGCCGGGTGTTCGGACCCGGTTTCGGCTTCGCGCTCGGGTCGACGACGATCCTCGCGTCGGCCGTCCTCACGGGCGGGATGGGGCCCTGGATGCCGTTCCAGATGCTCGCCGCCTCGTGGGTGGGCCTCGGCGCGGGCCTGCTCCCGCGGCGCGTGCGGGGGCGGGCGGAGCTGGTGCTCGTCGTGCTCTACGGGGCGGCCGCCGCGTTCGCGTTCGGCCTCGCGATGAACCTCTCCTTCTGGCCGTTCACGGTCGGCACGGGCACCGGCCTCTCCTTTGTGCCCGGCGACCCGGTCGGGACGAACCTGCGCCGGTTCCTCCTCTTCAGCGGCGTGACGTCGCTCGGGTGGGACGTGGGCCGCGCGCTCACGACGGGCGTCGCGCTGGCCGTGGCCGGCAGGTCGGCCCTGGTCGCATTGCGCCGGACCGCCGCGCGGGCGGCCTTCGGTCCGGCGCCGGACCGGCGCGAGGCCGTCGGCGACGCCGTCCCGCGAGCTCCTCGGGCCGACGCGGTGGACGCGCCCGTCACCATGCGACGCGGCTGAGAGTCGCCACGCGACGCGGCTGAGCGTCCGGATCGCACCGTTCGTCCGGTCCCCTGCGACACGCCGGGACCGGGGACACGCCGTGTTCGCGACGAGCGCACGATCGCCGATCAACATCGACACAGCGCTGGCCTGCAGGTTCGCGCCAACCGGTGGAACTCTGCGGAAAGATCATGGCGGTCCCACTACATCTAGTGGTTCCACGGTTGTAAGTTAGGCACCTGTAGTGGTGAGAGCCCAGATCTGTGCATGAAGCTGTGCATCACGCGCACCGCCCTGTGGAGATCTGCGACGAGCCTGTGCACGGCATGTGGACCGCCGGCACGGGCTCGCCCACCGCCCTCGACGAGGCACGACCAGCAGCACCGGACGACGAGCACGACCGGCACGACCTGCGGCGAGCACCACGAGCTGCAGCGCACGACCCGAAGCAGAGCCCCACCAGCAGAGCCCGACCAAGCAGAGCCCAGAGCACGCCCCGCACCTCAACGCCGTGCGACCGGCCGAAGGAGAAGTCATGACAGAGACGTCGGAGTCCACCGGCAAGACCGGGGCGCGCGGCGCCCGGGCCCGCAAGCGCGGCCTGGCCGTCGAGCGGGTCTTCACCACGCCCGGTGTGCACCCCTACGACGAGGTGGAGTGGGAGCGCCGCGACGTCGTCCAGACCAACTGGAAGTCGGGCGAGACGATCTTCGAGCAGAAGGGCGTCGAGTTCCCCGCGTCCTGGTCGCTCAACGCCACGACGATCGTCACGACCAAGTACTTCCGCGGTGCCGTCGGGACGTCCGCGCGCGAGTGGAGCCTGAAGCAGCTCATCGACCGGGTCGTGCTCACCTACACGAAGGCCGGCCGGGACTTCGGCTACTTTGCCAGCGACGACGACGCCACGCTCTTCGAGCACGAGCTGACCTGGATGCTGCTGCACCAGGTGTTCTCGTTCAACTCCCCCGTGTGGTTCAACGTCGGCACGCCGTCGCCGCAGCAGGTCAGCGCCTGCTTCATCCTCGCCGTCGACGACACGATGGACTCGATCCTCAACTGGTACCGCGAGGAGGGGATGATCTTCAAGGGCGGGTCGGGCGCCGGCCTGAACCTCTCGCGGATCCGCTCCTCCAAGGAGCTGCTCTCCTCGGGCGGCACCGCGAGCGGCCCCATCTCGTTCATGCGCGGTGCCGACGCGAGCGCCGGGACCATCAAGTCCGGCGGCGCCACGCGCCGCGCGGCGAAGATGGTCGTGCTCGACGTCGACCACCCCGACATCGAGGAGTTCGTCGAGACCAAGGCGCGCGAGGAGGACAAGATCCGCGCGCTGCGCGACGCCGGCTTCGACATGGACCTGGGCGGCAAGGACATCGTGTCCGTCCAGTACCAGAACGCCAACAACTCGGTGCGCGTCAGCGACGAGTTCATGCAGGCGGTCGAGGACGGCGGCACCTTCGGGCTGCGCGCACGTCAGGACAACCGGGTCATCGAGACCGTCGACGCCAAGGGCCTCTTCCGCAAGATCGCCAAGGCCGCGTGGGAGTGCGCCGACCCGGGTCTGCAGTACGACTCGACGATCAACGACTGGCACACGAGCCCCGAGTCGGGCCGCATCACGGCGTCGAACCCGTGCTCCGAGTACATGCACCTCGACAACTCCTCGTGCAACCTCGCGTCGCTCAACCTGCTCACCTTCCTCCGTGAGGACGACACGTTCGACGTCGCGCGGTTCGAGAAGGCCGTCGAGCTGGTCATCACCGCGATGGACATCTCGATCTGCTTCGCGGACTTCCCGACCGAGGCGATCGGCGAGACCACGCGGAAGTTCCGCCAGCTCGGCATCGGCTACGCCAACCTCGGCGCGCTGCTCATGGCGACCGGCCACGGCTACGACTCCGAGGGCGGCCGCGCGCTCGCCGCGTCCATCACGTCGCTCATGACCGGCACCGCGTACAAGCGGTCGGCCGAGCTCGCCGGCGTCGTCGGCCCGTACGAGGGCTACCGCCTCAACGAGCAGGGTCACAAGCGGGTCATGCGCAAGCACGCCGCCGCCAACGACGACATCCGCACGCTCGGCTCGATGGACGCCGGCATCCACGCCGCGGCCACGAAGGTCTGGGCCGAGGGCAACCGGATCGGCGAGGCGAACGGGTGGCGCAACGCCCAGGCCTCGGTGCTCGCGCCCACCGGGACCATCGGCTTCATGATGGACTGCGACACGACCGGCGTGGAGCCGGACTTCTCGCTCGTCAAGTTCAAGAAGCTCGTCGGCGGCGGGTCCATGCAGATCGTCAACCAGACGATCCCGCGCGCGCTGCGCCGCATGGGCTACGCGGAGGAGACGGTCGAGGCGATCGTCGAGTACATCGCCGAGCACGGCCACGTGGTCGACGCCCCGGGCCTGAGGACCGAGCACTACGAGGTCTTCGACTGCGCGATGGGCGAGCGTGCGATCTCCCCGATGGGGCACGTGCGGATGATGGCGGCCGTCCAGCCGTTCATCTCCGGCGCGATCTCGAAGACCGTCAACATGCCGGAGACGGCGACGGTCGAGGAGATCGAGGAGATCTACTTCAAGTCCTGGAAGATGGGCATCAAGGCGCTCGCCATCTACCGCGACAACTGCAAGGTCGGCCAGCCGCTGTCGGACGCCAAGGCGAAGACGGCCGAGGCCCCGGTCGTTGCTCCGGTCGTCGTCGAGGCCGCCCCGGCTCGGGCCACGCGCAAGCGCCTGCCGCGTCAGCGCACGTCGCTCACGACGTCGTTCACGGTCGGCGGCGCCGACGGCTACATCACGGCCGGGTCCTACCCGGGCGACGGCCTCGGTGAGCTGTTCGTCAAGCTCGGCAAGCAGGGGTCGACGCTCGCCGGTGTCATGGACGCCTTCTCGATCGCGATCTCGGTCGCCCTCCAGTACGGGGTGCCGCTCGAGACCTACGTGCAGAAGTTCACCAACATGCGTTTCGAGCCGGCCGGCATGACGGACGACCCGGACATCCGCATGGCGCAGTCGATGATGGACTACATCTTCCGTCGTCTCGCGCTGGACTACCTGCCCTTTGAGACGCGCTCGTCGCTCGGGATCTACACGACCGAGGAGCGCACGCGACAGCTCGAGACGGGCTCCTACGAGCCGGTGCCGAGCGACGCGTACGAGGCCGTGAGCGAGGCGCCGTCGAGCGCCCCGGAGACGGCGACGACGGCGGGCACCTCGGCTCCTGCCGCGCCTTCGACGCCGGCCGCGGCTCCGGCCGCCCCGGCGACCGCGCACTCGGTGGCGGCGGCGTCCGTCGCGCCGGTTCCGGTGTCGGTCCACTCGTCGGCCGAGCTCATGGACCTCATCCAGGGTCGTGAGGCCGACGCGCCGCTGTGCATGAACTGCGGGATCAAGATGCGGCCGGCCGGCTCGTGCCACGTCTGCGAGGGCTGCGGCTCCACCAGCGGCTGCAGCTGACGGCTGCGGGGTCTCCCGCGACCGCTCGTCCGTGAGGGGCGCCGACCTGAGGGTCGGTGCCCCTCACGCGCTCCCCCGGTCCCCGCCTCCGGGAGCCCGCTCTGGACAGGACCGCGGGCGGGGAGCATGGTGCGGTCATGGGAGACGTCATCGCGCTGCCGCTGCCGGGTGCGACCGCGCTGCCGGACGTGCGGGGCGAGCACCGCGCCCTCCAGGTCACGTGGCACGAGCACGACGGCGTGTTCGTCATGAGCACGTGGCGCCTGGGGCAGTGCGTCGCGAGCGTCCGGCTCGCGCCCGCGGAGGCCGCCGCGCTCGTCGCCGTCCTGGCCGACGGGCTCGCCCAGTGCAGCGTCGAGGCACCGGGCCGCCCGGTGCTCCTCGGCGAGCCGCGCACCGAGCCGGACCGCGGCGTGCCCACGGACCGCGCGACGGGCGGGGCAACCGCGCACTGACTTGCCCGCCGGGGCACTGGCGCGGCCCTGCCGGGCATGACGACGCCCCCGTGAGAGGGGGTTCACGAGGGCGTCGTCGTCCGTGGGGCCGCCGAGCGGCCCGTCCTGCCACCCGCGTCCGACGACGTCGCCGCCACCGGCCTGCGGGGCGAGGCGACGGTCCCGGGTCAGCACCGAGGGACCGCCCCCTCACCCCGGCCATCGTGCGTGCCCGTCGCAGGGGTACGGCGGAACGTCCGGCGTCTCAGCCCTTGAGATGTCCGGGCGGGCCGGGTGTCCCCGCCGGCGGGCCGGGGGTGCCGTTGCCCGGCTTGGCGTCCGGGGGGCCGGGCGTGCCGTTGCCGGGCGCGCCGTTGCCCGGCGTACCCGCGGCCGGGCCGGGGGTGCCGTTACCCGGCG
>NZ_JACVQL010000028.1 GCF_019733465.1 Actinotalea ferrariae | reverse complement strand
GCGCCCGCCTCGCCCGGACCCGTCGGGCCCGTCGAGGCAGCCGCTGCCGCACCCGCGACCCCAGGGCCGGCGGAGACCGCGGCCGCGCCGGTCGAGGCGCCCAAGGTCGAGGTGCCCAAGGTCGAGGTGCCCGTCGAGACGGCGCGGGCGGGTGCCCCACGGCCTGCGGGGAGGACGGGCGGCGTGGCCAAGGCGGCAGGCGTGATCGGCGCCGCGCTGCTCGCGCGTGACCTCTACCGGGCGAAGGACACGACGGAGCGTGTCCAGGTCGGTGCCGGTGCGGTGGGCGGGCAGGCTGGTCTCGCGCTCGTCGGACGCGTGCCCTTCGTCGGCCCGGTCCTGGCAGCGACCGCCGTGGGCGCCGGCATCGGCGTCGGGATCGGGACCGTCCTGGCCGAGGACGTGATCCCGGACTCCGCCCAGCGGGCGTACGGCAAGGTGCTGGTCGAGAAGGGCTTCGGCGCGAGTCGGGACGACATCGAGCTCCTCGAGCGGTTCGAGGTGCTGGGCTACCGACCGTTCAGGCCCTGACCGGCCCTGCGCACGCCGCCGACCCTCAGGTCGAGGCGTACGTCACGACCATCCAGAGGTCCGTGACCTGCCCCGCGTCGAGGTGCAGCACGTACTCACCCGTCGCCGGGGGCAGCGGCACCCGGTCGAGGTGCCCGACGAAGAGCCCCAGGTCCTCGTCCCTGGTCAGGGTGTCGTCGGCGGCCGACGCCTCCGGCCCGGCGAAGACCCTGACCACGTCCGCCCCCGCCGGGCCCCGGGCGAGGAGCGTGACGTCCGTCGGTCCGAGCCCGTGGTGCTGGGCCCAGTACGGGAGGTGGACGTCGCGCAGCGTGACGGCGAGCGCGGCCCTGCCCTCGGTGGTCGCGACGAACCGCGCCCACTGCGTGGGGAACTCGAGCCGCATCGAGAACAGGCGCGCGAGGCCCCGCCCCTGCGGCCCGAGCGCGTCGTCCAGCGCAGCCTCCGCGCGGCGGCGCAGCTGTGGCCCGCCCTCGCGGGCCGTGTACTGCACGTGGAGCACGACGTCGGCGATGCTTGCGTAGTCGAACTGGCGGTAACGGTGCGGCAGCTCGATCCGCCACGTGCTGATCGCCCCGGCGCCCTCGAACGGCAGCGGCCGGTCGTCGGGCTGCCCGTCGAACATCCCGTCGTCCTCCCGGCCGGTGCTCGTCACGATCGTCTGGACGGCACCCGCGAGGTCCGCGAACCGTGCGTCGTTCTCCTGACGCGCGTAGGGCTCGCCCGTCGGCACCGTCCGCACCGAGCTGCGCAGCAGGGACAGGGCGCAGCTCACGCTCGTGTAGGGACCGGTGACCGCGGGCACAGAGACGCTGACCCGCCTGATCCGGCGCAGGTAGTGGCCGGGGCAGTCGAGGTCGAGCAGCGACTCGGGGATGGAGATCTCGCACGACCCGGTCTCACGCAGCCGGACGAGCGCGAGCGGGTCGAGCTGGTTCACCGAGACGTGGCGCACGATCTCGTACTCGCGGCGGCGGCTCTCGACGTACGCCAGCTCGAGACGTCGGAGGTCGAGCGCGAGGCCCTCGCCTGCGAGGAGGCCGCGCCGACCCGCGTCCCAGTGGTCGCCCCGCACGAACTCGGTGGCGTCGACGTCGGGCTGCATCAGCTCGCGCTTCACCGTCAGCTCCGCCTTGCGCGCGAGGTCGAGCGCGAAGCGGTAGTGGTCGTGGTAGAGGCGCGTCAGCTCGCTCTGCATCCAGCTGTGCAGCTCCAGGTTCGTGGCCTTCTCGTGCAGCAGGCGGTCGACCGAGCGGGCCTCGTCGATCTGCGCCGAGACGTTGAGGTACTCGCGGTGGGCCGCCTGCTCGGCGACGACCGACGCGAGCACCTGCCGGCCGAGCTGCATGAGCTCGTGCGCGGCCAGGTTGCTCTGGAGCGCCCACTCGTCGGCGCGGCGCTCGTAGCTCGCCGTCCGGGCCGCCATCGCGGCCTGCTCCTGCTCCCACGTCGCCGTCGTGCGCAGGATGCTCGCGGCGATCCTGCTGATCTCGGTGAGCATCGCACCCCCGAACACGTCGCTGTGCAGGCCCAGCCCCCAGAAGTGCAGGTCGACGCTGATCGTCGGGATCACCCGGAGCACCGACGCGACCGTGTCGACCACCGACGACGCGAGGGCGAGGTCCCGCGCGAGCGGGAGGTGCTCGTTGAGCTCCTTGTCCTCGTTGACCGTGAGGTTGAGCCGGCCCGTGCCGGACGCACCCGCCTGCGCCGTGGGCGACTGACCCTCGGCGAGCTTGAGCTGCGGGAGGCGCTGGACCGGGTACGGCCGGTCGAACCGCCCGACGAGCTCGGCGTACGCCCTGTCGAAGCCCTCCTCGGTGAGCAGCGGCGCGTCCCCGGCGCGTCGCGAGCGGTCCACGATCAGGCGGTCGACGTCCGATCGCTGCGCCGCCGGACCGCCGAGCCCGAGCAGCCGCTGGTAGAAGTGGTACCGCTCGAGCGCGGGGTCCCGGCTGCGCAGGAGCGCGTCCGTGGCCGCCTCCGTCTGGCGCCACGCGAGGAACCGCACGTCCTTCGTCCGCTCCTGCACCGCGACCTCGTGCCCCTGCCGCAGCAGCGCGAGTGCCTCGGCGTCGCCCTTCTCGATGGCGGCCAGGAGTGCGGCGCCGAGGTTGCGGACGTCGGCGCACACCTCGCTCGCCATCCGGATGAGCGTGGGCGCCCGGACGGCACCCATCGGCGTCCGCCACGCCGCCACGGCGCCCGCGAGGTCGACGCCGGTCGCGGCGGCCCGCACCAGCACCCCAGGGTCGATCGCCGGCTCGAAGAGGGCCAGCTGCCGTGGCACGCCCTCGATGCTCATGCTGTTCCGGATCTTGACGAGCCGGTCCTCCACGCGGTCCCAGTAGGCGAGCATGCGGTCGTTGCGGGGCACGCAGAAGTACGGGGCGCGCGCGACCCATCCCGTGCCGGCGGAGCCGGACGCCGCCCCCGAGGACGGCGGTGCAGGGGTGTGGTTGAGCGGCAGCTCGCTCTCCAGGTCGACCAGCACGTCGCCGACGCTCTGCAGCTGGGCGCGCAGGTCCAGGAAGGACCGCACCGGCCGACGGGCCGTGGGCGGGAGCACCTCGGGCCTGCGGCCGAGGATGTTCGCCGCCAGGACGTACCGCTGCACCGCCTCGTCGACCGACTCGGCGGTGTCCTCGCGGAACAGCGCGTCGCCCCAGGCGATGAGGTTGTCCAGGTACTTCATCACCACGTGGTACTGGTAGGCGACGGTCCGGGTCGCCGCGACGCGGTGCGGCTCGAAGGGGTACCGCCGCAGGGAGCCGAGGCCCAGCTCGGCCCGTCGCTTGGCCTCGAGCCGTTCGGGCGTGAGCCGCGCGTCGGGCGTGCTCAGCAGCGCGACCAGGTCGGTGACGTCCTGGACGTCGGTCTCCTGCCGGAACCTCAGGAACCGCCAGTACCGCGCGGGGCCCTCGACGCTCGTGTCGGTGCTGGTCGGGTCGAACACGTGGTGGAACCACCGCTGCGCCTCGGCGAACCGCTGGTTGCTGCTGAGGTGCACCGCGATCGAGAGCGGCACGTGGAACAGCAGCTCCCAGTTGTAGTTCGCGTACGGTCCGCCCCGGACGTCGAGGTCCTTGGCGAACGCCGTCACCGACGCGTCGCGCGTGTAGTAGCGGTCGAAGAAGTCGTCGTCGTGCAGCTCGGCCTGGAAGACGGGGTCCAGGAGCCCGGCGACCCCGCCCCGGTTGACCCGCTCGATGAGCTCCCCGACGTAGGGGTGGAAGAAGTTCTCGACGGT
Source organism: Actinotalea ferrariae (assembly GCF_019733465.1). GTDB lineage: Bacteria > Actinomycetota > Actinomycetes > Actinomycetales > Cellulomonadaceae > Actinotalea > Actinotalea ferrariae_A. The sequence goes on along the minus strand of NZ_JACVQL010000028.1, from coordinate 20,775 downwards.
GTACGTGAACGTCCGCGGGTCCCTGCTGTGCTGGATCGCGGCCGAGCGCAGCGCGTCCGCGCGCTCGTGGAAGCCGGCCGTCAGGTCCTCAGCCACGGTGCACCTCCTGGGTGGTCGGCACGACGGCGGAGGTCCGGCCGAGCGGCGAGATCTCGACGCCGTCGAGGACGAGGTTGCCCGGCGCGCCGACGAGCCGGTCGGCGGTGACGAGACCCTCCGAGCGCAGCACGAGCACGTCGTCGGGGCTCCAGAGACCGCGCCTCGGGCCGACCTCGATCGGTGGCAGCACCCCGCCGACCCGAGGCCCCGGACGGTCCGTGCGCGGGCTGGTGGTCCGCACGAAGAACGCGTGCTGGCCGTCCGCGTACAGGAACGGGGTGAGCCACGGGTCCCGGATCAGTCCCTGCTGGTCGCCGTCGACCTGGTAGCCGACGTGGAACGGGGCCGTGATCCGGTACGGGGTCCCGTCGTCACGCGTGAAGAGCCGCCGCACGACCGGCCCCTCGAGGTCGAGCCCGCGGTAGGTGACCGTGACGGTCGAGCCGACGTCCTCGATGTCGCGGACGGCGTCCGCGAAGTCCTCGAGCGCCATGATCGCGTCGGGGTCCGGGCTGTCCTCCTGCCTCTGCGGCAGGCTGTAGGTGTTGAAGAAGAGGAACGACGTCCCGAACCCCGGTCCCCACACGCGGATGCGCAGCACGCCGCCCTCGATCGTGGACCCGAGGAGCACCTCGCGCCGGTCGAAGGCGTGGGGTCCGGTGATGTCGACGACCTGGAGCAGGCTGCTCGGCGCCGCGACGTCCGACGTCCTCGGCGGCAGCCACGTGCGGTCGTAGTACTCGCTCCAGCACAGCACGACCTTCGGCTCGACCTTGGGGTTGCGGGCCGACGGGTCCTGCAGCTCGCCCAGCGACACCTCCGTCAGGGGCCGGGCCGAGACCGAGGGGTCGAGCCCGGGCATCGGCGGGCTGGTGTTGACGACCTTGAGCCAGAAGAGCAGGAGCCGACCCTTCCACAGCACGGGCATCGCGGGGTTGTCCTCGATGTCCAGACCGACGTGCTCCCACGCCGTCCAGGTGCCCGTCTCGCGCCGCCGGTAGAAGTAGCGGCGCTGGGCGCCGGGGGTCCGCGCGACGACGTGCGAGACCTCGTCGCCGAAGGCGGGGTCCCCCTCGTCCTCGTGGATGGCGACCGGCTCGAGCTTGGCGACCTCCTCGAGCTGCGAGAGGTACCCGAGGAGCGCGGTCGCAGCCGACTCCTCACCGATGTCGCTCTGGAGCAGCTGGCTCATGACGCGCCGGAACGCCGGCGACTGGTCGGTCCGCAGCTGTGGCTCCAGCCAGTTCTCGGGCCACAGGAAGAGCTGCCGGCTCGCCTCCCAGAGCCGGTAGCGCTTGAGGTGCTGCCAGCGCTCGGGGTTCGTGAAGGTCTCCGGCGGCACGGGGCCGAGGTTCATCAGCACCCGCTCGACGAACAGCTGGACCGCCGAGATCGCATGCCGCACGCGTGAGGTGGCGACCGCGGGCTGCGTCGCGACGTCCATGAGGAAGAACTCGAAGAGCTTCTCGGGGGTGTCGACGTCCGGGTCCTGCTGCCGCAGCTCGCGCAGGACGTACGCCACCAGGGCGTCCCTGCGGCGGACCCGGAGCCCGTCCGTGACGTCGCGCAGCGCGTCGAGCCAGCTCCCGCCGTACCGCCGACGGAGCGCGGTCCGGGCGACGCCGACGGCCTCGGGCCCGGGGTCGGGTGTGATCGCCGCGAGCAGGTCGGCCATGGGGACCGCGAGGACGGACGACGACGCCATGGCCGCGGCGACCCGCGCCAGCTGGGTGACCTCGGCCAGGGCGGCAGGTGTGAGCGCTCGGTGGGCGAGCAGGACCGCGAGGTCCGCGGGCTGCCAGCCGAAGGCGTGGGCGAGCACGGGGCCGGCGCCGGCGAGCGTCGCCTCGGGATCGAGGAGGAGGCCGACCAGGGTCCGCTGGTCCACCCTGTGGGCCGTCGCGAGAGCGGCGAAGCCGCCGAGCGCGTCCACGACGTCGCCCAGCGCGGGCTCGTCCGGGACCCCGAGCACGGGCACCCGGCTCAGCCACGACGTGCCGTCGACCCCGAGGGCCTCGCGGCCGAGCAGGTGGCGCAGCGCCGCGGGCTCGAGGGCGAAGGTGTCCCCGATGCCCGCGGCCGCGACCAGGCGCGCGAGCACCTCGCGCAGCGTCGCGACCTGCTCCGAGGTGTACAGCGCGTCGGCCGGCACGGCGGTCCACGCCTCGTCACCGCGTCGCCACTCCAGGTCCGCGCGCGTGCCCTCGCCCTGGACCTCGACGACGACAGGCACGAGCCGGTCGGCGGCGAGCTCGACCGGCGCGACCGCGCGCCGCCGGTCGCCGTCGACCACGAGCGGGACGTCGCGGCCGTCCACGCGCAGGGTCACGCGAGCGTCCGGGGCCGCACGCACGCCGAACCGGTACGGCCCTGCCCGCACGACGTCGACGAGGCCCGACGACGTCGACCCGCCCGGGAGGTCCGCACGCGCGAGCCCCTCGACGCCGACGTCGGCCACGGCCACGAGCCCGGACCGCGCGGTGCCCAGGGGTCCCGGCTCGTCGAGGAGCGCGCCGGCGAGCTCGGTGGTGACCCCGGTGGCCGCTGCCACGGCCGCGAGGGCCTCCTCGCGGCGCTCGCGGGAGCGCAGTGCCCCCAGCAGCGCGTCGACCATGCCGGCGACGTCCTCGGTGGCCCCCAGCAGGAGGTCGAGCCACGCTGCGACGAACTCCGGGTGGTCCTGGAGCGCGCGGGTCAGCGCCGCGTCGAGCGACGCGAAGGCGACGTCGGTCGCGCGCGCCTCACCGGCCGCGAACAGCTCGTCGACCGCCGCCGGCAGGGTGCCCGGCGCGTCGGGGACGGCCCGGATCGCCTCGCGCACCTCCTGCGACATCCGCCCCGCGTAGCCGAGACGACGCCGGTCCGCGTCGAGCCGGAGCCGCCCGGCGCCCGCCCGGACGACGGCCGGGGGCAGCGCCCGGCCGAGGTGCTCGAACGGGACCTCGACGTCCAGCGCGTGGTCGACGAGGGCCGCGAGGTGGCGGCCCGCGTCGCCGAACCGCAGCACGAGGAGCTCGACCAGGCGGTCCACCGGCACGTCGCCGGCGCCTCCCGGCACGGTCGCGCGCGCACGCCTGCGCACGTCCCGCGCCACCGTCCGGACCATCGGGTCGACGGCGCCGGGCGCGGTCGCCGCCGTCGGCCAGAGTGCGGCGACCACGGCGGAGGGGGCCACGTGCGCGGCCGCGAACGTGTCCAGGACGTCCAGCAGTCGCAGCATCCCGGCGTCGGGCTGGTCGGGCGGGTCGAACGGGTCGATCCCCGTGAGCCTCAGGAGGCGGTCGAGCTCCTGCTGCCTCATGCCCAGCGTGCGTGCGAGCCAGGTGCGGCGGAAGAGCTCGCTCAGCGCCGCGAGGGTCAGCCGCGGCTCGGGACCCAGCGCGCGCGACGCCACCGCGAGCTCCTCGGGGGTGACCCTGAGGGCCGCGCTGACCACGTCGGCACGGTCGGCCAGCGCCGGAGCGTCGGTGAGGACCAGGCCGTCCGCATCCGGCTCGAACCCTGCGGCCGCCGCACCGCCCGCGAGGAACAGGCGCTGGTACAGCCCGGCCGGCCGGCCCGGCTCGAGGTCGGACCAGCATGCGACGAGCGGCTCGAGCGCGTCCGCCTCCAGCCCCAGCCTGCGCAGCGCCGTGATCACGGTGCCCACGCGCGCGACGGCGCGCTCCATGGCGGCGTCCTGCCCGGCCTCGCTGTCGCCGACGACGTCTCCGGGCGCGGACGGACCGAGGAGCGCGACGAGGACCGCGTCCGTCGTGCCGATGCTCCACCCCAGGGCGCGCCACAGCCGGACGAGCCGGATCGTGAGTCGGGCGTCGGCAGCGGTGACGGGCCCCACCGCCGCATCGCCGGCCACGTGCCGGACGACGAGCTCGTCGTACGCGGGCAGCGGGTGCGGCCCCCCGGGCGGTGCCGTGGGAGGCACGGCGACCAGCGTCGCGCCGAGGAGCCGGGTGCCGAGCAGCTGGTGGACCTCGTCGTACGTCAGGTCGAGGTGCGCCGCCCAGCCGCGGACCGTCGCGAGCCCCGCGAGCGCGTCCTCGACCGTCGCGGTGGCCGGCAGGCCCAGCAGCGCGGGCAGCGGGACGCGGTGGTCGGTGAGCAGCTCGGCCAGCTGGGGTGAGATGCCGGCCTGCTCGTGCGCGATCTCGCGCCAGCCGTAGCCGTCCGCGTGCGTCAGCTCGTCGTCGCGGCGCAGGACGCGCATCACCTCCGCCAGCGGGGTCCCGAGCCTGGTCAGCAGGGCCCGCAGGTCCTCCAGGTGCCGGTGGAAGGGCAGCGGTGCGGGGTGCATCGCCTCGCGGAGGGCGGCATAGGCCTCGTCGTCCACGAACGCCGGTGTCGCCAGGGCCTGCTCGGCCGTCTGCCCCACCGGCGTGGTGTGCCCGGTGAACCCCTCGAGCGAGCGCCCGTGGGCGACGAAGTACTCGAGCGTCTCGGTGACGAGGTCGATGTGCGGCACCACCGTGCTCGTGTTCTCGCACGTGAGCGGCAGGTGACCGATGTCCGGCCGGCGCTTGAGCAGCTCGTCGAGCGGGTTCGTGGCCGCGTCCTGGATGTCGAGGTGGTGCAGCAGGTCGACCAGGTACGCCGCGGGGCTGAGGACGGAGCCGCAGTGCTCGCACGCCTCGGTGTCGAGCGAGCCGAACAGCCGCTCGAGGGTGGGCAGCGCCGCCACGTCGACCCGGGGTCGCGCGTCGTCGTACGGCGCCACCATGGCCCCGTCGACCCCGATCCGCGGAGCGGTGCGCGCGACCAGGTAGCTGCCCGCGAGGTTCGCGACGAGGTCCGAGATCTGCTCGGCCCGCGCATGCACGAGCCGCGCGTCCGGCTCCCCGAGCGCCTCGCCCCGCCCGCGGACGAACTCCTCGACCGGCACGTCGGCGATCGCGGTGGCCGAGTCGAGCCCCGCGTCGAGCAGGACGGCCATCGCGTCGTCGTCCGGGGTGACCTGGTAGAGGCGCTGCACCCGCTCGAGCGCCCGCAGGACCCGCGCGTCGTGGGGGGCCTCCACGTCGTCGTTCGTCGCGACGAAGCTGCGGACCGGCTCCACGCCCAGCTCGAAGCGGCCGGCGTGGTCGGACAGGAAGGCAGCAGCCGCGTCGCTGACCTCGACGTCGTCGTCGACCGCGAGGTCCCCGGCGGCGATGCGGGCTGCGAGCACGGCCGTGGGGTGGCCCAGGCGCACCTGAGCGGCGAGGTACTCGGCGTAGCCGACGAGCCGCCGCTCGGCGGTGTCGCCGGCGACCTCCTCCGGCACGGCGCGTGCGGTGTCGCTCAGCAGCGCCGCCCACCGGTCGGGTCGGTGGAAGGACCGCCGGGCGAGCTCGTCGACCGAGCGCAGCGGGCCGGCGTCGTCGGCGTCCTGCGACGCGTGCAGGGCTGCGACGAGGGGCGCGTTGCCGAGCGTCAGGGCGGCCAGACGGCTGTCGAGCTCCAACCGGCGCGCGCCCTCGGGGCCGAGCACGTCCCGCAGGGAGTCCCAGAGCAGGTCGGCGCTGCCCGCACGGACGTGCATCTCCGCGACGGTCGCCTTGGCCTCGTCGTCGTCCGGGAACGTGACGTCCAGCAGCTCGGCCACGCTCGACATGCCTGCGCGCGACGAGAGCAACCGGCGCGCGGCCTCGGTCTCGTAGGCCCGCAGGGCTTCCGGGATGCGCTCCTCGAGGTGGCGCGGCACCAGACCCTGCGTGACGGCGTCGCGCCAGGTCGCCTCCACGACCCGGAGGCTGGTGCGGAAGAGGGCGTCGGGCGCCGGGGGCGCCCCGGCCCGCAGGAGCGCGTAGAGCAGCGCGTCGGGCACAGCACCGCCCGTCTCACGTGCGAGCCGGTCGGCGAGGGCCGCGTACGCCACGCCGCGGGCGTCCCACCCCGCCTTGGTCGCGACCCGGGTGACGTCACTGCGGACCTGGGACTCCTCGAGGTCGCCGAGCCGGCCGGGCACGAACGGCGCGGTGGTGCGCAGCAGGGCGTCGTGCTCGGACTCCAGCCCGGCCGACGAGGCCGCGAGGTGCACGTCGATCGTCACGAGGGGCTCGGCCGCGTCCAGCGCGACCGTGGACGCCCCGACGAGGGTCGCGCCCGGTTCGCCGCTGGTCCACACCCGGACCTGCAGGTCGGGCATCGGGCGCTGTCCCGCGAGCAGGACCGTAAAGGCGCCGTCCGCGTCGGTGTGGGACTCCCCCACGCCGACGTCGCCGCCGACACCGCAGTCCACCACCTCGACGACGAGGTCCGGCAGACCTCGTCGCCCACCCGCGCCCAGCACCCGGCCGCCGACCGCCTGGCCGCCCGCCTGCGGCACCGCCGCGTCGCCGGTCACCGGACCGGCTCCGAACCGCCCGCGGCACGGCCGGGGTCCTCGCCGGTGGGGTGGGTCCGCTCGTCGTCGCCCTCGTCCTCGGCCAGAGCCCTGCCGCCGACCTCGGGACGCTCGTCCGGCCGGATGAACGTCCGGCCCTGCTCGTGCTCGGGCAGCTCGTCGGACTGCTCGTCGCCGCCCGGCTCCACGTCGGCGAAGCCGACCAGCGCGTCGGTGCCGACGGGGTCGAACGACCGTGCCGGGCTGTCCGGTCCGTCCTTGAGGAACTCGGGGGGGTCGTCCTTGTCGTCCTTCGGCGCCTTGTCCGTCTCGTCCTTCATCTCCTTCTCGGTCGGCGCCTCGTGCTCCTTCTCCTTGTCCTCCTTGTCCTCCTTCTCCTTGTCCTCCTTGTCCTCCTTCTCCTTGTCCTCCTTGTCCTCCTTCTCCTTCTCCTTTTCTTTCTCCTTCTCCTTTTCCTTCTCCTTCTCTTTCTCCTTCTCCTTCTCCTTCTCCTTCTCCTCCTTGCCCTTGGCCGCCTCGTCCGCCTCGACGAAGGGCAGGAAGAACGCCACCTCCTCGTCCCAGTACGACGGCAGCACGTCGAAGACCGCGCCGTGGTTGGGGTCCTGGCGCGAGCGGGTGACCCAGACCGTGCCGGCGCCGCGCTGCCGCACGGCGAGGTCGACGAGCTGGCGCATCCGGGCCGCGTCGGAGCAGTCGGTGATCGTGTGCACCCGGCTCCAGCGGTTCGGCTCACCGGGGTCCCACCAGGCCGGCACACCCGCACCGGTTCCCGGGCGGCACGGGTCCTTGGCCTCGAACCTGGTGCGATACGACAGCATCCCGCCCTCCCACAGCTCGAGGAACGCCGGGTCGAGGTCTCGGAGCCACCGGTCCGGACGGGCGTCCAGGTGCTGCGGGGCCGCGACGAAGACCTCGTACGGCACCTCGCGCACCAGCGCGACGTACCGGCGGTAGTTCTCGGGCACGGAGGCCACGCTGAGCGGCACCGCCGGGTCCGTGCAGGCCGTGGGCCCGCTGTCGAGGTAGATGCCGTCGAGCAGCCCGCCGTACGCGTCGCGCCACCCCGCCACCTGGTCCGCGACCGACGGCACCTGGTGACCGGGGTGGAGCGGGTCCTCGTGCGACGTCCCCGGAGCGCCGGCTGCCAACCGGCCCCCGGCGACGTACACACGGCCGAAGACCAGCTGCCCGGCGTCGCCGCACGCCGCGAGGCGCTGGTCGACGTCGGCCTTCCTGGCTGAGCCCTCCGCGGTGGTGACATCGAGGTCGCGGTACGCCTCCCCGGCGACGACGAGCCGCACGGCCGCACCCGCCGCAGCGACCCGGTCCCACTGCCGCATGGCCCAGGGCCAGTCCGCCCGGGTGCCGGTCGCCGTGTCGACCACGCGCCCGTCGAAGGCGAAGTAGGCCCAGGCCGCCATTCGAGGACCGGTCAGACGTGGGGGGACGCGACCACCACCAGCCATCAGGACACCCCTTCCCGTCCCATGAGCAGCCGCGCGACCGCGCGGTCGATCCCCTGCCCGTGACGGTCGTAGAAGGTGAAGGCGGGCGAGGAGTTGACCTCGAAGCAGAACCACTCGCCCTCCGGTGTCACCCGCAGGTCGATGCCTGCGAGCCGGAGCCCCAGGTGGTCGGCGAGCGCGCGGCACCGCCCGGCGAGCTCGTCCGGGGCACGGACGGGATCCATCGCCACGGCGTGGCCGTCGCGTGCCGCGTAGCGGTAGTCGTCCGCGCCCGATCGGATGCGCGAGCAGAAGACCTCGTCGCCGACCACGTGCACGCGGTGGTCGTCACCGGGGACGTGCTGCTGGAGCTGCGTCGGGCACCAGGCGACGTCCGCGAGACGCTCGTCGTCGGCGCCCACGCGCGCCACGACGCTCCGGACGCTGCTCACCGACTTGTAGACGACCGCTCCTCGCGCTGTGCGAACTCCCGCGCCGCCTGCGGGTCCGTCGTCACCAGGGTGTCGGGGACGGCGAACCCGTGGGCGGCGAGCACCGCGCACTGACGCGGTTTGGAGCTCATCACCGTCATGGCGCTCGGTCGGTTGACCACCGTCGCCGTCGTGAGGTCGCTCCACGTCCACATCGCGTCGTCGAACACGGCGGCGTGCCGCCGCTCGGCGCTGCCGGACGCCGTCGACGCGACGGACCGCAGGCGCGTGGAGTCGTACGGACGCACGTACGCGGCGGTCACGTCCTGCAGGTCGACCGCGCGCCCGCCCAGGTCGAGCGCTCCGCGGACCGCCGTGCCGACCTCGAGCTCGACGGTCGACCGCAGGACCGCGCGCTGGTCCACCAGGAGCGTCTCGCCACCGGCCTCGTGCAGCGCGTCCCGCACCCGCGCCAACGGCATGTCCCGCTCGAGCCCCCACAGCAGGATCACGGGAACCGCCGCAGCGGGGCAGCCACCAGGCTGCCCCGGAGGTGCTCGATCATCGCGGCCCGCACGTCGGGGTCGGACACGTCCACCCGGACGTCGGCCGAGACGAGGGCGGGTCCGTCCTCGCCGACGGCGAAGCGCAGGTCCACCAGCGGTGCACCGGCGGCCCGTGCGAGCCGCAGGGCCGCCTCGGCAGCTCGTTCCGCGACGCCGTCGTCGGCCGGCTCGCGCGTGCCCGGCGGCGGCGAGCCGGGTCGGTGCAGGCAGCGGTCACCGACCACGGTGCAGGAGAGGTGGCCCGCGGGCGCCGTCTCCGCACGCGTCCCCGGGCGGTCGGGCACCCCGGTGCCGCGGGCGCGTGGCACCACGGCGATCCCGAGCCGGCTCGCGGTGAGGAGCCACCGCTCGTCCCGCCACCCCGGGCCGCACAGGTGGACGGCTGCAGGCGGGTTGAGGACCGGGCACGCCAGGGTCGACAACCAGAAGCCCAGGAACGCCGTCATCTCCCGCGCGGCATAGGCGCGGTCGACCTCACGGACCCGCCGCAGCTCCTCCGCGGGGACCGTCATGAGCCGCGTCACGACCCCCGTCACGGCCGCGTCGTCGACGACGTCACCCCCGACGACCACGCGCGAGGACAGCGCGCCCGGGGCCCGCACCTGCCAGCCGGCGACGGACAGGTCGTCGGGCGTCATCACGCGGGCGTCGTGGCGGTGCCAGGCCTCGGCCAGCCGGTGTGCCTCCCGGTCGTGGCGCGACGCGAGCACGACGATCATGGCGTCCTCCTCGGAAGCCGACGCCGACCGTGCGCGTCCGGGACGCGCGCTGCGCCGATGCCCGTGGAGCGAGCACAGCACCGGTTGTCCCGGCTGTCCACGCTCCCGGGAGCGTCTGAGCCGCGCCTGCCCGAACGGCTGCCCGAGCGGTCACGCCGCGACCGCGGGACGTCGCTCGAGCGGCGCTGCCCGTCGCCGAGGCAGGCGTGGCTAGTGCGCGGCGGCGGCCGACTTCCTCCGCGGCAGGACGTGCATGACGGCCACGACGACGGCGCCGACGAGCAGCCCGATGACCGCGGACGCGGCCGTGTTCACGAGCCACGCCAGGAAGCCGCCGATGCCGGCCACGCCGTGCACCGCCTCCTCGAGGTGGTGCACCACCTCGTACGGCGCGTGCCAGCCGAGCTCGTCCACGCCCACGAGAAGGATGTGGCCGCCGACCCACAGCATCGCGACGATGCCGACGGTCGAGAGGACCGCGAGGACCTTGGGCATGGCCAGCACCAGTCCCCTGCCGACGGCCGCGACCGCGCCGTTGCGGGTCTCAGCGAGCCGCAGCCCGATGTCGTCCATCTTCACGATGAGCGCGACGACCCCGTAGACGAGCAGGGTGATGCCCAGGGCCACCACGACGAGGATGACCGCACGCGAGACGAGCGGCTCGCTCGCGACCTCGTTGAGCGCGATCACCATGATCTCCGCGGAGAGGATGAAGTCCGTCCGGATCGCGCCGCTCACCATGGACTTCTCGACGTCGGCACCCTGCGCGGCGACCGGCACCGCGGCCTTCTCCTTCGCGTGCCCGCTGACCAGCTCGTAGAGCTTCTCCGCCCCCTCGAAGGCCAGGTAGGTGCCGCCGACCATGAGTATCGGTGTGAGCAGCCACGGCAGGAACTGGCTGAGGAGGAGCGCGGCGGGGAGGATGAAGAGCAGCTTGTTGCGCAACGAGCCGACGGCGATGCGTCGGATGATCGGCAGCTCGCGCTTGGGGTCGAAGCCGTGCAGGTACCGCGGGGTCACCGCGGTGTCGTCGATCACCACGCCCGCGGCCTTCGCGCTGGCGCGGCCGGCCGCCGCGCCCACGTCGTCCACGGACGCCGCCGCGAGCTTCGCGAGTGCGGCGATGTCGTCGAGCAGCGCAGCGAGGCCGCCGGGCATCAGGTCTCCCTCTGCCGCGCGTCGCGGCGGTCTGTCGTCGATGCGGGCGTCCACCGGGTCGCGGATGCCACGCCGCAAGGTTAGGGGGCTGCGGGACCGCTCGCGCGCACAGCCGCGCGCCCGCCGAGGCGGCGCGTCAGCTCGGTCGCCGTCGCGAGCGCCGCGTCGACGAGCTCGGCCTCGGGGCGGCGGTCGTGGGACTCGGTCGTGATGCTCACGGCGGCCGCAGGTCGACCGGTCGCGTCGAACGCGGCGGCCGCCACGGACCGCCATCCGGGGGTCACGAGACCCTCCTCGGCGGACCAGCCGCGCGCCCGTTCACGGGCCAGCTCGGCGACCAGCACCTCGACGTCCGCCGGGCCGCGCCCACCGCGCCGCACCATCTCCTCGGCGAACAGCGCCCGTACGTGGGCCTCGGGCAGGTGCGCGAGCAGCGCGCGTCCGCTCGCCGTGAGCTGGGCGGGCAGCCGGACCCCCACCGCGGTCACCAGCGGGGCCGAGCTGGGCGGGCGCTCGACCAGCAGGTAGAGCGTCTCGGCCCCGTGCAGCACGCCGAGGTGCGCCGTGCGCCTGACGGAGCGGACCAGGCGGATCAGCAGCGGCCGCGCGAGCCGTTCGAGCGGCTCGCGCCGCAGGTAGGCCTGGCCGACCTCGAACGTCGCGACGCCCAGCCCCCAGCGCCGCTCCTCGGGGAAGTGCACCACGAACCCCTGGTCCGCCATGGTCCGCAGCAACCGGTACGTCGACGCGCGCGGAGCCCCGGTCGCCTCGGCCACAGCGCTCGCCGGGAGCGGCCCGGGCGACGCGGCGAGGAGGCGCAGGACCGCGAGCGCGCGTTCGGCGGACACGGGCAGAACGTCTCACAGGTGAGACGCCGGGAGCACGCGAGGGCTAGGCGCGCGCGCCCGGCACGGGCAGGCTCAGCGCATGGACGTCACGCTGGACCCCGACCGCCCGGTCACCGAGGCGGAGCTCGTGGCCGTGGCACGCGACGGGGCGCCGGTGGACCTGGCTCCGGCGGGTCTCGACCGGCTCGCCGCGGCGCGCGCGCACGTCGACGCGCTCGCCGCCTCCGACGTCCCCGTCTACGGCGTCTCGACCGGCTTCGGTGCGCTGGCCACCCGGCACATCTCGCACGCGTCCCGCACCGAGCTGCAGCGCAGCCTGGTGCGGTCCCATGCGGCGAGCTCGGGCGACGAGGTCGAGCCCGAGGTCGTCCGCGGGATGATGCTGCTCCGCCTGCGCACGCTCGTCTCGGGCTTCACGGGCGTCCGGCCCGCGACGGCCCAGGCCTACGCCGCCCTGCTCAACGCCGGGATCACCCCCGTCGTCCGGGAGTTCGGCTCGCTCGGCTGCTCGGGGGACCTGGCGCCGCTCGCCCACGCCGCGCTCGCGCTCACGGGCGAGGGCGAGGTCCGGGTCGCCGGCTCGCTCCGGGCCGCGTCGGACGCGCTGGCCGCCGCCCACATCACGCCCGTCGTGCTCGCGGAGAAGGAGGGGCTCGCCCTCATCAACGGCACGGACGGGATGCTCGCGATGCTCATGCTCGCGTGCGCGGACCTCGACCGGCTGCTGCGGGTGGCCGACGTCGCGGCGGCGATGAGCGTCGAGGCGCTCCTCGGCACCGACCGCGTGCTGGCCGCCGACCTCATGGCGCTGCGGCCGCATCCGGGCCAGGCCGCCGCGGCCGCCTCGATGCGCCGCGTCCTGGAGGGCAGCGAGATCGTCGCGTCGCACCGGGGTCCCGAGGACCCGCGGGTGCAGGACGCCTACTCGCTGCGGTGCGCACCACAGGTCGCGGGCGCGGCGCGGGACACCCTCGCGCACGCCCGGCTGGTCGCAGGACGCGAGGCGGCGAGCACCGTGGACAACCCCGTGCTGCTGCCGGACGGGAGGCTCGAGTCGAACGGCAACTTCCACGGCGCACCGGTGGCCCACGTGCTCGACTTCCTCGCGATCCCGGTGGCCGACGTCGCCTCCATCAGCGAGCGGCGCACCGACCGGATGCTCGACGTCCACCGTTCGCACGGGCTGCCGCCGTTCCTCGCGGACGACCCGGGCCTCGACAGCGGCCTGATGATCGCGCAGTACACGCAGGCCGGCCTCGTGAGCGAGCTCAAGCGGCTCGCGGTCCCGGCGAGCGTGGACAGCATCCCGAGCTCCGCGATGCAGGAGGACCACGTCTCGATGGGCTGGGGCGCGGCCCGCAAGCTGCGCCGGGCCGTCGACGGCCTCGCCCGGGTCCTCGCGATCGAGGTGCTCACCGCGGCACGCGCGCTCGACCTGCGCGCCCCGCTCCGCCCCGCCGCGGGCACGGCCGCCGCGGTCGCGGCCGTGCGCGAGCACGTCGCCGGGCCGGGCCCGGACCGGTACCTGTCCCCCGAGATCGAGGCCGTCGTCGCACTCGTGCGCGGCGGCGAGCTGCTGACGGCCGTCGAGGCCGTCACCGGACCCCTGGAGTAGCCGTGGAGTGCAAGGGCTGGCTGCAGGAGGCCGCGCTGCGGTGCCTGCGCAACAACCTCCATCCCGACGTCGCCGAGCGGCCGGAGGACCTCGTGGTCTACGGCGGCAGCGGGAAGGCGGCGCGCGACCACCGCTCGCTGCGCGCGATCGAGCAGACGCTGACCCGCCTCGCCGACGACGAGACCCTGCTGGTGCAGAGCGGCAAGCCCGTCGCCGTCTTCCGCACCTTCGAGCACGCCCCGCGCGTCCTCCTCGCCAACAGCCTGCTGGTCCCCGGCTGGGCCACGTGGGACCACTTCTGGGAGCTCGAGGCGCTCGGGCTGACGATGTACGGCCAGATGACGGCCGGCTCGTGGATCTACATCGGCACCCAGGGCATCGTCCAGGGCACCTTCCAGACGTTCTCGGCGCTCGCGGAGCAGCGCTTCGGCGGGACGCTGCGCGGCAAGGTCGTCCTCACGGCCGGGCTCGGCGGGATGGGCGGTGCCCAGCCGCTCGCGGTGACCATGAACGGCGGGACCGCGCTGTGCCTCGACGTCGACCCGGCGCGCGTGCGGCGCCGGGCCGAGACCCGCTACCTCGACGAGATCGCGGACTCCGTCGACGACGGGCTGCGGCGGGTGCGGGAGGCGGCCGCCGCCGGCCGCGCGCTCTCCGTGGGCGTGGTCGCCAACGCCGCCGAGGCGCTGCCCGCGCTCCTCGCGCGCGGCGAGGAGGTCGACGTCGTCACCGACCAGACGAGCGCGCACGACCCGCTGCACGGCTACGTGCCCGCGGGCCTGACGCTCGACGAGGCGGCCGAGCTGCGGCGCACCGACCCCGCCGAGTACGTCCGCCGCGCCCGGGCGTCGATGGCCGAGCACTGCGCCGCGATGGTCGGCTTCGCCCGGGCCGGTGCCGAGGTCTTCGACTACGGCAACAACCTGCGCGGGGAGGCACGCGAGGCCGGGTTCGAGGACGCGTTCGCCTACCCCGGCTTCGTCCCGGCGTTCATCCGGCCGCTGTTCTGCCAGGGGATCGGCCCCTTCCGCCTGGTCGCCCTCTCGGGGGTCCCGGCGGACGTCGCCGTCGCGGACGACGCCCTGCTGGCCGCCTTCGGGGACAACCCGTACGTGCAGCGGTGGATCCCCCTGGCCCGCGAGAAGGTGGCGTTCCAGGGGCTGCCTGCGCGGATCTGCTGGCTGGGCTACGGGGAGCGCGCCGAGGCCGGTGCGGTGCTCAACGACCTCGTCGCGCGCGGCCGGATCAGCGCTCCCGTCGTGATCGGGCGGGACCACCTCGACAGCGGCTCGGTCGCGTCGCCCTACCGCGAGACCGAGTCGATGATGGACGGGTCGGACGCGATCGCGGACTGGCCCGTGCTCAACGCGCTGCTCAACGTCGCGAGCGGCGCGGCGTGGGTCGCCGTCCACCACGGAGGCGGTGTGGGCATGGGCAGGTCGATCCACAGCGGCGCGCAGGTGGTCGCCGACGGCACGGCCGACGCGGCGCGGCGGCTCGACCGGGTCCTCACCAACGACCCGGGCACCGGAGTCGTGCGTCATGCGGACGCCGGCTACGAGATCGCGCGCGACGTCGCCCGCGACCGCGGCATCGACATGCCGCTCCTGTGATGTCCCTGCTCGTCGACCGGGTCGGGACGCTCGTCACGTGGGACGAGCAGCCGGTGCTGCACGACGCCGCGCTCGTCCTCGACCGCGGCCGCGTCGTGTGGACGGGGCCGCGGGCCGCTGCTCCCCCGGCGGACGAGCGCCTCGACGTCGACGGGCGGTGCGTCGTGCCCGGGTTCGTCGACGCGCACACGCACCTCGTGTTCGCGGGCGACCGGTCCGACGAGTTCGCGGCACGCCTCGCGGGGACCCCGTACGCGGCGGGTGGGATCCGGACGACGGTCGCGGCGACGCGCGCCGCGAGCGATGCCGAGCTGCTCGGCCGGGCTCGCGCGCTCGCCGCCGAGGCGCTGCGCTCCGGGACCACCACGCTGGAGGTGAAGTCCGGCTACGGGCTCTCGGTCGACGACGAGCGCCGGACCCTCGCGGTCGCCGCCCGGATCACCGAGCACCGGACCTTCCTCGGCGCCCACGTGCCCGACGGCGACGCCGACGCGTACGTCGACCTGGTGTGCGGCCCCATGCTCGACGCCGCCGCGCCGCTCGCGACGGCCGTCGACGCCTTCTGCGAGCGCGGCGCCTTCGACGAGGACCAGTGCCGCCGCGTGCTGCGCGCGGGGCAGGACCGCGGCCTGGACGTGCACGTGCACGCCAACCAGCTCGGACCGGGCCCAGGCGCCCGGCTCGCGGCCGAGCTCGGCGCGGCGAGCGCCGACCACTGCACGCACCTCACGGACGACGACGTGCTCGCCCTGCGCGACGCGGACGTCGTGGCGGTGCTCGTCCCGGTCGCCGAGTTCAGCACGCGCTCGGCGTACGCGCCGGCGCGCCGCCTGCTCGACGCCGGCGTGACGGTCGCGCTCGCCACCGACTGCAACCCGGGGACCAGCTTCACGACGTCGATGCCGTTCGTGATCGCGCTCGCGTGCCGCGAGCTCGGGCTGACGCCGCTCGAGTCCGTCCGCGGCGCGACC
Source organism: Actinotalea ferrariae (assembly GCF_019733465.1). Taxonomy (GTDB): domain Bacteria; phylum Actinomycetota; class Actinomycetes; order Actinomycetales; family Cellulomonadaceae; genus Actinotalea; species Actinotalea ferrariae_A. Next base: position 4,985 of record NZ_JACVQL010000028.1, on the reverse strand, counting down.
CTCGGTGGCGCCGCCGCCCTGCGCGCCGACGACGTCGGGCACCTGCGGACCGGGGCGCGTGCCGACCTCGTCGTGCTCGACGCGCCGTCCGCCGTGCACCTCGCCTACCGCCCGGGTGTCGACCTCGTGCACCGCGTGCTGCGTGCCGGGGAGGTGGTCCGGTGACCGAGGACCCGCTCTGGCCGCGCGCCTCGGGGTGGCTCGCGGGCGGCGGGAGCCCCGACGGGCCCCGCCTGCTCGTGGTGGGGGTTCCGCTGTCCCGCACGTCGATCTCGCCGTCGGGCGCTCACGAGACGCCGGGGGCGGTCCGGCGCGCGCTGCGCCGGTTCGGGACGTCGCACGCGGGGCTCGACGTCGACCTCGAGACGGTCGGCGTGCAGGACGCCGGCGACCTGCCCGTCGCGTCGCTCGACGGTGAGGAGGCGCTCACGGCGGTCGACGCGGGGCTGAGCGGGCTGCCGTCGTCCTTCGACCTCGCCGTCGTGCTGGGGGGTGACAACGCGGTCACCCGGCCGGCCCTGCGCACCCTCGTCCCCGGCCTCCGGCGGGTCGGGCTCCTCACGCTCGACGCCCACCACGACGTGCGCGGGTTCCACGCCGGTCCGACCAACGGCACCCCGGTCCGCGGGCTCGTCGAGGACGGGCTCGCGGGGACGCACGTCGTCCAGGTGGGCATCGGGGACCTCACGAACAGCCGCGCGTACCGGCGGTGGTGCGACGACCACGGCGTGCGTGTGATCGGCGCGCGCGAGGCTCGCCACGACGGTGTCGGCACCCTCGTGCGACGCGAGCTCGACCGCCTCGCGCAGACGTGCGACGCGGTGTACGTCGACCTCGACGTCGACGTCGTGGACAGCGCCTTCGTCCCGGGCTGCCCGGGCGCGCGGCCGGGCGGCCTGCTCCCGCAGGACCTTCTCGACGCCGCTGTCGAGGCGGGCAGGCACCCGCTCGTGCGGGCGGTCGACGTGGTCGAGGTGGACGCGACCCGGGACCCCACGGGCACGACCGTCGACCTCGCGGCGATGTGCCTGCTCTCGGTCGCCGCGGGCCTCGCCGCACGCCGCCGCGACGACCCGCCCGGTGGACACCTCCGCGCTCGGTCCTGAGCGTCCGCCGCCGGGCGTGCTCGACCGGTCCCGACCCTGGTGCCCGCCCGTCGACGCGAGTTAACTGATCCCAGCGCACGGACGCGCCAGGGCCGGCCGCCGCGGTGCGCTGGGGGCGCCATGAGCCTGTCCGTCTTCCTCAGCTACTCCCGTGCGGACGAGGCGCTGGCCGTCAGCGTCGCCAAGGACCTCACCGACGCGGGCGTGAACGTCTGGCGCGACGAGCGCCTCAGCGGCGGTCAGTCCTGGTGGGACGCGATCCTCACGGCCGTGCGTGACGCGGACGCCGTCGTCTTCGTCCTGAGCGCCAGGTCGCTCAACTCCGAGCCGTGCGCCCGCGAGCGCGCGTACGCCGAGGCGCTCGGCAAGTCCGTCCTGCCCGTGCGCATCGACCGGACGCCGCCGAGCATCGCTCCCCCGTCCCTCGCGAGCAAGGAGTGGATCGACTACCAGCCGGACGACCGCACGGGCGTGGTCAGGCTGCTGCGCGGCGTGTACTCGCTGCCGCCCGCACCACCGCTGCCCGACCCCCTGCCGCCACCGCCCGCGGTGCCCCTCAGCTACGTCAACGACCTCTCGGCACTCGTCCACCGCACGCAGGACCTCACCGCGACCGAGCAGCACTCGCTGCTCTTCGAGCTGCGTCAGGGCCTGCGCGACCCCGAGGAGCGGGAGCAGTGCGTCCAGCTGCTCGAGCGGCTCCGGCTGCGTCGCGACCTCCTCGCGTCGGTGGCCCGCGACATCGACGAGGTGCTGACGACGACGTCGCGCCCGGCAGGCGCAGCGACGTCGGACGCGGCCGCGGCTCGCGCGGCGCGACCCGCGGCCTCCCAGGCCTCGACGACGTCCACGGCGCAGACGCCCACCGCTGCACGTCCGGCACCGGCGGCACCCGCGCAACCCGCGTCCTTCGGCGGGCCGCCGCCGCCGCCCGGTGGGGTGGCCGTCGCACCGGCGCCGGCCGGGACGTGGGCCTCGGCACCTCCCGGGGCTCCGGGGGCGGGACCGGCCACCGCCAGGCCGTGGACGGTGGGACCGCAGGGTCCGCCGGGACAGCAGGGTCCGCCGGGCCCGCCGCAGCAGGGACCGCCACGGCAGGACGGCGCCTACGGCCCGGTGCGCGCTGCCCCGCGGCGACGACGATGGCTGCCGTGGGTGATCGGCGGCGTCGCCGGCCTCGCCGTCGTCGTGGTCCTGCTCGTCGTGGCCGCGCTGTCCTACGTCCCGTACGACTACGGCGACGACGCCACGCTCGACGCCATGTGGGACGCGTGCGACGCCGGTGAGCTGGCGTCCTGCGACGAGCTCTTCACCGCCTCGGGCGAGGGCACGGACTACGAGGAGTTCGGGCTCACCTGCGGTCAGCGGGTCGACCCCACCGAGGAGGCGTGCGCGACCCTGCCGTTCCCGTACACGTACGGGGACGACGCGGACCTCGATGCGCTGTACGAGCAGTGCGCGGGCGGCGACATGGCGGCGTGCGACACGCTCTGGCTCGACAGCCCGTTCGGCAGCGAGTACGAGGCAGCCGGCACGTCGTGCGGCTACACGGTGACCGAGTCGCGCATGGGTGAGTGCGCGACGGGCTGAGCCGGTGGACGGGCGCGCGGGCCGGTCGTTGACGGTCCCCGCCGCCCGGAGGATCGTGATCTGTTGGCAGCCGCCTTGGGGGGCGCAGTGCGATGACGCAGTCGACGCCGGAGTCCGGTCCGACCACGCCGCTGCGCCTGTGCGTGCGGTGCCGCTCGTACCGTCCGCCGCGGCCGGTCCAGCCGTTCTCCCCGACGGAGCTGCACAGCCCGGGGACCCTCGCGGCGCAGACGAAGTGGGACGAGGAACGCCGCGAGCGGGCCGTCGAGGAGATGCACCGGGCCGAGACCGGGCTGCCGTTCGACTACGAGCCGCACCACTTCGCGTGGTGCGCGCACTACACGCGCCTCGACCTCGCGGAGCGCGCGGCGCGCGGCGACCAGGCGGCGTGGGCGGAGGCGGTCGCGGCCGACGCCGTCGTGGTCGACCCCGTCTCGGGGGACGTCTCCCCCGCCTACCAGCTCTGCCAGTGGTGGAACGCGGACGGTGACTGCGATGCCTTCGTCGCCGCCGGCTGACGCCCCGCGCCCGGCGCCGGCGAGGGTGGCGGCCGACGCGCGGATCGTGGTGGAAGGCCGCGTCCAGCTCGGGCACGACATGGTGCTCGAGCAGGGCACGTCGGCGCCCCGCCGGACGCGTCCGCGGTTCGCCGTCGGGCTGCCGGACGACGGCTCGCTCCCGCGCGCACGGCGGCGGCCCGCCCTGCCGCCCGACGGGACGCTCACGACGACCGAGCTCGACTGGCGGCTCCGGCCCGGCGACGGCGACGTGGCCCTCGAGGACAGCGGGCTGACGGCCTCCTACGGCATCTTCGGCGCGCCCGGCTCCGGCAAGACCTACCTGCTCATGCACCTCGTCCGCCAGCTCGTCGGCCTGCACGCCGACGACCCGGACCGGCGCTTCGGCGGTCTGGTCGTCGACCCGAAGGCCGCGATGGTCGGGCAGGTCACGGCGGCGATGGAGGCCGTCGGACGGCTCGACGACCTCGTGGTGCTCAACCCGCGCCACCTCGCGGGCGCCCTGGACGCCGTCAACATCATCGACGCCGGGCTCTCACCCGAGGAGCTGGGCCGCGTGCTCGTGCTGGCCGCCCAGAGCGCGGGCGTCGGGGCGTCCGAGCCCTTCTGGTTCGGCGCGTGGCGCAACCTCTTCACGGCCGCCCTGCCCCTCCTGCGCTGGCTGGAGCCCCACCTCACGACCCTGGCGTCACTCATGGACGCGGTCCTGGTGGTGGAGCCGACGGGGCACGCCGGGGCGCCCGAGCGACGGATCCAACGCATCGCCCGGGACGCCCGGCACCGGCTCGCCGAGCTCGAGCCGGGACGCCGCCGCGACATGGAGCTGCACATCGGCCAGGTCGAGGGCTTCTACCGCCAGGAGCCCGACAACATCGCCACGATCGAGGCGCTCATGACCGCGGCGTACGGCGGCTTCCGGCAGTCCGCCTGGCAGGGCTTCTCGAGGTACGAGCCCAACGTCCCCGGTGTCCGCCGGCGCACCTTCTACGACGCGATCGTCGACGACGGCGCGGTCGTGCTCGTGGCGGTCGGGCCGAGCGAGGCCGGTATGGCGAAGGTGCTCTGCACGGTGGTGAAGCTGCTGTTCCAGCGCACGGTCCTGTCCCGCCTCGAGCGCGTCCAGGCCGGCACGCTGCAGAACTTCGAGCGGCCGCTGATGTTCGTGTGCGACGAGTACAGCGACGTCGCCTCGGAGGTGCCCGGGGAGGCCGCGGGCGACGCCTACTTCTTCTCCCTCGCCCGCCAGTTCGGCTGCCTCGGACTGGTCGCGACGCAGTCGGTGAACATGCTCGAGGCCTCGTCGCTCAAGGAGCACTGGCGGGCGGTCTTCGCGAACTTCTCGGCCAAGGTGTTCATGCGGCTCGCGGACAACGAGACGGCCGAGGAGGCGAACAAGCTCGCGGGCGAGACCGACTGGTACGTGTCGTCGGCCGGGCGGTCCGTGCAGAAGGACGGCACCAGCTCCAGCACCAGCACGGAGCTGCGCGAGCGGACGTCGCTGCCGACCGCCGTGCTGACGCAGGTCCTGCAGCGTCAGCAGGCCGTGGTGGTCGGGTCGCTCTCGGGCGGCACCCGGACGGGCACCTGGTTCGTCCGTGTCCCCGACCGCGCGGAGGGGGCGCCCCGTGCCTGAGCTGACGCGACGCCACGACGCCGCACCGCAGCCCGGAGGCGCCGCGCAGCACGGCGCGGACCGGCCGCACGACGCGGGGCGGCAGCACGACGTCGGCCGGCAGCAGGCCGTGACGAGCAGCGTCGAGGCTCTCGCGGC
>NZ_JACVQL010000279.1 GCF_019733465.1 Actinotalea ferrariae | reverse complement strand
GCGCTCCACCGGCCCGCGCCCGACGAGGCGCCGGAGGGGCGCGGCCGGGGCGGTGCGCTGGTCGACCGCGGCGGGCACCTCGCGACCGGCCTCGCGAGCGCCGCCGAGCGCGGGCTCGTGACCGACCCCGACGCGGTCCTCGCGGTCTGGGAGGACGGGGTCGCCGCACCACCGTGGACCGGCCCGCGGCTGTGGCTGCACGGGGACCTGCACCCGGCCAACGTCCTCGTCGCGGAAGGCACGCTGTGCGGCGTCGTCGACCTCGGCGACCTGTGCGCGGGTGACCCGGCCTACGACGTCTCCGCCGCCTGGCTGCTCCTGCCCGACGCCGACGCCGTCGAGCGCTTCTGCGCGGCCTACGAGGGCCCGCTCGACGACGCCGTGATCCGTCGGGCGCGCGCCTGGGCGGCGGGTCGCGCGCTCGCGGCCGTCCTCATCGGTGACGCGGGCGTCCAGGGCCTCCCGGGTGGCAAGCCGACGTGGGGACCGCCGGCGCGCGCCGCGCTCGAGCGCCTCGTCGCGACCGCCTGACCGGACGGCGACGGGTCGTGCGGCGGGTCGGTCGCAGCCCGTGCGGACCGGTCACAGCCCGGCGTGCCGGGCGGCCCACGCCGCGGCCGCGGCGCGCGACGTGACACCCAGCCTGGCGCGGATGTTGGCCACGTGCCGGTGCACCGTGTGGACGCTGAGCACGAGCTGACCGGCGATCTCGGCGTCGGTGAGCCCCGCGGCGACGAGCCGGAGCACCTCGAGCTCGCGCGGCGTCAGGGCGACGTCGTGCCCGGCGGGGCCCGACGCGGCCGCGACGTCCCTGCCCTCGAGGTGCGCGAGCGTCGCCTCGGTCACCGCCGTCGTGTCGCCGAGCCACGGGAAGTGGTCCTGGCCGGCGAGCTCGACCAGCTCGGCGTGCGGGATCCGCGCCGCGAGGTCCTCGCCCAGCACGAACGGGATCGCGCGGTCGTGCCGTCGGTGGAGCACGAGGGTCGGGATCGCCGCCAGCGCGGGCAGCACCGCGCGCGCGTCGAGGCCGTAGGCGTGCTGCAGCTGGGTGGCGGCCTCCTCGGGCGTGCCGAACGTGCGCTGGAAGCGCGCGAAGCGGTCGCGCTCCGTCGCGGTCGCGCCCGGCATGAAGACGTCCGCCAGGACACGCGACCCCAGGCCCCAGTGACCGCGGACGACGTCGAGCATCGCGGCCCGCGCCTCGGCGGACGCGATGTCCGCGCCCCGGGCGTAGCCGCCGTAGAGGACGAGGCGCCGCACGGACCCGCGCGTGCGCGAGGACAGGGCCGCGGCGGCTCCGGCAGCCACAGCGGCACCGGAGCTCGCGCCCAGCATCGCGACGTCGTCGAGACCGAGCGCCTCGACGAGCCCCGTGAGCACGGCGACCTCCTCGTCGAGGGAGGCCGGGGGCGGACCGTCACGGTCCGAGAGCCCGGTGCCCGGCCGGTCGTACCGGACGACCCGGACGCGCTCCCCGAGCCGGTCCGCGAACCGGCGGAACCGCGCGTCGCGCCAGTCGACGGCCAGGTGGCTGGACCACCAGCCGGCGACGACGAGCGGCGGGCCGGAGCCGGTCGCCGTCCAGGCCACCGATCGTCCGGCCACGTCGGCGTGGTGCACCCGCTGCTCGTCGCCGCGCACGCGTTCGACCCTAGCGAGCCGCGCGGCCGGCGCCCACGGCCTCGGCGCGACCCGCACCCGGCGCACCGG
>NZ_JACVQL010000278.1 GCF_019733465.1 Actinotalea ferrariae | reverse complement strand
GTGCGCATGGGCGAGGGCGAACGCGCGCTGCCGGCCGCCGGCTCGCGCGGCCGCGACGTGGTCGAGGAGCCCGAGGAGCACGCGCTCGACGAGCCCGACCTGCCGTTCCCGCCCGCACCCGTCGGCCAGGTGCGGGTGCGGCTGGCCGGCGCGGACACGGTCGCCGACCTGCGCGGCGCGATCACGTGCGAGGTCCTCACGCCCGACGACGTCGTCGGCATCGTCGCGAAGGCCGGTCCGGACCCGCGCGTCGACGCGTGGCCGGACCCGCGGGCCGTCGTCGTGCAGCGCGTCCGGCGACGCAAGGTCGCCGTCGGACAGCTGCTCATGGACCAGGCCGTGGTGAGCGGGATCGGCAACATCTACCGCGCCGAGCTGCTGTTCCGCGCTCAGCTCGAGCCGCACACGCCGGGCGCGAGCGTTCCCGAGGAGGTCGTCGCGGGCCTGTGGGACGACTGGGTCGGGCTGCTCGACGACGGCGTCCGCGTGGGCGCGATGCTCACCCGCGAGGACCTCGACGAGCCCGGCCGGGCCGCGGCGCTCGCCGACCCGGCGCTCCGCCATGCGGTCTACGGGCGCGCGGGCGAGCCGTGCCTGCGCTGCGGCGCGACCGTGCTCCGCGAGGAGATGGCCGGCCGCACGCTCTACTGGTGCCCGGGCTGCCAGGTGTAAGTCCTCGCGACGCGTCCGGGACCCGGTGTTGGATCGCGGTGTGCCGACCGTGCTGAGCGTGCCCCGGGCCGACGAGCTCGCCGAGCTCCTGCGCGTGCTGCGCACCTGGCAGCGCGAGGGCGGGCCCGTGCAGCTGCACCCGGGCGACGTCGGGTGGTTCTGGCGGTTCGGCGCCGACGCGACCGCGGCCGCCGTGCGCACGTGGAGCCGCGACGGGGTGGTCCTCGCCGTCGGCCTGCGCGACGGGGACCGGCTGCTCCGGCTCGCCGTCGCACCGGGCGCCGAGGACGACGACGAGCTCGCGCGGCAGGTCGCCGACGACGTCGCGCACGCCGAGCGCGGCGTGCTCCCGGCGGGCGCCGTCGACGTCGAGGCGCGGTCCGGCGGGGCGCTCGTCGAGCGGCTGCGCGAGGCGGGATGGACGGACGGCGAGGCGTGGACGCCGCTCGTCCGCGGTCTGACGGAGCCGGTCGAGCCGGCCGGCGTGGACGTCGAGACGGTCGGAGCCGACGGCGCTCCGCTCTGGGCCGCCGTCCAGGGTGCCGCCTTCGGCAGGCCGACCCCTGCGGTCGAGCGGTGGCACGCCATGGCCGCCGGTCCGGCGTTCGCCGACGCGCGCTGCCTGCTCGCGCGCGACGCCGACGGCACCGCGGTCGCGGTCGCGGTCGTGTGGTCCGCGGGCGCCGGCCGCCCGGGCGTCCTCGAGCCGATGGGCGTCCACCCGGACCACCGCGGGCACGGCTACGGCACGGCGATCACGGTCGCCGCGGCCGCGCACCTGCGCGCGCTGGGGGCGTCCAGCGCGGCCGTGTGCACCCCGAGCGCGAACGGCGCCGGCGTCGCGACCTACCGTGCGGCGGGCTTCCGCGAGCTCCCGGCCGTGCGGGACGTGCACCGCGCCGTACCCGGGCTGGCAGGGTAGGACGCATGGATCTGCGCATCTTCACCGAACCCCAGCAGGGGGCCTCGTACGACGACCTGCTCGCCGTCGCCCAGGCCACCGAGCGCCTCGGCTTCGACGCCTTCTTCCGCTCCGACCACTACCTCGTCATGGGCGACGGCGACGGCCTGCCCGGTCCCACGGACGCGTGGACCACGCTCGCCGGCCTCGCGCGCGAGACCAGCACCATCCGGCTCGGGACGCTCGTCTCGTCCGCGACCTTCCGCCACCCCGGCGTGCTCGCCATCCAGGTCGCGCAGGTCGACCAGATGTCCGGCGGCCGCGTCGAGCTCGGCCTCGGTGCCGGCTGGTTCGCCGAGGAGCACGCCGCGTACGGCATCCCGTTCCCCGAGAAGCGCTTCGGCCTGCTCACCGAGCAGCTCGCGGTCGTCACCGGGCTGTGGCGCACGCCGGTCGGCGATCGCTTCACGCACGAGGGGAAGCACTACACGCTCACGGACTCGCCGGCGCTGCCGAAGCCCGCGCAGGGCGTGGCGCTCCGTGACGGTCGCCGCGTCGAGGGCGCAGGCGTCCCGGTGATCGTGGGCGGCAAGGGCCCGCGGCGCACCCCCGCGCTCGCCGCACGGTTCGCGTCCGAGTTCAACGCGTCCTTCCCCGAGCTCGACGACATCCCCGCGATGTTCGGCCGCGTCCGCGCGGCGTGCGAGGAGATCGGACGCCGTCACGACGACCTCGTGTACTCCGTCGCCCTCGTCGCGTGCGTCGGTGCCGACGAGGCGGAGGTCTCGCGCCGGGCCGCCGCGATCGGCCGCGAGCCGGCGGAGCTGCGTGAGCACGGCGTCGCGGGCACCGTCGCCGAGGTCGTCGACCGCCTCGGGCGGCTGGCCGAGCAGGGCGTCGAGCGCGTCTACCTGCAGGTGCTCGACCTGGCAGACCTCGACCACCTCGAGCTCATCGCGCAGGAGGTCGCCCCGCACGCCCGCTGACGGCGCGCCCGAACCCCCACGCGGCGCAGCCGAGCACGGCGAGCAGCAGCGCGTTGCGTGCGTCGAGGACGAGAGCCAGCAGGTCGTCGCCCTCGAGCAGCCGGATGTAGCCCCACGGGAAGACCGCCTGCGTGAGGCCTGCCGCGACGGCCGTGAGCGCGGCCGCGACCGCCCACCACGTGGGGCGCCGCGGCCGCGCCACGTGACGCGCGGTCGCGAGGAGCGCCGCGACCGGCGGCGCGAACCACGTGAGGAACTGCGGCGACCCGACCTTGTTCGTGACGACGAGCACGACGACGAGCAGCAGCGACGCGGGCAGGACGGCGGCCGGCGCCGTCCCGCGTGAGCGTGCGACGAGCAGGAGCGCGGCGATCACCGCGACGGCCACGGGCAGCGCGACGTCGAGCACCTCCGCGGCGCGCGCGGTGCCGGGGCCGACGACCTCGTACGTCACGAGCTGCTCGTTGAGCCGCACGACGACGTCGGGCCGGTGCAGCGCACCGAGGAGCGACGCGGTGACGGACTCGACCTGGAGGCCGCGGTCGCCCTGCGTCGTCAGGAAGCCCAGCACACGGGGTAGGCCGCCGCCGAGCGCGACCGCCCCGACGACGACCGTGCACACGGCCGCGGCCGGGGCGACGACGTCGCGCAGCGGACGGCGGGCGGCCGCCGCGAGCGGCAGCACGAGTGCGCCCGGCGCCACCTTGATCCACGC
>NZ_JACVQL010000277.1 GCF_019733465.1 Actinotalea ferrariae | reverse complement strand
CGGCCCAGCTGCGCGCGAGCCGCCCGGACCTGGTGATCGAGGACATCCGGGGCAACGTCGACACGCGCCTCGGCCGCGTGGCCGGCGGCGCGGGCCCCGCCGACCTGGACGCCGTCGTGCTCGCGGCCGCGGGCCTCTCCCGCCTCGGCCGGCTCGACGCCGTCACGGAGTACCTGGACCCCGAGCTCGTCGCGCCCGCGCCCGGTCAGGGTGCGCTCGCCGTCGAGTGCCGCCCCTCGCTGCTCGGGCCCGGGCCGGTCGGCGACGCCCTGCGCGCGCTCGACCACCTGCCGACGCGGCTAGCCGTCACGGCCGAGCGCGAGCTGCTCACGGTCCTCGAGGCGGGCTGCGCCGCGCCGATCGGCGCGCTCGGCCACCTCGATCACGGACCGGTGGACTCGTGGCACGCCGACGTCGTGCGCCTGCGCCTCGACGCCGTCGTGTGCGCGCCCGACGGCGGGGCGCAGGTACGGACGTCCGCGTCCATCACGCTGCCCGAGGACCGTGACGGGCGCATCGACGCCGCGCGCACGCTCGGCGAGCAGGTCGCCCAGCACCTGCTCGCGGCGGGCGCGGGGGACATCGCCGACCTGCCGGGAACGGGTTCGGCCGGCCTCTCGGGCACGGCCCGCTCATGACGCTCCGGGCGCTGACCGGCTGGCGGGTGCTCGTCCCGCGCGGCGGCGAGTGGGGCGAGCGGGTCGCGGTGATGCTCGCCGAGCACGGCGCCGAGAGCGTCGTCGTGCCGCTCATCGAGTTCGCGCCGCCCGAGGACCTGACGACGTACGACTCGGTGCTCAACGGCCTCGCGCGCGGCGACTACGACTGGCTCGTGGTGACCAGCGCGACCACGGTGCAGTCGCTGTCCGCGCGCGTCGCGACGCTGGTCAACCGTGGCCGGGAGACGCCCGCGACGGCGCTCGCGACCTTCGTCGGCGACACGCGCGTCGCCGCCGTCGGGCCGGGCACGGGACGCTCGCTCGAGCGGCTGCACGTCGTCCCGGCGCTGCTCCCGAGCGGCGAGCGCTCGGCCCGCGGGCTGCTCGCCGACTTCCCCCGCGCGGACGCGACGCCGACCCTCCGCGGCCGGTCCGGCCGCGTGCTGCTGCCGCAGTCGAACCTCGCCGAGCCGACGCTCGCGGACGGGCTGCGCGAGCTGGGGTGGGAGGTCGACGTCGTCGTCGCGTACCGGACGCTGTCCGGGCCGGTGCCGGGCGAGAGCCTGCGGACCGAGGTCCGGACCGGTGGTTTCGACGCGGTCCTGCTCAGCTCCGCGAGCACCGTGACGAACCTCGTCGAGCTCGTGGGCATGCCCCCGCCGACGACGGTCGTCTGCTGCATCGGTCCGCGCACCGAGCAGGCGGCGCGCGACCACGGGCTGGCGGTGCACGTGGTGCCGCTGCAGGCGTCGGGCGAGGAGCTCGTCGAGGCTCTCGCCCGCTACGCGACGGGCGCCGCGCCCGGGCCCACCGATCCGACGTCCAGGCTGGAGAGCTGATGCCGTTCCCCGCGGTCCGCCCGCGCCGCCTGCGCTCGACCCCCGCGATGCGCCGCCTCACCGCGCAGACCACGGTCACGCCCGCGCAGCTGGTGCTTCCCCTCTTCGTGCGCGAGGGCGCCACGGACCCCGTGCCGATCACGTCGATGCCCGGGCAGGTGCAGCACTCGCGCGACAGCCTGCGCCGCGTCGCCGCGCAGGCGGCGGAGGCCGGTCTCGGCGGCGTCATGCTCTTCGGCGTGCCGGCCGAGCGGGACGCGACGGGCAGTGCGGCGTGCGAGCCCGACGGCGTGCTCAACCGCGCGATCGCCGACGTCGTCGCGGAGGTCGGGGACGCCGTCGTCGTGCAGGCGGACCTGTGCCTCGACGAGTTCACCGACCACGGCCACTGCGGCGTGCTCGACGCCCAGGGGCGCGTCGACAACGACGCGACGCTCGAGCACTACCGCCGGATGGCGCTCGCGCAGGCGGAGGCCGGCGCCCACCTGCTCGGGCTCAGCGGGATGATGGACGGCCAGGTCGCGGCCGTGCGGTCGGCGCTCGACGACGCCGGGCGCACCGACGTCGCGCTGCTCGGGTACGCCGCGAAGTACGCGTCGGCGTTCTACGGGCCGTTCCGCGAGGCGGTCGAGTCGACGCTCGTCGGCGACCGGCGGAGCTACCAGCTCGACCCGACGAACCGGCGCGAGGGCCTGCGCGAGGCGCTGCTGGACGTCGAGGAGGGCGCCGACGTCGTCATGGTCAAGCCCGCGATGTCCTACCTCGACGTGCTGGCCGACGTCGCCGCCGCGAGCCCCGTGCCCGTGTGGGCGTACCAGGTCTCGGGCGAGTACGCGATGGTCGAGGCGGCCGCGGCGCAGGGGTGGATCGACCGCCGCCGGGCGGTCACGGAGTCGGTCGTCGGCATCCGCCGCGCGGGTGCCGACGCCGTGCTGACGTACTGGGCGCTCGAGCTGGCCGCCTGGCTGAGGGAGGACGCATGAGCGAGGTCGCGGGCAGCGGCACGGCCGACGGCAGCATCAGCAGCGACCCGTACGGCACGGGCGTGGACGGGACGAGCGGCGTGCGGCACGACGACGCTCCCGGCGGCGCCGGGGGCGTGTCCGGCGCACGGGGTGCCGCAGGCTCGGGGCTGCCGGGCGCGGTGCCCGAGGGCGGGTCGACGTCGGGCGACCACGGGCCGAGCGAGGTGTGGCCGGCCGACCGCGCGCTCAGCGGCGGCGCCGTGACCGACCGGTCGGAGGTCCCCGTCTCGGAGGCGCTGTTCGCCGAGGCGCAGGCCGTGATGCCGGGCGGCGTGAGCTCGCCCGTGCGCGCGTTCCGGTCGGTGGGCGGCACGCCGCGGTTCATGGTGTCGGCCCGCGGCCCGTACCTCACCGACGCGGACGGGCACGAGTACGTCGACCTCGTCGGGTCCTGGGGTCCGGCGCTGCTCGGCCACGCGCACCCCGAGGTCGTCGCGGCGGTGCAGGAGGCGGCCGCGCAGGGCCTCTCGTTCGGCGCGCCCACCGGCCGGGAGACGGACCTCGCCGAGGAGATCCGGCGGCGCGTGCCGGCGGTCGAGCGGCTGCGGTTCGTGTCGACCGGCACCGAGGCGACCATGACCGCGGTGCGGCTCGCGCGCGGCGTGACCGGCCGGCCGCTCGTCGTGAAGTTCTCCGGCTGCTACCACGGGCACCTGGACTCGCTGCTCGCGGCGGCGGGGTCGGGCCTCGCGACCATGGCGATGCCCGGGTCCGCGGGCGTGACCGAGGCCACGGCGGCCGAGACGCTCGTGCTGCCGTACAACGACGTCGCCGCGGTCGAGGCGGCGTTCGCGGCGCACGGCGACCGGATCGCCGTCGTCATCACCGAGGCGGCGCCCGCGAACATGGGCGTGGTGCCGCCGCTGCCCGGGTTCAACCGGGCGCTGCGCGAGATCACCGCGCGGCACGGTGCGCTGCTCGTCCTCGACGAGGTGCTCACGGGCTTCCGCGCCGGACCGAGCGGCTGGTGGGGTCTGGAGGGCGCCGTCGAGGGCTGGGCGCCGGACCTGCTGACGTTCGGCAAGGTCGTGGGCGGCGGGCTGCCGGTCGCGGCGGTCGGCGGCCGGCGGGACGTCATGGAGCAGCTCGCGCCGCTGGGGCCGGTGTACCAGGCGGGGACGCTGTCGGGGAACCCGGTCGCCACGGCCGCCGGGCTCGCGACGCTGCGTGCCGCCGACGCGTCCGTGTACGTCCGGGTCGCGCGGGTCGCCGACGCCGTCGCGGCCGGGCTCTCGGAGGCGCTCGCGGCCGACGGCGTCGCGCACTCGATCCAGCGTGCCGGCACGCTGTTCAGCGCCGCGTTCGTGGACCCGGCCGACGGTCCGGTCACCGACTACGCCCGCGCGCAGGAGCAGGAGGCGTTCCGCTACCCCGCGATGTTCCACGCGCTCCTCGAGGCGGGCGTGCACGCGCCGCCGAGCGTGTTCGAGGCGTGGTTCGTCTCGGCCGCGCACGACGACGCCGCCGTGAACCGGATCCTCGACGCGCTCCCGGGCGCGGCACGCGCGGCGGCGCAGGCCCGCCCGGACTAGCCCGACCAGCTCCGCCCCCGCCGGGCCGCCCGCCGGCGCACGGATGCTCGCGTTCGAGCCCGCGTGCAGGTGGCCCGGGAACTACCCCCTCCAGGTGCACGGACGCTCGCTTTCGAGCATCCGGGCGTTCCTGTTCGCGGGAGCGTCGGTGTCCCGGCCTCGTCGGGGAGGCTCACCAGGGGAGGTAGTAGGTGAGGAGGTCGGCGGTCTGGGGTGGGAAGAGTGCCGTGAAGAGCTCGCGGTCGGCGCCCGAGTAGACGTCCGGGAAGAGCTGCGCGAGGCCGTCGATGCCCAGCGGTCCGAGGAGCAGGGCAGGCAGCCGGTCCGGCGCGACGCCCGCCCCGCCCGCGACGCCGGGCGACTGCATCGGGCCGCCGACCTCGACCTCGCCGAGGCCCGCCTCGTCCGTCCACGGCATCCGGTAGTGACGGCCGAACGTCGAGATCACGACGTCACGGCCGACGTCGTCGGCGCGGAGGCGCGCGCTGAGCACCGGCCGGAGGGCGTCGAGCACGAGCTCGGGGCGCTCGATGCGCGCGTAGTACTGCTCGGCACCCGGGCCGGGGGGCTCGAGCAGGTCGGCCCACGCACGGCCCGGCACCGTGAGCGGTCGGTGCACGACGGTCAGCGGTTCGCCCACGTCCGCGAGCGCCGCGAGGAGGGCCGTCGCGGCATCGTCGTCCACCGCGGCCGCCTCGGCGACGAGCACGCCGTCGTCCGGCGGACCGGTGCGCGCGGAGGCGACGACCGACCCGCCGCGCTCGAGCACCCAGGTGGTGCTGCCCTCGTGCGCGAGGATCCAGCGCCACCGCTCCGCGGGGTGCGGCATCGCGACGTCGTAGGGCGCCTGGGCGGCGTCCTGGAGCGCCGCGAGGACCGGCACGTCGGCCTCCGTCGCGGGACGAAGCCGGCCGGCACCGGGCGCGCGTGACGACCCACCCGGGGCGGCCGCCCGCACGCCGACGGTCGACGACGTCCCGTCCGGGACGGTCGCCGCACCGCCGAGGTCGTCGCGCGCTGCCGGTGCGGTCACGGGGACGTCGTCGGCCTCGCTGCCGTCGCTGCGCAGGCTCCGCGCCCGCGGCATGTCGATCGCGTACTCGTAGCCGAAGAGCCGGTAGAAGTACGGGATCCCGATCATGACCTGGAGCAGGTGGCCGCGGTCGCGGGACCGGTCGTGCGCCCACCCCATGAGCGCCCGCACGAGACCGCGGCCCTCGTACTCGCGATCCGTCGCGACGAGCTCGACCTGGCCGGCCGGGAGCACGACGTCGCCGACGCGGACCTCCTCGTCCAGGAGCGTGGCCGTCGAGACCACGCGGTCGCCGTCGACCACGACGGCGCACGCGTCCCAGCCCAGCTCGCCCTCGACGACGAGGCGGTGGTCGAGCGCGTCGGCCTCCTCGCCGCGCTCGACGAGGAGTGCTCCGATCTGGTCGAGGTCGGACGGCCGCGACGTCCGGAGCTCGAGCCCGCCGGGGAGCGTCGTCACCGCCGCCATCGTCGTCACCGTCCCCCCGCTGCCTCAGCGCCCACGTCGGACGTCGGCCGCTCGGCCGCCGCCGCGGCGCCGTCACCGGTGGACGTGCGGGCGCTCGCGAGGGCCCTGCGACCGGACGGCAGCGCGAGCGCGAGGCCCACCACGACGAACAGCGCCAGCCCCGCCGCGACGAGCAGGCTCTGGACGGTGAAGGTGTCGGCGAGCGGCCCGAACACGGCCATCCCGATCGGCATCGACACCGCCATGACGATCCCGACGAAGCCGAACACGCGGCCCTGCATCTCGGGCTCGACGGTCTCCTGAAGGACCGTCATGGACGGCGTCGCGAAGTAGGGCACAGCGAGCCCGAGGCTGAACATGAGCGCGAAGAACACCCACATGTTCGTGGAGAAGCCCATCGCGACGGACTGCGCCCCGAACACGACGGTGGACCCGAGCAGCAGCGAGACCCGGTTCTTCGGGCTCCACGCGGCGATGAGGATGCCGCCCAGCAGCATCCCGATGCTGAACGCGAGCTCGTTGACGGTCAGCTTCCAGACCTCGTCGCCGAACGTGCGCACCACCATGAGCGGCGTGAGGTACGACGGCGCCACGATGAGCAGGAAGACGACGGCGTACAGCCCGAGCACCCACCGCACGAAACCGTGGGACGCGACGTAGCGCAGCCCGCCCACGAGGTCGTCGAAGTACCCGACCGGGCCCTCGGCGCTCCGGACGATGCGCGGCACGGTCAGCACGGACAGCAGGCCGATGCCGACCACCGCCGTGACGACGTCGACGAAGAACACGGCGACGATCGAGAACGACGCGTACAGGGCCGCGGCGACGGCGGGGGCGAGCAGCATCATCGCCGACTGGATCGAGCCGTTGATGCCGTTGACCCGCATGAGCTTGTCGGTCGGGACGATCTGCGGGAGGAGCGCGGCGACCGCGGGCGTCTGGATGCCGGCACCCGCGGAGCGGATGGCGAGCGCGACGTAGATCAGCCACAGGTCGTCCATGCCGCTCGCCATGAGCAGCGCCAGCGCGAGCGTCGTGGCCGCGATGACCGCGTCGGCGCCCATGATCAGCTTCTTGCGGTCGAGCCGGTCGGCCCACACACCGCCGAAGATCGACACGACGGCCTGTGGCAGGAACCCGACCACGGAGGAGATCGCGAGGACCGCGCCCGACTGGGTCACGAGGGTCAGGTGCCACAGCACGGCGTACTGGACGAGCATCGACCCGAACAGCGAGACCGTCTGACCGGAGAGGAAGATCGTGACGTCGCGGCGCCACGTCGGGCGGTCGGCGGAGGCCACCGCGGGCGGCTCGCCGCCCGGCATCGTCGCGGCCTCGGCCGTCGCGGTCCCCGTCGTCGCGGTCCCGGTCGTCGCGGTCCCGGTCGTCGCGGCGCCCGTCGTCGCAGCACCCGTCGTCTCGGCGTCGGTCGGGGATCGGGGCTCGTCCGCAGCCTCAGGACTCGGGGTCGGGGAGCTCACCCGCCCATCGTGCGCCCGGCATCGTGGGCGAGGGAACACATTTCGGCGCTCGGAGCGTCACCGCTCCGCGAGCACCGCCCAGCCGTGACCCGGCACCACGACGCAGGAGCCGCCGTCGTGCGCGTCGACGTCGGCGCGACCCGCCTCGACCGCGCAGCCGGGGAGGTCGAGCGTGACGGCGTCGTCGGCGAGGTTGAGGACGACGACGAGCGCCTCGCCGCCACCCTCGACGCGGTACGCGAGGTGGTCGTTGGTGGTCTCGAGCAGCGCGGCGGGCGCGCGGTGCAGCCACGGGTGCCGACGGCGCAGCGCGACGAGCTCGCGATGGAGGCTGTGGACCGGGCCGTCGCGGCCCTCGGCGGTCGCCGGGTCCGGCGGGAACTCCGGCCGGACGGCGTCGTCGCCGCCCGCGCGGTCCTCCTTGACGCCGCGCATGCCGAGCTCGTCACCCGCGTAGATGGTCGGCGTCCCGCCGAGCGTGAGCAGCAGCACGACGGCGTGCGCGAGGTGCCGCTCGTCCGTGATGCGGCTCGCGATGCGCGTGACGTCGTGGTTCCCGACGAAGGTCACGGGGACGAAGTGCTCGAGGAACTCGTCGTGCCGGCGCAGCGCCCACGCGAGCTCGAAGAAGTTGCGGTCGTTGATCGAGCTCCAGATCGCCTTCCACAGCTCGTACTGAGTGACCGCGTCGAACCCGGCCTCGGCGACCGTCCCCACGTAGTCGCCGTGCAGCACCTCGCCGAACACGTAGGCGTCGGGGTGCTCGGCGCGCACGCGCGGCAGCACCTGCGCCCAGAACGACGTCGGGACGGCGTAGGCCGCGTCCAGGCGCCAGCCGTCGACGCCGCGTGCGAGCCAGTGGTTCATCACGGCGACGACGTGGTCGACGACCGCCGGTTCGTGGTGGTCGAGCGCGACCAGTGCGTGGTGCCCCTCGAAGTCGACGTACTGCGGCTCCGTGCCCGGCCCAGCGCCCTCGGGCCAGTGCAGCCGGAACCAGCGGTCCGCCGGTCCCGGCCCCTCGCGCAGCACGTCCTGGAAGCGCGCGAACCCGCGCCCGACGTGGTTGAACACGCCGTCGAGCGTCACGCGCAGCCCGCGCGCGTGCGCCGCCTCGACGAGGGCGACCAGGTCCTCCTCCGTGCCCAGCCGCGCGTCGACGGCGAAGTGGTCCACGGTGTCGTACCCGTGCGTCTCCGAGGCGAAGACCGGCCCCAGCGCGACGCCCGAGAGGCCCAGCTCGACGACGTGGTCGAACCAGGCCGTGATCCGCGGCAGGCGGCTGACGGGCGGTCCGTCGACCGCGGCCGGCTCGGCGCCGACGAACCCGAGCGGGTACACGTGCCACCAGAGCGCGTGCTCCACCCAGCCCGGCATCCCGTCCTCCAGCCCGTCGTCGACGTCGGCTCGCTCGAGCCCGCGTCGAACGTACAGCGACGCGTCCGACCCGGCAGGTGCGGCGGCCGGCAGGCGGGCTGGGAGGTCGGTCCCCCGGCGGGGAATACCCTGGGGGGGTACCCTGTTGGGGACGGATGACACCCGAGGAGGACCGATGGCCGGCTACAGCGGCACCAAGGACGACTACCTCAAGCGGCTGCGCCGCATCGAGGGCCAGGTGCGCGGCATCGCGCGCATGGTCGACGAGGACGAGTACTGCATCGACATCCTCACCCAGGTGTCGGCCGTGACCAAGGCGCTCCAGGCGGTGAGCCTCGGCCTGGTCGAGGACCACCTGGGCCACTGCGTCGTCCACGCGGCGCGCGAGTCCGACGAGGCGGGCGAGGCCAAGGTCCGCGAGGCCGCGGACGCCATCGCACGGCTCGTCCGCAGCTGAAGAACCCAGAAACCACGAAGGGAACCACCATGAGCACCACCACCGTCCAGATCGGCGTCCAGGGCATGACGTGCGGCCACTGCGTCCGCTCGGTCGACGAGGAGCTGCGCACGCTCCCCGGCGTCACCGACGTCACGGTCGAGCTCGTCGCCGGCGCCACGTCGCCCGTCACGATCACCGCGACCGAGCCCCTCTCGGACGAGGCCGTCGCCGCCGCGGTGGCCGAGGCCGGCTACGCCGTCGCCCCCCGGCGCTCCCTGCTCTGACGGCCGACGTCGGCCGGTCGCCCCGACCGCCGACGCCGCCCGGCCGCCGTCCGCCGGTCGGCGGTCGGGCGTCGGCACCCGCCGGTCCGCCGGCACCCCCTCCCCTCCTCGGCGCGCGTCGCGCCACCACGGATGTGATCACCATGAGCCACTCGCAGCACACCACCACCCCGTCCCTCGAGCAGACCGCGGCGCCCGTGGGCGTCGTCGACCTCGCCGTCGAGGGGATGACGTGCGCGTCGTGCGTCATGCGCGTCGAGAAGAAGATCAACCGCGTCGCGGGGGCGACGGCGACCGTGAACCTCGCGACGGAGACGGCGCACGTCGAGCTCACGCAGGACGTCGACCCGCAGGCGCTGGTCAAGGCGGTCGAGAGCGCGGGCTACACGGCCCGTGTCACACGGCGCAGCACGCCGCGCCCCGCACCGGAGCACGACGGCGCACCGCAGGAAGGGTTGCGCACGCCCAGCGCGCCGAACCCTGCACACGACGACGCCGCGCACGGCGCCCACGACGTCGAGCACGCGCTCTCGGGGCACTCGATGGCCGAGAGCCACGTGATGGACGACGACGCGGACATGTCCGCACCCGTCCCCGACCGCGGCGCCGACCTGCGGCGCCGACTGCTCGTCGCGGCCGTCCTCACCGTTCCCGTCCTCCTGCTCTCGATGATCCGCGCCCTCCAGTTCCCGGGGTGGCAGTGGGTCGTCACGGCGTCCTCGCTCCCCGTGGTGACCTGGGCCGCCTGGCCCTTCCACCGCGCCGCCGCGCGCGCCGCACGCCACGGCGCGTCGACCATGGACACGCTCGTCTCGCTCGGCGTCATCGCCGCGAGCGCGTGGTCGCTGTGGGCCGTGCTCCTCGGCGGTGCCGGCGAGATCGGCCTGCGGATGGAGCCCACGCTGGTGCCCCGCGCCGCGATGGCAGGCATGGACGCCCCGGAGCTCTACTTCGAGGTCGCCGCGGTCGTGACGACCTTCCTGCTCGCCGGTCGCTACGCCGAGCACCGCTCGCGCCGTCGGGCGGGCGACGCGCTGCGCAGCCTGCTCTCGCTCGGCGCGACCGACGTCGAGCTGCTCCGCGCCGCCGACGGGACGCCGCGCGGGACCCGCGTGCCGGTCGCGTCGCTCGCCGTGGGCGACGTGTTCGCCGTCCGCCCGGGCGAGAAGGTGGCGACCGACGGCGTCGTGCTCGAGGGCACGAGCGCGGTGGACACCTCCCTGCTCACCGGCGAGCCCGTCCCGGTCGACGTCGGTCCGGGTGACCCGGTGACCGGCGCGACCGTCAACACGGCCGGCTACCTCGTGGTCCGGGCGACGCGCGTCGGCGAGGAGACGATGCTCGCGCAGATCGGCCGGCTGGTGACGCAGGCGCAGACGGGCAAGGCGCCCGTGCAGCGCCTCGCGGACCGCATCTCGGGCGTCTTCGTCCCCGTGGTGCTCGTCATCGCGATCGGGGTGCTCGCGGCGTGGCTCGTCTCGGGAGCGGGCGCCTCGGCGGCGTTCACCGCGGCCGTGGCGGTGCTGATCATCGCCTGCCCGTGCGCGCTGGGGCTCGCGACGCCGACCGCGCTGCTCGTCGGGACCGGCCGCGGCGCCCATCTCGGTGTGCTCATCAAGGGTCCGGAGATCCTCGAGCAGACCCGCCGCGTCGACACCGTGGTGCTCGACAAGACGGGCACCGTGACCGAGGGCCGGATGGAGCTCGTCGACGTGCTCGTGACCGACGACGCCGACAGCAGCGACGAGGTGCTGCGCCTCGCCGGGGCGGTCGAGTCCCGCTCCGAGCACCCGATCGCCCGCGCGATCGCGGCCGCGGCGCAGCGGGTGGCCGCGACCGGCACCGACGCGCCCGAGCTCGGCGCCGACGGCGTCGCGGTCGGCTCGGACCAGGTGACCGAGTTCGCGAACGAGGCCGGTCGCGGCGTCGTCGGCGTGGTGCGCACGGCGCACAGC
>NZ_JACVQL010000276.1 GCF_019733465.1 Actinotalea ferrariae | reverse complement strand
GCGCGGTCCCGGCGGTGGGCGGTTCCGCCACGGTGCCGCTCGCGGGCGTCGCCGGCGTCCCGACCTCGGGCGTGCGCGCGGTCTGGCTGTCGGTCCAGGCCCTCGGGCGCGGCGCGGGCGCCGTGTCCTTCGCCGGCTCGAGCCTCGGCGCCGCCGGGGGTTCGGCCGCCCGCTTCTCGACGAGCTGGTCGACGAGCCTCGTGCTCGCACCGCTCGACGCCGAGGGCGACCTCACCTACGCCGTCACGGGCTCCGCGACGTCGGACCTCAGCATCGCCGTCGTCGGCTGGGTCGCCGAGGGCGGCGTGGCCGCCTCGGGCGGCCTGGTGCCGGCCGTCGCGGGCGACGTCGCCGTGACGTCGTCGCTGCTCGGGCTCCACCACCTCGAGGTCGCCGGCCCCGGCATCCCGTCCGCCGTCTCGGGTGTCGTCGTCCGCGCCACCGTCAGCACCGGCGCGCTGGGCGGCTCGTTCCGCGCGGCCGACTCGCTGCTGCAGATCCTCTTCGCGGCCGACGCCACCGTGCCGCTGCCGGCGCGCGCGACGACGACGCTCACGACCGTCCTCCCGGTGGACCGCTCGGGCGGCACGTTCATCTCCGTGCCGCTCGGCGCCCGGCTGACGTCGCTCGTGACGCTCGGCTACGAGACCGGCCCGGTCGCGACGTCGGCCGACACGGTCGCGCCCACCCTCACGATCGAGTCGCCCACCGAGGGTGCGGTCGTCGAGCAGGCGCTCACGCCCGAGATCACGGTGTCGGGCACCGTCGCCGACGCCGGGTCGGGCGTGCGCGGCGTGACCGTCACCGCGGACGGCGTCGACCTCGGCGCCGCCGTCGTGCGGGGCACGAGCACGCCGACGCAGGCGTGGGACCTCACCACCCCGGTCCCGGCCGGGACGCACACGCTCTCCGTCGTCGCGACGGACTGGGCCGGCCGCACGACGACGGCCACGCGGTCGTTCACGGTCGCGGCAGCGGCGCCCGAGGAGGTCGTCGTCGCACCCGACGCCGAGGTCCTCAGCCCGGCCGAGCGCGACGCGATCACGTCCGTCGAGACGGACGCGTTCACCGTCGCCGGCACGACGACGCTGCGCGCGGGCGACGTCGTCGTGAGCGACGCGACCGACGTCGCACCGGACGGCCTGCTGCGCCGGATCACGGCCGTCGAGCGCGGCACGGCCTCGACCGTGGTGCGCACCGAGCCGGCCGTGATCACTGACGCGCTCGTCCAGGCGGATATCCACCTGCAGGACGTGCCGCTCGACGGGTCGGTGGTCGTCACCGACGAGCAGGGCGGCAGCACCGCGCGCCGCGCCGCACGGTCCGGCGTCGTCCTGGACCGCTCCTTCACGATCCTCTCGCCCGCGCTCAAGAACGAGGACGGGACGGCGCAGGTCCAGGTCAAGGCGAACGCCGGCTTCACGCTGACGATCGACCTCGAGATCAGCATGCACCTCGGCTGGGGCGGGCTGTCGGGCGAGCTGGAGCGGTTCCGCTTCCTCGTCGACACCGACCACTCCCTCGAGGTGCAGGCCCAGCTCTCGACGCCGTCGCTCGAGAAGAAGCTGACGCGCGACCTGACCTCGATCTCGCTCGGCCGCGTGGTCGTCATGGCGGGCCCGGTGCCGATCCTGTTCAGCGCCTCCGTCAACCCCGAGGCCTTCGCCACGTTCAAGGCGAGCGCCGCGTTCGTGACGACCTACACGGTCGGCGTCACGACCTCCACCGGCATGGAGTACGTCGACGGGGCGTGGCAGGAGATCAACGAGACGTCGTTCAGCGCGGAGCCGACGGTCGAGATCCGGGCGACCGCCTCGGTGTCGGCCGGCCTCGAGCTCCAGCTCAGCGTCAAGGTGTACGAGCTCGCCGGGCCGTACGTCACGATGAAGGTCGGCCCGACGGTCACCGCGACCCTCAAGCTCCTCGAACGCACGACGACGATCGCGCTCGACCTGGTCTTCGCCCTCGCCGTCGGCGTCCACCTCGACGTGCTGGGCCACACCCTCGCCGAGGCGAACGTGAACCTCGGGGAGCTCCGGGAGCACCTCGCCGAGTGGGTCTTCCCCTGGGACGGTGAGCCGGGTGGCGGTGACCCGGGTGACGGGGAGCCCGGTGGCGGCGACCCGGGTGACGGCGAGCCCGGCGGTGGTGACCCGGGCGACGGTGAGCCGGGCGACGGCGACCCGGGCGACGGCGGGCCCGGCGGCGGGTCGGGCTTCGGGCTCGTGGACACGGGTCTCGCCTCGTGCCTCCCGAGCTACGTCGAGCAGACGCTGCGGAGCCCGGTGACCTACCTCGGCCTGACCGAGGACGAGCTGGGGCGTCGGTACGCGGTCAGCTCGCAGGTCGCCTCCACGCTCAGCGACGAGGACATCAGCGCCTGGGCCGCCGTCATGGTGCGGATGCCCGGCCGGTCGACCGACGAGCGCGTCATCGTCTCCTGGGACCGCGACCCCGAGGGCTGGTGGAACCAGAACCACCCCGAGATCTACTCGGAGGAGGGGTACAACCAGGCGCACAACGGCGCGAGCGACACGTGGTTCGTGAACATGAACAGCATGCAGGAGAACTCGCTGCTGGACGGCTACACGGAGTTCACGGTCTACCTCGGCAGCCTGGAGGTCCCGTCGATGGAGATCTGGGTCGAGCTCGACACCCGGCGCCAGATCCCGAACCCGAACGAGGACATCTGCGGCGCGGGTCCGGGCCAGAAGATCGCCGACGGTCGGCCGTGGGAGCAGGGCCTGCACTGGGACCTGCAGGTCAACAAGGTCCAGCTGTCGCTCGAGTCGTCGCTGCTGCCGGCCGGGACGGCGTCGGTCGGCGCGTCGTGCACGGTCACGGCGAACGGCGGCGCCGACTGGCCGCTGGTCGGCGAGACGACGACGACCGAGATGATCCAGGTCGACCACTACGAGCGCTGGACGCACCGCTTCGGGTGGGGCGGCCGGACGGTCGACGCGTACGTGGGCTGGATCGGGATCGAGTCCTACACCGAGCGCACGTGCGAGGCGGTCGCGTACGACGCGGACGGCGCGGTGCTCGAGGTCTTCCCCGTGGTGGGCGGCGCGTTCTCGACGCCGAACCTCGAGCCGCAGATCACCTGACCCAGGTCGTGACCGGGGGGCCGCCCCCGGTCACGGCCGCGCCGGGCCGCCGCCTCCGTGTCCCGCACATCGGAGGACGCCGGCCTCGTGGGGGTGTGCTTTGGCGCCCGACCGAGGACGATGGGTGCAGGCACGAGGAGGTGCTCCGCATGGGGCCTGCCGGTTCACGTACGCGCGGTGCGCGCGGCCGCACGACGCGCACGGTCCTCGCCGCGGTGCTCGTGGCCCTGCTCCCGCTCACCGCGTGCGGCGTCACGCGTGGGGACGACGGGGGCGAGAACCGCCGGCTGCGCATGATGGTCCCCAACTCCCCGGGCGGTGGCTACGACCAGACGGGTCGCGCGGCGACCCGGGTGATGGAGACGGCCGAGCTCACCGGGCGGTTCGAGGTCAGCAACGTCATCGGCGCGAGCGGGACGGTCGCGATGCAGCGGCTCGTCAACGAGCGCGGCGCCGAGGACCTCCTCATGACCATGGGGCTCGGCGTCGTCGGCGCGACGTACACGAACGGCTCGGACGCACGCGTGAGCGACGCGACCCCGATCGCCCAGCTCATCGAGGAGCAGGAGGGCCTCATCGTGCCCGCCGACTCGCCGTTCGAGACCGTCGAGGACCTCGTCGAGGCGTGGACCGCGGACCCCGGGAGCGTGCGCGTCGGCGGCGGCTCGGCCCCCGGCGGCCCCGACCACCTGTTCCCCATGCAGCTCGCCGACGCGGTCGGCGTCGACCCGACGCAGGTCAACTACATCGTCTACGACGGCGGCGGCCCGCTGACGACGGCGTTGCTCGGCGCCAAGATCGACGTCGGCACGTCCGGGCTCGGCGAGTTCGAGGGTCAGCTGGCCGACGGCTCGCTGCGCGTGCTCGCCGTCTCGGGCGAGGAGCGGCTCGACGGGGTGGACGCGCCGACGCTCGTCGAGTCCGGGATCGACCTGGTCTTCACCAACTGGCGCGGCGTGCTCGCACCGCCCGGCATCCCCGACGAGGTGCGCGACGAGCACATCGCGCTGCTCGAGGAGATGCACGCGACCCAGGAGTGGAAGGACGCGCTCGAGGCCAACGGGTGGGTGGACGCGTTCCGCACAGGCGACGAGTTCGGGCAGTTCCTCGTGGAGCAGGACGAGCGCGTGGCGGCCACCCTCGACGACCTCGGACTGCTGTGAGCACCGCGGGCGGGGCGGCCACGCCCTCCGGCGTGATCGCGCCGGAGGGCACGGCGACGCGCGTCGACCCCGGACCCGACCGCGCGCAGTACGGCCTCGCGGCGGTGCTGGCCGTCATCGGCGCGTGGACCGTCGTCGACTCCGCCGGCCTCGGGCCGGGCTTCGCCGACCAGGCCGTACGGCCGGCCGCGTTCGGGTACGTCATCGGGTCCGCCCTCGTCCTGCTCGCCGTGCTGCTGGCGGTCGCGACCGCACGCGGCGACCGGGCGGAGGGCGAGGCCGGCGAGGACGTCGACCTCGACCGGGGGACCGACTGGCGGACCCTCGCCGGGCTCGCCGGCGTGCTCGTCGCGACGGTCGCGCTGATCGACTGGCTCGGCTGGGCCGTCGTCGGCGCGCTGCTCTTCGCGGGCGCCGCGACCGTGCTCGGCAACCGGCACTGGGTGCGCAACCTCCTCATCGGCGCCGTGCTCTCGGTCGCGTCCTGGTACGGGTTCTACGTCGGGCTCGGCATCCCCATCCCCCCGGGCGTCCTGGACGGGGTCCTCTGATGGTGGGGGCCGGGTGATGGAGGCGCTGCTCGAGGGTCTCGGCATGGCGCTGCAGCCGGAGAACCTGGTCTACGCGGTGGTGGGCGTGCTGCTCGGCACGGCGGTCGGCGTGCTGCCCGGCATCGGTCCGGCGATGACGGTCGCGCTGCTGCTGCCCGTGACGTACAACGTGTCGCCGAGCGCCGCGCTGATCATGTTCGCGGGCATCTACTACGGCGGCATGTACGGCGGCTCGACCACGTCGATCCTGCTCAACACGCCTGGGGAGTCGTCGTCGGTCATCACGGCCCTCGAGGGCAACAAGATGGCGAAGACCGGACGCGCCGCGCAGGCGCTCGCGACGGCCGCGATCGGGTCGTTCGTCGCCGGGACGATCAGCACGGTGCTGCTCGTCGCGCTCGCGCCGACCGTGGCGGAGTGGGTCGTGGTGCTGGGCGCGCCGTCGTACTTCGCGCTGATGGTGCTCGCGCTGATCGCGGTGACGTCCGTGCTCGGCAGCTCCAAGCTGCGGGGGTTCATCTCGCTCGCCCTGGGGCTCACGATCGGCCTCGTCGGGACGGCGACGGGCCAGGCCCGGCTCACCTTCGACAACCCGCTGCTCGCGGACGGCATCGACATCGTCGTCGTCGCGGTCGCGATCTTCGCCGTCGGCGAGGCGCTGTGGGTCGCCGCGCACCTGCGGCGCAGGCCGCTCGAGGTGATCCCCGTCGGGCGTCCGTGGATGGACCGCGAGGACTGGCGGCGGTCGTGGAAGCCGTGGCTGCGCGGGACCGCCTTCGGCTTCCCGTTCGGGGCGCTCCCGGCGGGCGGTGCCGAGATGCCGACGTTCCTGTCCTACATCACCGAGCGCCGCCTGGCGGGACGGCACCGGGCGGAGTTCGGCAAGGGCGCGATCGAGGGGGTCGCGGGCCCGGAGGCCGCCAACAACGCCTCGGCCGCGGGCACGCTGGTACCGCTGCTCGCCATCGGCCTGCCCACGACGGCCACCGCCGCCGTCATCCTCGCCGCGATGCAGGGTTACGGCCTGCAGCCGGGACCGCAGCTGTTCGAGGCGGAGCCCGAGCTCGTGTGGACGTTGCTGGGCAGCCTCTTCGTCGCGAACACGCTGCTGCTCGTCATCAACCTGCCCATGGCGCCGCTGTGGGCGCGGCTGCTGCGCATCCCGCGGCCCTACCTGTACGCGGGCATCCTGTTCTTCGCGGTGCTCGGCGCGTACAGCGTGAACTTCCAGTGGTTCGACGTCGCCCTCCTCGGGCTGTTCGGTGCGCTCGGGTTCGCGATGCGGCGGTTCGGCCTCCCCGTTCTGCCGCTCATCGTCGGCGTCATCCTCGGGCCGCGCCTCGAGGAGCAGCTGGGCCAGGCGCTCCAGCTCTCGCAGGGTGACGTGTCCGCGCTGTGGGGCGAACCCGTCGCCGTCGTGGTCTACGTGGTGATCGCGGCGCTGCTCCTCGGTCCGCTGGTGCTCCGCCTCATCCCGGGGCGGCAGGAGCCGGAGCAGCTGGAGGACGAGATCGGTGCACTCGAGGACGAGGTGAGGTCATGACCGTCGTCGTGGGATGGACCGCCGACGCGAGGGGACGCGCGGCACTGGTGCAGGGCGCGCACGTGGCGCGCCTGCGGGGTCAGGAGCTGGTCGTCGTCAACGCGACGACGGGCACCGCGGTGGTCGACGACCGCTTCGCGGGGGCCTCCGCACTGGAGGAGGTGCGCCGGCTCCTCGCGTCGCTCGGCGTCGATGCCGAGGTGCGCCAGCCGGTCGTCCGGGACGTGACGGAGGCCCTGCTCGAGGTCGCCGACGAGGTCCGGGCGACCGTCCTCGTCATCGGCCTGCGCCACCGGTCGCCCGTCGGGAAGCTGATCATGGGGTCGACGGCGCAGCGCATCCTCCTCGACGCGCGCTGCCCCGTGCTCGCGGTGAAGGCCGAGGAGCCCGCGCGCTGAGGCCCGGCGTGCGGCCGCCGTCCGGTGACCCGGGCGCGCGTCCGCGGTTCGGCGGCCAGGGCTCCGGGTCGGTACGGTCAGGGCAGGCATGCCGAGAGGAGCACGACCATGGATGCGCGCGACGAGCGGCGGGACGACCCGGACCCGTACACGACCCACCCGAACCCGGCCCGCGTGATGATGTTCATCCTGTGCATGGCCCTGGTGCTGGTGGGGTTCTACCTCATGGGCATCAGCTTCGACACGGAGTCGCCGTGGATCTTCACGGCCGGTCTCGTGCTCGCGGGCGGCGCCTTCGGTATCCCGATGCGCGAGAGCCGTTCCTGAGCGCGTGGCGGCCGAGCCCACCGTCCTGACGGTCGACGTCTGGTCCGACATCGCGTGCCCGTGGTGCTTCATCGGCAAGCGGCGGTTCGAGGAGGGCCTGCGCCTCGCGCAGGAGCGGCGCTCGGCCGCCGGTGAGCCACCGCTCGACGTGCGGCTGACCTTCCACTCGTTCGAGCTCGCGCCGGACACGCCCGTCGACTTCGAGGGCACCGAGGTCGACTTCCTCGCGGGCCACAAGGGCCTGCCTGCCGAGCGCGTCGGGGCGATGCTCACGCAGGTCACCGAGATCGCAGCGTCGGTCGGGCTGCGGTACGACTTCGACGCGCTGCGGCACACCAACACCCTCAAGGCACACCAGGTGCTGCACCTCGCGCTCGCGCGCGGGCGGCAGGCCGAGGTCGCCGAGCGGCT
The DNA here is from genome assembly GCF_019733465.1 of Actinotalea ferrariae. GTDB lineage: Bacteria > Actinomycetota > Actinomycetes > Actinomycetales > Cellulomonadaceae > Actinotalea > Actinotalea ferrariae_A. The sequence goes on along the minus strand of NZ_JACVQL010000276.1, from coordinate 15,895 downwards.
CTTCCGCGCGTACTTCGAGGAGGGCCGCCACCTCGGGCACGACGACGAGCTCGCCGTGCTCGCGGCCGAGGCCGGGCTCGACGCGCAGGAGGTCCGCGACGCGCTCGCGGCGGGCACGTACGTGGCCGACGTCGTCGCCGACATGGAGCAGGCGCGCGCCTACGGGATCTCCGGGGTGCCGTTCTTCGTCCTCGACGGGCGCTTCGGCGTCTCGGGTGCGCAGCCGGCGGAGCTCTTCGCGTCGGCGCTCGAGCAGGCGTCCGCCGCGGCCCCCGAGACGGCCCACCACCCCGCCTGACGCGCCCCGCACCGACGCCGCGGCCGAGCGCGGACGTGGCCCGGCCGGTTCTGGCACCGATCCCGCGGTTCGCCCGCGGAATCGGTGCCAAAACTCGGCCTCGCCCGGTTTCGGAACGAAGGCGACGCCTCGGCGTCGTCGGCGTTCCGAAAGTGCGGCTGGGTCAGGTGGGTCAGGCGGGCTCGGTCTCCGGGCTCATGGCGCGGACGGTCTCGAGCGCGTCGGCGAGGCAGCGCATGTACACGGCCGAGACCTCGGCCGGCAGCATGCCCGCCTCGAGCACCCCCGTGGAGTCCTTGCGCTCGTGCGCGCGCACCGCGAGCAGCACGGCGCCGAGCGGCCCCTCACCCTTGACCGCGGCGCGCACCGTCGCGGAGACGCCGACCTTGTCGAGGATCAGGTCCACGGGCAGCGCGAGCTGCGCGGCGAGGGCCGAGAGCATGCCGACCGTGTAGGCGGCGCCGTCTCCGGTGAGCGTCTCGCACGTCAGAGCACGCGCGAGGATGAACCAGAGGCTGTCCATAGCGTCGGGCCGCGCGTCGAGCAGCAGCGACGCGACGAGCGTCGAGACCTCACGCGCGCCCAGGAGCACGACGGCGCGCTGGGTCGTGTCGATCTCGGCGCTCAGCCCGAAGGCGCCGCTGTTGACGAGGTGCAGCAGGCGCAGCGTCAGCACCGGGTCGGTGTCGACCACCTGCGCGACCTCGGCCATGTCGGCGTCGGGCTGCTGGAGCAGGTGCATGATCGCGAGGCACTGGAGCTCACCGGCGCGCAGCACCCGGGCGGGCGGCGCGGGCGGGGCCTCGGTACGGATCGCGTGGCCGCCGTACAGCGCGTCGACGCCGGCCGTGCGGCACTCCTCGACCGTGGCCTGGTCGTGCACGTCGGGTGCGAGCGCGCGGACGCGGGCCGCGTGCAGGCGGTAGACCAGCAGCGACAGCGGCAGCACGGTGCCCACGCGGTCGACGACGGCGTAGCCGACGTGCGGCAGCAGCGCGTCCTGCGCGGGCAGGCCGCGGTAGCCGGTGAGCGCGAGGTCGGCGCCGAGGGCGCGGAGCACGGTTGCGCGCTCGACGGCGTCGTCGCGGTCCTCGAAGCCCGGCGGCAGCTCGAGCACGAGGCGCCCCGGCGCGCTGGGCACCGGCAGGTGGCCGTCGAGCATCGCGGGCGTCGCGGGCAGGAAGGCGTACCGGTCGGCGACGACGTCGGGCAGGTGGAGCGCGAGGTAGTGGTCGTGCGCCTCGGCGGGCGCGGCCACGGGACCGTCGGTGGGCGCGGCCGAGCCGGCCGGACGCTGCGTCGGGATGACCGGCGCGGCGGGCGCAGGGGGCGCGACGGAGACGACGTACCCGACGACCTGCCCGTCGAGCGTGGTCACCGGGTCGCGGTGGATGGTGGGACCGACGGCGCCGCCCAGGCTGGGCGTCGCGTCGACGGGGACGGTGCCGGGGACGGCGGGTCGACGAGGCTCGGCGGGCCGCGGCGTGCCGTGGTCGAGCTGGGTCATGCCGCGATCAGGGGTGCGCGCAGGGGCCAGTCCTCCTCGAGCACGACCTGCAGGGCGCGGCCGTGCACGAGGTCGACGACGACAGGTGCGAGGAGGTTCGCCGTCGGCGACTCGTCGCCACGGCCCGGGTGCACGACGACGAGCAGCACGGCCTCGTCGTCCTGGATCCCGAGCGCGTCGCGCGCCGAGCCGTCGAGGCGCGGGATGTAGTCGGGGAAGTACGCGCGCGGCGGCACGAGGAAGAGCCGGACGGCCGGGTCCTCGGTGCTGCGCAGCGAGAACAGCAGGCCGGCGTCGTCGATCGCCTCGAGCGTGAACCGGCGCAGGTCCCGCAGGCCGGGCGGCGGCGACAGGAACTCGAGCTCCTGCGACGCGGGCGCGGTCGCCGGGAGCGTCGCCGCGGGCGCGGGTGACGTCGGGGCCTCGGCCACGGGGGCTGCGGCGGGTGCTACGGCGGTCTGGGTCGTCATCTCGTCCCTCACGATCACGCTCATCTCAGGAAGTCCATCAGGCTGGGCTGGAGCACGCGGGCCGTGGCCCCGAGGGCGCCCTGGTAGGCGACCTCCTGCATCTGCAGCTCGAGGATGATCTCGGCGAGGTCGATGTCCTCGATCGCCGAGAGCTGGGAGGACAGGTCCATGGTGGTCTTCTTCAGGGTGCTCTGGGCGTCCATGACTTGGTTGTGCCGCGTACCGACGCCGGCGAGCTCGCCGAGCATGGCGTTCATGCGCCCGTCGATCTGGCCCAGCCGGCCGCTGACGTCGACGCCGTTGCGGAGGTCGGTGACGATGTCGTCGATGAGCTTGAAGACCGAGCCGTCGCCGTCACCGAAGGCGGCGGCACCGTCCTGGTCGACGCGCACGGTGTGGTCAGGCCCGAGACGGCGCTCGACCGAGCCGGTCGTGCTGCCCTGCCACGCGTAGTCGCCCGGCGCGAAGACCTGCGACTCGTTCGAGGTGCCGGCGAAGACGAACCGCCCGTTGTAGCGGGTGTTGGCCTGGTCGAGCAGCGAGTCCCGGATGCCGGTGAGCTCGACGGCGATCGCCTCGCGGGCGATCGGGCTCAGCGTGCCGTCGTTCGCACCACGGACGGTCAGGTCACGCGCCTGGCGGAGCGCGGCGACCGAGGTCTGCAGCGCGGTGTCGACCGTGCTGAGCCAGCCGACGCCGTCGTCCGCGTTGCGCGCGAACTGCTCGGCGGCGCGGCGCTCGGCGCGCACCTCCATGGCCTGGCCGGTCCCGCTCGGGTCGTCCGATGGCTTGGTGATGACCTTGCCGCCGGACATGCGCCCCTGCAGCTCGGCCATCCGGCCGAGGTTGACCTGCAGGTTCGCGAGCGTCGTGCGCTGGATGGTCTGCTGCGTCACGCGGTTGATCACGTCTACCTCCCCACCACGCCGGTGCGGTTGATGAGCACGTCGAGCATCTCGTCGATGGCCGTGAGGACGCGGGCCGCACCCTCGTACGCGCGCTGGAACGCGAGCATGTTGACCGACTCCTCGTCGATGTCGACGCTCGCCTGGGACAGCTGCAGGTTCTCCGCGGTGGCCCGCGACGTCTCGCTCACGGTCGCGCGCTGGCCGGCGGACCGGCTCTGCACGCCGAGGTCGACGACGAAGGAGCGCCACAGCTCGTCGGGGCTGCCGGGCTGGGTCGCGAGCTGCGAGATCCGGTCGGCGAGCGAGCCGTCGAAGGCGCCGGCACCGGGAGTGCCCGCGGCGACGCGCGTCGGGTCGGTGATCGCCACGCTGAGGCCGAGAGCGGCCGGGCGTGCGGCGTCGAGCGCGAAGAACTCGCCGCCGGTGTCGTCCGGCGGAGGCGCGAGCGTCGTGCCGCCCCCGTGTGCCGCGTTGACGACGTCGTGCACGCGCTGCGCGACCGCGTTCCACGCGCCCGCGGCCCTGGCGAGGACGCCGCCGGACGAGCCGGGGGCGAGGGTCGCGAGGTGGCCCGCGAGCCGTCCGCCGTCGAGCGGCAGCGCCGTGCCGTCGGCCCAGGTGACACGCACCGGGTCGAGCGCCGCGGGCGGCTCGCCGATCCCGGCGGCCATCGTGAAGGAGCCGGTCACGGCGATCGCGGTCGCGGAGGAGCCGCGCACGAGCGCGTTGCCGCCGACGACGACGTCGAGCGTGCCGTCCTCGCGCTCGCGGGCGGTGGCGCCGACGAGGCCGGACAGCGTCGTGACGAGCTGGCTGCGGCGGTCCATGAGCTCGTTGGCGGAGCCGCCCGAGACGAGCACGGACCGGATCTGGTCGTTGAGCTCCGCGACCGCGGTCGCGGTCGTGTTGACCTCCGTGGCGAGCGTGTGCGCCTCGGTGCGGGTCTGCGTCCACTGGGTCTCGACCGCGCGGTAGCCGTCGGTGACCTGCGTGACGAGCGCGGCCGCGTCGCCCAGGAGGACGTTGCGCGCGGCCGGGTCGTCCGGCGTGTTGCCGACGCCCTGCCAGGCGGCCCAGAACGTGCTCAGCGCCGCACCCGGGCCGGTCGAGCCGGGCTCGGTGACGGTGCTCTCGAGGCGCGCGAGGGCCTGAGCCCGCGTCTGCTGCAGGGCGGCACCCGACGTCGCGGCGCGCAGGCGGGCGTCGAGGAAGGTGTCGTCCATGCGCGTGATGCCGGTGACCCGCACACCGTTCCCGGCGACCGTCTGGTTGGAGAACATCGACGGCGCCGAGAGGGCCGGGATCGCCGACATGTCGGCGCGCTGGCGCGTGTAGCCCGCGGTGTTCGCGTTCGCGATGTTCTGGCCGGCGACGTCGAGCGCCTGGCGCTGGGCGGTGAGGGACGAGAGGGCGGTCGACAGACCGGAGAAGGTGCTCATGCGCTCACAGGGCCTGGTCCAGCAGCACGCTGGACGTCGTCGAGGCGGCAGCGCCGCGCGGGTCGTAGGTCTGCACGCTCTCCTGGAGGCTCATGAGCGTCTCCTGGGTGGCGCGGTGCGACGTCGCGAGGAGGTCGCGGTTGCTCTCCGCGAGGCCGTTGATCTGGTCGGTCAGGGAGACGAAGGCGGCGTGGTGCTCGCTGAGGATCTCGTCCCACGGCGGCGACGCGTGCCGGGCCATCTCGAGCAGGCTCGCGCCCTCGGGGCGGCCGAGCTCGCGTGCGACGGCGTCCGCCTCGGCGGAGCGTCCGAGCTCGGCGGTGCGGATCTGGTCCAGCACCGACTCGACCTCTCGCGTCGCGTGGCCGAGCCACTGCGTGCGCCCGCTGCTGAGGACCAGCTGCTCCTCCTCCAGCTTGAACAGCAGGAGCTCGAGCAGCCGGCGCTCGTGCCACAGCACGGCGGAGAGCGCGTCGAGGCTCATGTGGTCCGTCCTTCTTCCTGTCGTACGCGGTCCGGCGTGCGTCCCACGCGGTCCTGCGCGGCGACGCGGGAGCGCCGTCGGAGGTACTGATCGGCCCGCCGTGGGCCCCTGTGACCTTTTCGAGGCCGCGACTTGGCACGGACGCGCCGTGGAGGCTGTGTGACCTGCGTCACACCTCGCAAGTCGGACTCGTCCGGTGCGGTCCGATTCGTCAGGGGACCGATCCGGACAATGTGAACGCCAACACGGACGTCCCAAGATCGACCTCGAGGGCCCGATCCTTTCACCCACAAGCCGCGCTCAAGACGCTTCTCGGCGGTCCCGAAGGCTTGGAGGTGACCACTGCAGACCAGCTCCAGAACGACCTCGTCGTCGAGAACCTCCCGCTCGTCGGGTACCACGTGAACGCGACCCTCAGCCGGGTCCCGTCCTACGTCTCCCGCTCCGACCTCGCCTCCGCCGGTGCCTTCGCGCTGGTCAAGGCGGCGAAGGCCTACGACGCCAGCACCGGCGTCCCGTTCGCCCGCTACGCCTCGCTCCGCATCAAGGGCGCGCTCATCGACGAGCTGCGCGGCATGGACTGGGTCTCCCGCGGCGCCCGCCGCCGGGCCCGCCGCCTCAGCGAGGTCGCCGACGAGCTGACCGCCACGCTGGGCCGCGCGCCGTCGCGCACCGAGCTCGCCGAGGCGACGGGCATGTCCGTCGACGAGATCGACGCCGCCCGTCACGACGCGGACGTCCGCGTCGTCAGCATCGACGCCTTCGACGGCGTCGTCGCCGACCAGGTCGTCGCCGTGGGCGCCGGCCCGGAGGAGAGCCTCCTCGCGTCCGAGCGCCTGCAGTACCTGCGCGCCGGCGTCGAGGCCCTGCCCGAGCGCATGCGCTACGTCGTCGAGCAGCTCTTCTTCCAGGACCGCCCCGTCGTGGAGCTGGCCGAGGAGCTCGGTGTCACGCAGTCCCGGATCAGCCAGCTCCGCACCGCGGCGCTCGCGATGCTCCGCGACGGCATGAACGCGAGCCTCGACCCCGAGCTCGTGCAGCAGGCGGACCGTCCCGACGGCGTCGCCGAGCGTCGCCGCCAGGCCTACTACGCCGAGGTCGCGGCCCGCGCCGCCACCGTGAGCGCGGTCAGCACCGTCTCGGCTGTTCCCACCCAGCGCACGGGTGGTCACGACCAGTACAGCGCGCCGGTGCGCGAGCGCGAGCTCGCCGTCGGCTGACAGACCGGTCGCAGGGTCACATCTGCCAGACCACGAGGCCCCGGGCTGCCACAGGCGTCCGGGGCCTTGTCATGTCCGGGGACTCATGTCGCCTCCTCGCCGGCCGATTGCCACGGTGCCACCGCTCGGTGGTGCGCACCCCGGAGGACCACCATGACGACCAGCACCGCGAGCATCTCCGCCGTCCTCATCGTGCGGGACGAGCAAGACGTCCTCGAGGCATGCCTCACCTCGCTCGCCTGGGTCGATGAGATCGTCGTCTACGACACCGGCTCGAGCGACCGCACCCTCGAGATCGCTCGCCGCCTGGCGCACACGGTGGTCGAGGGCTACTGGGACCACGACTTCGCGGCCGCTCGGAACCGCGCGATGGCGTACGCGACGGGCGAGTGGGTGCTGTCGGTCGACGCGGACGAGGTGTTCGAGGGCGACGCGCACGCGGTACGGCGACACCTGGGTCGGCACGGCGCGCCGTTGCACTCGGTGATCGTGGACAGCTCGACCGGTGCGGCGCACCTGCCGCTGGCCGGGCTCGACCAGAGCTCCCACCTGGCCACCCCGCGCCTGTTCCGGCGCACGGCGCACGTGTGGCGCGGTCAGATCCACGAGGAGCCGATGCCCGTGATCGCGGGCGCCGAGCGCGTCATCTCGCCCCTTCCCGGCGCAGTGCTCCGCCACAGCGGGTACGCCGGGAGCGCGGAGGAGGTACGGACCAAGGGCGAGCGCAACCTCGAGATCGCACGGGCCCACCTGGCACGCGGGATCTCCGAGGGCGCGGAGCCCGCGGACCTCGAGCTGCGGCGGATTCACGTGGTCCGCTCGTGCGTCATGGCCGGGCACCTGGACGAGGCGTTGGAGCTCGCCGATGCGATGCGTGACGACGGCTTCCTCGTCGAGCGGCACGCCGTCGTGGTAGCTCCTGCCATCGTCGGGGTGGCGGAGGTCCTCCAGGGGCCAGAGGCCGCCAGGCGCTGGTTCACCGTCTGGGAGGCGCACGACCTGAACCCGGCAGCGGCGCGGCTCGCGCGCGCGAAGTTCGAGGCGCGCCGCGGTGACCCGGCCGCCGCGCTCGAGGCGGTCGAGGGCATCCCGACGGTCACGGTCAACGCCCTTGGAGAGCGTTTCGAGCGTGCCGAGGTCGTGAAGATCGAGGTCTGGGCGCTGGCGCGTCTCGGCCGCGGGCGCCGCGCGGTGCAGGTGGCGGCCGCGGCCGCGAGTCGCGGCACCGCCCCGGGGTCCCCTGCGGGCCTGGCCGAGCTCCTCGGCGAGACGCGCTGCCGCGCCGTGATCGGGTCGCTCACGGAGGAGCTGTGGCGGGAGAGCGTCACGGCGGCGCTGATGGACCCTAGCCCGCACGCGCGCACGTTCCTGATGTGGATGCACGACGTGCGCCCCGGCGACGCCACCGTCCTCGCGGCGGTGGCCATGGCTGCGCCGACCCTGTCCCTCGAGGAGGCGACGAAGTGGTCGGTCGCGATGCGGCGGGCGGGTGCCGCAGTCCACTGCCCGCTGATCAGCATCGCCGACGACTCGCACGTCGACCCGCGGCAGCGCGCCCTCGCGGGTGCGCTCGCCTACAGCGTGTACGGCGACGACCGTGGTCTGCGCGGCCTCGAGGCGGCTCTCGCCACGGTGCCGGCCGACGCCGAGGCGGAGCTGCTGGCGCACCTCGAGGTCGTCGCGCCCGGCCTCGTCACGCCTGCGGTGGGCTGAGGTCGAACCGCCGGTCCGTACTGCTCCGTTCGGGTGACTCGACGGAAACCTCTCACGCAGCGAGGCGCCAGGCCGATCAGTTGGTTGCTCGCCCATGGAAGGGCGGCGAAGTCCGACCCGAATCAAGGAGGAGTTCTCATGGGTCTCTCGATCAACCAGAACATCGCGGCAGTCAACAGCTACCGCAACCTGTCCAACACGCAGAACGACCTGAGCAAGTCGCTCGAGAAGCTCTCGTCCGGCTTCCGGATCAACCGCGCGGCGGACGACGCTGCAGGTCTGGCCATCTCCGAGGGCCTGCGCTCGCAGGTCGGCGGCCTGAAGGTTGCCGTGCGCAACGCGCAGGACGGCATCTCCGTCGTGCAGACCGCTGAGGGTGCCCTCACCGAGACGCACGCGATCCTGCAGCGCATGCGTGACCTGTCGGTCCAGGGTGCGTCCACCGGTGGCCTCTCCGAGGACGCCAAGGGCAACATCCAGTCCGAGATGAGCCAGCTGAAGGACGAGCTCACGCGCATCGCGGACACCACGCAGTTCAACGGTGCCAAGCTGCTCGACGGCTCGTACGACGGCAAGTTCCAGGTGGGCGCGAACGTCGGCGAGTCGATCAGCGTCAAGGTCGGCACGGCGATGAGCGCGTCGGGTCTCGGTGTGGCCGGCGTCGACGTGACGCAGGACGCCGTCGGCTCGGCCGCTGCGGCTTCGGTCACCGCTGTCGGGGGCACCACGCCCGTCGCCGGCTCCGTGACGATCGCCGGCAACGCTGCGCTGTCGGAGACCTTCGACAACCTGAGCGGCACGGTCACCTACGGTGGCAAGAGCATCGACCTGTCCACGGTGAAGTTCGAGGCCGGCTCCAGCGCCGCCTCGCGTCTCGCCGACCTGAACACGGCCGTCCAGGCCAAGCTCGGGACGGGTGTCGCGGCTGCTGCCGTCGGCACCACGGGCATCTCGTTCACGGGTACCGCTCCCGCGGCGGACGCCAACACCGAGGCAGTCGCCGCGGCGCAGGTCACGTTCACGCAGGCGACCGGTGCCGACGACGCGATCAAGAAGATCGACGCCGCCATCAAGACGGTCTCGACCACGCGTGCCGACCTCGGTGCCGTGCAGAACCGGTTCGACCACACCATCAAGAACCTCAACGTCGCGGTGGAGAACCTGTCCGCGTCGGAGAGCCGGATCCGCGACACGGACATGGCCTCGGAGATGGTGTCCTTCACCCGGGCGCAGATCCTGTCGCAGGCGGGCACCTCGATGCTCGCGCAGGCCAACCAGATCCCGCAGGGCGTTCTCTCGCTCCTCCGCTGATCCGGGCCGCTCCGGCGGCGCCTGAGGCAGTTCCAGCAGTCCACCGGCCGGGGGGGGGATGACGACCGTCACCCCGCCGCCGGCCGGACCCGTACGTGCCACCGCGTCTCGCGGACGGCCCAACCAGGAAGGAACGGTGCGCGATGGCCACGATGGGCGTCGACGGTCTCGTCTCGGGGCTGAACACCACCGACCTGATCAACAGCCTCATGAAGGTCGAGGCGATCTCGCAGAACGGCCTGAAGACCCAGCAGACGACGGTCAAGAGCCTCGTCAGCGGGTTGCAGGCGCTCAACACGAAGGTCGCCTCACTCGCTCAGACGGCCGCGAAGGTCGCAGAGCCGAAGTCGTGGGACGCCTGGAAGGCGACCACCTCGGAAGCCTCGGTGACCGCGACGACCACGGCGGGCGCGCAGGCGTCCAGCATCAGCTTCAGCGTCGACCGCCTCGCGACGAACCAGGTCACCCTCAGCGCGGTCGTTCCCGACGACGGCTCGCTCGTCCCCACGGTGCCGCCGGCGGTCACCATCGCCAAGGGCGACGGCACGTTCCTCACGGTTCACCCGACGACGGGTTCTCTGGCCGACGTCGCGAAGGCGGTCAACGACGCCTCGGACGCCGGCGTCAAGGCGACGGTCGTCCGCATCACCAATGGCGACACGCCGACCTATCGCCTGCAGTTCACCGGCACGAAGACCGGCGCCGAGAACGACTTCGCCGTCTACGCGGGTAGCGAGGCCGACGTGGCCCCGGGCGCGCGGATCGACACCGCGTCCGTGCGCGAGGCCGTGGACGCCCAGATCACCCTGTGGAAGGGCGCGGGTGACGGCATCGCGAAGGAGGTCACGAGCGGCACGAACACGTTCGGCGAGCTCATGGCCGGCGTGTCCTTCTCCGTCACGAAGGTCAGCGCCGCTGCGGACCCGCCCGTCACGGTGACCGTCGGCCGCGACGAGAAGGCGCTCGAGACACTCGCGTCCGACCTCGTCGCCGGGCTCAACCTCGTCCTCTCCGAGATCGCCTCGCGTACGCGCGTGACCACCACGACCAACACCGACGGCTCGACGTCGGTCACGGGCGGCCTGTTCACCGGCGACAGCGGCGTACGGAACCTCAATCAGCAGCTCGCCACGCTCGGGTCCGACCCCGTCGACGGCAAGTCGCCCTCGGCGGTCGGCATCGTGGTCGGCAAGGACGGCACGTTCACGTTCGACCCCGCGAAGCTCACCGCCGCGCTGACGGCCGACCCGGCTGCGGCGCAGGCGATGATCACGAAGATCGCCGAGCGGCTCGGGACGGCGGCGAAGGCTGCGTCCGAGCCGACGACGGGGAGCCTCAGCCTCAAGATCAAGGGGCAGGAGGACCTGGTCAAGAACATGGGCACGCAGATCGAGAGCTGGGACCGCCGGCTCGAGGTCCGCCGCGCGACGCTCGAGCGCACGTACTCGGCGCTCGAGGTCAGCCTGTCCAACCTCAACTCGCAGTCGAGCTGGCTCGCCGGCCAGCTCGCCTCCCTCCCCAGCTACAGCTCCTGACGAGGTCCTCATGACGTACACCGCGAACTACGCCGCCGTGCGCACCAGGTACGTGGACGACACCGTCGCCACGGCGAGCCCGGCCAAGCTCCTGACGATGCTCTACGACCGCCTGCTGCTCGACCTGCAGCGTGCGGAGAACGAGCAGCGTGCGGCCGACCGTGCCGCGGCGGGCGTGCACCTCACCCACGCCCAGGACATCGTGAGCGAGCTCGCGGCGACCCTCGACGTCTCGGCGTGGGACGGCGCCCAGCAGCTGCTGTCGATCTACACCTTCCTCCTCACGGAGCTGGTCGCCGCGAACGTGTCCGGCGACGCCGACCGCACCGCCTCGTGCCGCGCTCTCGTCGAGCCGCTCGCGGACGCCTGGCACCAGGCCGCCGCCCAGCTCGGCGCGACGCTCGAGCCCGCGCGCCCGGCGTCGTCGGCCGCCTTCAGCGGCGCGGGTGCCGGCTCGTTCGGCGAGCTCGGCGTCGGCTGACGGCCCGGACATGACGACGACCTCGGCCCCGACGACGTCGGCCGCTGCCGCCGCGTCGCCCGCCGCCCCCGTGTGGGGCGTCGCGTGGGAGGCCGCGCTGTCCGAGCTCGAGCTCGACGTCGCGGCCGCCGAGGCGATGCTCTCGCTCGACCACATCGCCGACGCGCCTCCGCGCGACCCGTGGGCACCGCCCACCGCGCTCGGCCCGCTGCCCGCGCCGCTCGTCGACCGCGCGCGCACCCTGCTCGACCGCCAGATCGAGGTCGGCCGCCGTCTCGCCGAGGCCGCCGAGCTGAGCCGCCGGCACAGCCGCGCCGCCCAGGCCCTGCGCCAGGCCGCGCCGTCGGTCCCGGTCTACCTCGACACCCCCGCCTGACCCGACGCACCCGGACGCATCCCGAGACCGCCCGCCCGATCGACCGGTTCTGGAACCGATGCCGCGGCGCGGACGCCGGATCCCTTCCAGAACCGGAGCGGCCGGCTGTGGGCGCCCGTGAGCGGGGTGTCCGGATCGGCACGGATGCGGCCGGTACGGCATCGACCGGCCGGGTGACCTCGAAGAACACGGGACGGAAGTCCTCACACCCGGCCCGCAGGGGCCGATCACCCCCTTGAGCACGGATCGCTCACCCCGCAGGCCATGGATCGGCCGAAACACCCCTCGAACCTTGAGGTGGCTCCGGCTGTGTTCGACTCCGTCTCCTTCGTCGCCATGAACAGTGCGCTCGACGGCCTGTCCCTGCGGCAGCGCGTCATCGCCGACAACATCGCGAACATCCAGACCCCGGGCTTCCGCGCCGGCCGCGTGTCCTTCGAGGACGCGCTGCGCCAGGCGGTCGGTGACGGCTCCGGTGCGGTCACGTCCACGCGCTCCCGCTCGCTCGCGGCGACGCGCCTCGACGGCAACAACGTGAACCTCGACACCGAGACGCTCTCGAACATCGAGACGAACCTCCGCTACCAGCTCGCGACGCGCGCCGTCGACGGCACCTTCAGCAAGCTGCGGACGGCGATGCGCTGATGAGCATCTTCGGAGCCATCGACGTCGCCGGCAGCGGCATGACGACCTACCGCACCTGGCTGGACGCGATCAGCGACAACCTCGCCAACCTCAACACCGTGCGGGGCACGGACGAGGAGGCCTTCCGGGCCCGCTACGTCGTGGCGCAGTCCGTCGAGGGCGGCGACGGCGGCGTCCGCGTCAAGGGCGTCGAGTTCGGCGACGCGGAGGGCCGCCTCGTGTACGAGCCGGGCAACCCGCTCGCCGACGCCGAGGGCTACGTGCGCTACCCCGACATCGACATGTCGAGCCAGATGACCCAGCTGATCATGGCGCAGCGCGGCTACCAGGCGAACGCCGCCGTGGTGGACCGCGCACGCCAGACCTACGAGGCAGCACTGCAGATCGGACGCAACTGATGAGCATCGAGGCGATCGGGGGCATCTCCCCCGCAGGTCTGCTCGGGGCGCTGGCCCCCACGAGCGGTGTCGCTGGGGCGACCGGCCTCACCGGCGCGACGGGCGTCGCGGGCAGCGGTGCCGCGTTCGGCACCACCCTCGCGGGGTCCATCGACTCGCTCCAGGCCATGCAGTCGACGTCGAAGGCGCTCGGCGTCGCGGCCGTGACCGGTGACCTCGACGACGTCCACGACTACACGATCGCCTCGACCCAGGCGTCCGTCGCGCTCGAGCTCACCGCCGCTCTGCGCAACAAGGCCGTCGAGGCGTTCACCGAGGTCATGAGGATGCAGGCCTGATGCCCGCCCAGATCACCGGCCTGCTCGGCCGGCTGCAGAAGAGCGTCCGCGAGTTCAGCCTCGCGCAGCGCACCCTCGCCCTCATCGGCGTCGCGGGCCTCGTGCTCGGTGCCATGGCGCTGTCGACCTGGGCCAGCAAGCCCACGATGTCGCCGCTGTTCACGGGCCTCGCCGCGAGCGACGCGAGCGCGATCGTCGACCAGCTCGAGGCCGAGGGCGTCACGTACGAGCTCGCCGACGGCGGCTCGAGCGTCCTCGTCCCCGCCGACGACGTCTACGCGATGCGCCTCGCCGTCGCGGCGGCCGGCCTGCCGACGGCCTCCGACGGCGCCGGCTACTCGCTCCTCGACGACATGGGCATGACCTCGAGCGAGTTCCAGCAGCAGGTCACCTACCAGCGCGCGCTCGAGGGCGAGCTGTCCAAGACCATCGAGTCGATGAGCGGCGTCGAGGCGGCCACCGTCCGCCTCGCGATCCCCGAGGAGACGGTCTTCGTCTCCGAGACCGCGGACCCGACGGCGTCCGTCTTCGTCCGCACGCAGGCCGGCGGCGCGCTCGACAGCGACAAGGTCCAGTCGATCGTCCACCTCGTCTCCGCCGGCATCGAGGGCATGTCGCCCACCGACGTCGCCGTGATCGACGCGGACGGCAAGGTGCTCTCCGCCGTCGGCGGCGCCCAGCAGGGCGGCCTCCAGGGCAGCCAGACCGCGGAGTACGAGGCCCGTGTCGCGGGCAACGTGCAGACGATGCTCGAGCGCGTCGTCGGCGTGGGCAACGCGGTCGTGACCGTGACCGCCGACCTCGACTACGACCAGCTGGCCCGCACGTCCGAGACGTACACGCCCGCCGAGGGCGCACCGCCGCTCTCCGCCGCGACGAGCGCCGAGTCCTACACGGGCGGCGCCGAGCCGGCGACGGGCGTGCTCGGCCCCGACGGCACGCCGCAGCCGGCGACCGACGGCACGGGCGAGTACAGCAAGGAGAGCTCGACCGTGAACAACGCGGTCAACAAGGTCACCGAGCAGGTCACGTCGACGCCCGGCGCCGTGCGCCGCCAGTCCGTGTCCGTGGTGGTCTCGGCCGACTCCGGTGCGGCGCTCGACATGGCCGACCTCCAGGAGACGGTCGTGGCCGCCGCCGGCATCGACGCGACCCGGGGCGACGTCGTCTCGGTGTCCCGGATGGCGTTCGACACGACGACGGCCGAAGCCGCGCAGGAGGCGCTCGCCGCTGCCGACGCCGACGCGAAGGCCGCCGCTCAGGCCGACCTCATCAAGCAGGCCGCGATCGGCGCGGCCGTGCTGCTGCTGCTCGTCGCGGCGAGCATCGTCATGGCCCGCCGCAGCAAGCGGGCGCGTCGCGAGGCGATCGACCTCGGCGCGATCGAGCTGGTCGAGGCCGCGCAGCGCGAGGTCATCGAGCCCGCGCCGACGCCCGCCTTCGCGCTGCCCCCCGCCGAGGACCCCGCCAAGGCGGCCCTCGCGGCCAAGCGCGACGACGTCATGGCGCTCGCGGCGGACCAGCCGGCCGAGGTGGCCGAGGTCCTCCGCGGCTGGCTCGTGGGCGGACGCCGCTGATGACGACGCAGGTGCTCACGGGCCGCCAGAAGGCCGCCCTCATGCTCATCCAGCTCGGCAAGGAGCAGGCCGCGCGCGTCATGGCGCAGTTCGACGACACCGAGATCGAGGAGCTCACCGCGGAGATCGCGCGCCTCGAGCGCGTCGACTCGGCCGTGGCCGACGGCGTCCTCGAGGAGTTCCACGCCGCGTCCCACGCGGGCACCGGCGCGTCGAGCCGCGGCGGCCTCGGCCTCGCCCAGCAGCTGCTGGAGGCCTCCGTCGGGCGCGAGCGCGCCGCGGGGATGCTCGAGCGCCTCGCGACGTCGCTCCAGGGCCAGCCCTTCGAGTTCCTCCAGTACGCCGACGCGCGTCAGGTGGTCTCGCTGCTCAGCGGCGAGCACCCCCAGACGGTCGCGCTCGTCCTCGCGCACCTGCGCGCCGAGCACGCCTCCGCGATCATGGCCGGCCTGCCGGGCGCCGTGCAGGCCGACGTCGCGCACCGGATCGCGCTCATGGAGCGCGCCTCGCCCGACGTCGTCCAGCTCGTCGCCGAGAGCCTGCAGCGCAAGGCCTCGGCCGTGCTGACGCCCCAGGAGCTCTCGGCCGTCGGCGGCGTCCAGCCGCTCGTCGAGATCATCAACCGCGCCGACCCGACCACGGAGAAGGCCATCCTCGAGGGCCTCGAGTCCCGGGACCAGGCGCTCGCGGAGGAGGTCCGCAGCCGGATGTTCGTCTTCGGCGACATCGTGCTGCTCGAGGACCGCGCCATCCAGCTCGTCATGCGCGGCGTCGAGATGTCCTCGCTCGCGACGGCGCTCAAGGGCGTCGCCGACGAGGTGCGCGACAAGATCCTGCGCAACCTGTCCGAGCGTGCGGCCGAGAACCTGGCCGAGGAGATCGAGCTGCTCGGCCCGGTGCGCCTGTCCATGGTCGAGGAGGCCCGTGCCGCCGTCGTCCAGGTGATCCGCCGCCTCGAGGAGAGCGGTCAGATCGTCATCCGCCGCGAGGGCGAGGACGAGTATGTCGCCTGAGGCCACCGTCGCCGTGGCCTCCGAGGCCACCACCGACGCCACCACGACCGACGCGATGCGTCCCGCCTTCCGCCCGGTCGCGCTGCCCGCCGTCGCGAGCCAGGCCCGTTCCGACGAGTCCGAGCGCGCCCGCACCGCCGGGTACGCGGCCGGCTGGGCGGCCGGCGCGCGCGCCGCCGCGC
>NZ_JACVQL010000275.1 GCF_019733465.1 Actinotalea ferrariae | reverse complement strand
ACCTCCACGAGGGTGGCGGCGTCCACGGCGAGCTGCGGCCGGACGCGCCACGTGTCGGCCCGCTCCGCGAGGTGCCGCGTCGCACGCGCCACGTCGCGCAGCGCGCGCCGCACGTCCGTGCCCGTGAGGACCTGCCCGGGGGTGACCGGACCGGTGCCCGCACCCGGCTCGGCGCCCGCCCGGGCCGCTCGCTCGAGCCGGTCCGCGACCGCGAGGTCGATCACCTGGTCGCCCGTCCGCGCCACGGCGGGGACCCACGCCGTGATGCGCTCGCGCGGCGTGACCGCGGCCTCCGTGCCGTCGCGCCGACGGAGCGCGTCCAGGCGTCCGAGGCGTCCCGGGAGGCCGGGTCGCTCGGGTCGGCCCGGTCGGTCGGGTCGGCCGGGTCGGCCCGGCCGGTCGGGGCGGTCGGGAGGGCGGGGCGGCCCGCCGTCGGCGTCGACCTGCGTGAACCAGTCGGGCTCGTCGTCGTCCTGCGGCAGGGCCTGGAGGACGGGGTCGCGCACCGCGGCGAGGAGGCCGCGGCGGTCGCGTGCCGTGTAGACGTCCCGGAGGCGGTCCAGGTGCCGGCGGGCGGCGTCGTCGGCGGGCACGGGTCGCGCGCCCCCGCCGCGCGCGGGCCGGTCGGGACGCACCGCGCTGCCGGCCAGGTCCACGCCGACGAGCCGGAACGCGTAGGACCGCCCGTAGCGCAGCGCCGGCAGCGTGCCCCGCTCGGTCCTCGTGACGACGTGGACGCCGGTCGCGGGCTCGTCGGGCGGCTGCTCGAGGACGCGCTCCTCGCCCGACTCGTGCACGACGACGCGTCCGGGCCGGGGCGCGGAGAGGCTCCAGCCGTCCCACCCCGCCACGACCTCGTGGAGGTAGTACGGGTTCGCCTCGTCGCCCGGCACGCGGTTGAGCCCCGACTGCTGGAGGAACCCCGTGTCCGGCGCGTCCTTGAGGACCGGCACCGGGCCGGAGCCGTCGCCGGGGTCCGCCGTGACGTCGACCCGGCGGTGGTGGAGGCTGTGCCACTGCCGCGTGGCGTCGTCCCAGACCTCGAGCCGGACCCCGCGGACGAGGTCGTCGTAGAGCAGCTCCGGCCCGGCGGCACCGGGCCCGTCCACCGGCGCCGTGAGCCCCTCGGCCCGCGTCAGCCGGTCGCGCGTCGCGGCGACCCGGTCGGACCGCGCGATCGCGAACCCGGTCGCGCGCAGCGTGCCCGGTGCGGACGTGGCGGGGTCGCCGTTCACCTCCGACGCGACGGCGCGCGGCAGGTCACGCAGGTGCTGCTCGAGCTTGAGGCCGGAGGCGTCGGGGTCGAGGTCGAGCACCACGTAGGTCTCGTCCCCGAGCGGGACGGCGCCCCCGACCCAGGCGTCGGTCGACGCCGCGCGGAAGACGTCGCCGTCGACGACCACGCGCGTGCGCGGCGGGGCGAGCGACCGCACGTCGGCCCCGGCGGGTGGCACGAGCCGGACGGCGACCCAGGAGACGCCGTCGAGCGTCCTGCGGTCCGGCACGCGCAGGTCCACCGCGAGGCCGAGCCGGCGCAGCAGGGCGGGCGTCGAGCCGAACGACGCGACGCGCGCGTGGAAGTCGGGCTTGGGTGGCTCGGGCCGGGGCGGGTCCGCGCCGGGCAGCGGCTCACGCCGGTAGTCGGCGGCCGCCTCCGGCCGCTGGTAGTAGCGGCGGGTCGCGTGCGCGTCGACGAGCATCTGCAGCGCCGGGTCGTCGGTCCGCCCGCCGTCGGCGAGGATCCGGTCGAGCAGCGCCGTGACGCGGGCGTCGCCGAGCGTGTCGTCGAGCAGCACCTCGATCGCCGACGGACGGGTGAGGTCCTCGCGCGGGTAGGTGCGGTCCCGACCGCCGAAGGCGCCGAGCGTCGCCTGCGCCTCGGCGAGCCGGCGGCCCGCGAGCTCGGTCGCGCGGTCCGCCCGGTCACGTGCCATGGCCAGCAGCTCGCGCAGCCCGCGGTGCGCCTGCACGAGGTGCTGGAGCGTGCCCGCGAGCACGGGGCTGTCGACGACGCCGGGCCGGCCGGTCGGCGCGGCCGTCAGGGACATCATGTGCAGGTCGACGGCCTCGTCGCTCAGCCGGTGCGCCGGGAGGCTGTTCCAGGTCGCGTCCGACAGCACGGGGGCCGGGAAGCCCGCGACGGGCACGGTGGGCGGGACGGCCGCCCGCCAGGCCGCCGGGTCCACCGCGGGAACCACCTCGAGCGGGACCGGTGCCCCGCCGGCCGAGGTGAGCAGCTCGAAGCCGGAGCCCGCGACGACGGTCCCCCAGTCGGCGGCCGCCGGGAAGTCGGCGACCGTGGCGTCCGGCGCGTCGGGCACCAGCTTGTGCGTGAGGAAGACCGTCAGGTGCCGGTCGGCGTCGTCGGCGCGCGACCACGGCAGCGCGGTCACGAGGACGGTCGTGGTGGTCATGGGTCCTCCGGCTCGGTGCGGCGGCTCAGGCGGCGGGTGCGAAGGCCTCGCAGTAGGCGGACCAGTCGGCGTTCGCGCCGTCCGTCGGCGGGTAGATGTCCTCGAGCACGGGGTCGCCCTTGGACCCGGCGAGCCGGCGCTCGCACGAGACCTCGACGGAGGCCGAGAAGAAGAGCACCTCGACCTCGACGACGATCGACGCACGGCCGATGAGCTTGCCGCTGTCGAAGTCGTACTCGAGCGAGAGCTCGAGCGTGATGGAGGCGGAGATGAGGCCGAGGACGTCGACCTCGCCCCGGATCCGGAAGTAGGCCGTGAGCGACCCCTCCTCGCCCTCGAGCCGCAGGTACACGCCGACCGCGATCGACACGGAGCCCGAGGCCACGCCGAGGTCGATCGACAGCGACGCAGCCGCCTCGAGGCCCATCTCGAGCATGACCATGCCCTTGGGCGAGGCCCGCAGCGCGACCCAGCCGCCGCCGCCGATCATCATCACGGTGAGCCGGAACGGCGACTCCTTGGAGCAGAAGCCGAAGCCGACCGTGACGGCGTCGCCCAGGAACGGCACCCGGGCGTCCGCGCCGAGCGCGATGTTCTCGATGCTGAAGACCCCGACCGACACGTTCGGCAGGGCGAGGTCGAAGCCGGCCGTCACGCCCTCGGGCGAGACGTCGACGTACGGCGGGTCCGCGAAGCCGTCGAACGGGATCATCCGGCGGAGCGTGTCGATGAAGGCCAGCGCCCCGAGGAACTCCATGCCGCCGAAGACGACGTCGACCTCCGGCTTGCCGCCCGACGACACGCGGAAGCCGATGCGCTGGAAGGCGACCGCCATGAGGGGCTCGCCGGGCAGCAGCTGCAGGGCGAAGTCGACCAGCTCGGCCGTCACGTCGACGCTCGGCGGGCTCGTCGCGCTCGCGCGGACCTCGACGGCGAGGCGCAGGCCGCGCGGGTCGCGCGCGTCGAACACCGGCGCCCCGGCCGGCCAGCTCGCGATCCGGGGACGCCACTCGAACCGCGCCGTCACGGCCGACGAGGGGCTCAGCAGGTCCTCGACGAACGCGGCGAGCGCCTCGACGGTCTCCGCCGCACGCGCGAGGACCGCGAGGGCGCGTGCGGGGCGCTCGAGCGAGGCGCGCACGGCGGTCGGCAGCTGGGGTGCGCCGAGGACGGTCAGCAGGGCGTCCACGCGGTCGGCCGCGACCGCGAGCGCGTCGACGACCGCCTGGACGGCCGCCACGGGGTCCGCGGCGCCGGGCAGGTCGCCGATCGCGTCGACGACGGCGTCGAGCGCGGTGACGAGCGGACCCGTCGCCGCCTCCACCTGGGCCCGGGCCGCCTCGATGCCGGCACGCGCGCCGTCGTGCGCGGCGTTCGCCGCGTCGGAGACCAGGCGGGGGCCGACGTCGGCCGCGGCCGTCCGTAGCCGGTCCGCCTCGCTCACGATCGTGCTGATCGTGTCGAGCGCCTCGGTGACGAAGGCCGGTGCGTCGTCCAGCCCGACGCCGAGCGCGTCGAGCAGGTCCAGGAGCGAGAACAGCCCGAACAGCTTCGGCAGCGCGCCCTCGAGGAAGCGCTCGGGCGAGAAGGTCCCGGCCGCGAGGCCCGAGTCGGGGCCGGTGCCGTCCTCGCCGACGGCGCCCAGCGAGCGGGACAGCGCTCGCACCATGAGGTTCGGGCTGAGGAACCCGCCCGACCGGTCCGAGCCGCCGCTGAAGTCGACCGCGGGCGGCGCACCGTCGATCGCGAGGAAGACCTGCCCGGGGTTGCCCGCACCGAAGCCCCGGTCGTCGGCGGTGAGGTACGGCGCGGCGTACACGAGCGGGACCACGGCCGAGTGGGGTGCGAGGTGCCGCATCGACGGGACGACGCCGTCGACCCGTTGCAGGAACGGCCGGGACGTCGCGGCTACGGGGTCGACGACGCCGCTGAAGCGCAGGATGCTCGCCTCGACCTGGGTGTCCCCCGCCGTCGCCGACCGGGCCACCGCGACCGTCTGGCCCCGACCGTCGATCATCCGGACCGGGCCGTACTGCGTGTCGGCGAGGGCGGTGATGTCCTGCCCCTGCTGCTCGGCGAGGTCGACGGCGTCGACGGCGACGAACACGAGCGGGGCCGAGATGGTCACCGTGGCGCCGGCCTGGTCGACGCACACGAGGGTGAACGGGTACGGGACCCCGCCGGTGGTCGGCACGAACGGGGCCGAGAGGTTCGGCATGCTGTCGAGGTTCGGCGTGACGAGCGGCTCGACCGTCACGCGGCCGAACGGCGTGTCGTGGCCGGTGTACGTCCGGGTCGGCTCCCGCACGATGATGAACTCCCGGCGCCACAGGTACGCCGTGCCCTGGGACCGGTCGACGATGCGCCGTTCGGTCACCGTGACCCACACGGCGCGGTGCCCGAAGGGGAAGAGGAACCCGGGCTGGGTGATGCGCACGTAGGAGTCGCGTCCCATGACGGCCTGGTGCCGGTACGACTCGAGCAGCGGCATCAGCACAGGGTCCGGTGACGGCCGGGTGTCCTCGAGCTCCCAGGCGGCGCGCCAGTCGATCCACGCACCGAGGCTCGACAGCGCGAGCTGGCGGACCTCGAGCGGCTGCGGCGGCCCGGGCATCCGGGTGTCGGACGTCTGCCGGACGATCGACCTGCGCTGCGGCGGCAGGATCGACTGAGGGTTCAGCGCGGTCGGGTCGGCGGTCGCCGTCGCGTCGAGCGCGTCCATGTCGCGGCTCCACACGGCCCGGACGACGCGCTGCGCGTCGTCGGTGTCGTCGTGCCCCGTGAAGGTCCCGTCCTCGCCCGTGGCGCGCACGGTCAGGTGCGTCCGCCACAGCTCGGTGCGTGCGGCGTCGTCCGGTGCCGTGACCGGTGCGACGTCGTGCCGGAAGGCGCCGAGCACGCTCGGCGAGACGGTGACGCGGTAGGGCGCCTCGATCGCCGTCTCGGTGTCCGTGGGGGCGCGCGGGCCGCGCTGCGGGATCGGCGGCAGCCGGATCCCGCCGACCCGGCCGGGCACCACGCTGTCGAGGATGCGGCGCCGGCCCGCGACCCCCGTCGCGGCGGGTGTGCCGGGC
>NZ_JACVQL010000274.1 GCF_019733465.1 Actinotalea ferrariae | reverse complement strand
GCGCTGCCCTCTGCGCTCGCCCCGGTCCCAGGAGGCCTGGGCGGCCCCGCGTGGAGCCCCGTGCAGGGTGAGGGCGACACGGCCTGGACGCCCGCGCCCGACGGCGGCCCGGCGCAGGCCGCGTGGAGCCCCGCACCCGAGCCGGAGCGCACGGCCGTCCTGGACGCCGCGCACCTCCAGGCGCCTCCTGTACCGGCGGCGCCGGTCCCGGACGGGCCGCTGGCCGACCGGCTCGACGCCGTGCCGACGGAGCCGGTCGAGGTCGTGCTCGCGCTCGGGTCGAACATCGGCGCCAGCCACGACATCCTGCGGCAGGTGGTCCGCGACCTGGCGGGCGTGCCGGGCGTGGAGATCACCGCCATCGCACCGCTCGCGCGCACCCAGGCGGTCGGCGGTCCGGAGCAGCCGGACTTCCTCAACACGATCGTCCTCGCGCGCACGACGCTCAGCCCCCGCGGATTGCTCGCGGAGTGCCACCGGCTCGAGGACGCGCACGGACGCGTCCGGACCGAGCACTGGGGCCCGCGCACGATCGACGTCGACATCGTGCTCTACGGCGGCGTCGTCGCCGTCGCGGACGACCTCGAGCTCCCGCACCCGCGGGCGCACCAGCGTGCCTTCGTGCTCGAGCCGTGGGCGCAGGTGCAGCCGGACGCCATGCTGCCCGGGCTCGGCGGCGGGCCGGTCGCGGCCCTCGCGCAGACGGCTCCCGACCGCGGCGGCATCCGGTGGATGGCGCTCGACTGGTGGGCGGCGCCCGAGTGAGGTGCCGATGATGCGGCGCACCCCGTGGCCACGTCTCCTGCTCATCGCGCTGGTCGCCGGGGGGTTCGCGTTCGGCGGGCTGCGGCTCGCGGAGTCCCGCGGTGCGGCGCTGCTGCCCGTGCCGGTGCTGTCGTCCCTCGTGGTGCTCGTCATCGCCGCGGTCGTGCTGGGCCTGGGCTGGTCGGTGCGGCAGTTCACGCAGGGCAGGCGGCCCGGCCTCGACCCCCTGCTCGCGGCTCGCACCGTGGTGCTCGCCACCGCGTCGGCGTACACGGGCGCCCTCCTGACCGGCTGGTACGCCGCGCACGTCGTCCTCGTGCTGGGCGACCTCGAGATCCAGGCCCGCCGCGACCTCGCCGTGAGCGCCGGTGCGGCGATGCTCTGCACGGTCGTGCTGGCCGTCGTCGGCCTCGTCGTCGAGCGGTGGTGCGAGGTCCCGCCGCCGGACGACGACGAGGGCGGTCGCGGTGCGTCCGCGGCCTCCGGGAGCGCCGCCTGAGTGGTGCAAGGATGGGCCGCATGACCCAGCCCGTCCCGCCGGAGCCCGGCGCCACCGAGCCGGTCCCGCAGCAGCAGCCGCAGCAGCCGACGCAGGTGCAGACGCCGGCGCAGACGCAGGCGCAGCCGCAGGTGCAGACGGTGACCCCGCACGATGCGACCCCCGCGGCCGGACCGTTCGACCCGGCCGGCGTGCGCTGGCAGGGCGTCTCGCCGCGGCTCGTCTCCGTCCGGCTCGTCTCGGCGGCCATCACCCTCGTGCTCCCGCTCGCGGGCGGCGTCGTCGCGGCCGTCCTCAGCGGCGTGACCGGCCTCTGGGCGATCCCCGCGGCCGTCGTCGCCGTGCTCGTCGTCGTCGCGGTCGTCGTGCCCCGGCAGGTGCGGGCGTGGGGCTACGCCGAGCGCGAGGACGACCTGCTCATCCGCAAGGGCGTGATGTTCCGCTCGATCGTCGTCGTCCCGTACGGCCGGATGCAGTTCGTCGACGTGCAGGCGGGCCCGCTCGACCGCGCGTTCGGCATCGCGCGCGTGCAGCTCCACACGGCGTCCCCCGGCACGGACGCGGCCATCCCGGGCCTCTCGCCCGCCGAGGCCTCGCGCCTGCGTGACCGGCTGGCCGCGCGCGGCGAGGCGCAGCTGGCGGGCCTGTGACCGCGCAGGACCCCCTGCCCGCAGCGCCGACGGCCGACCCGGCCGCGGCGGGTCCCGTCGGCGAGCCCGTGTGGCACCGGGTCCACCCGGTGACCCCCGCGGTCAAGGGCTGGAAGATCATCGCCGTCCTGCTCGTGGTCGCGGCGCAGCAGGTCGGACCCAACCTCGTGAACGCGGGGGAGATGGTCGACTCCGTCGGCTGGCTGCCCGTCGTCGGCGTGCTCGTGGCCGTCATCCTCATCGGCTTCGGGTACGCGGCCGTCGCCTGGCGGATGACGCGCTACGGCGTCGACGCGGAGGCCGTCTACCTCAAGACCGGCGTCCTGTTCCGCCAGCAGCGGACCGCGCGACTCGACCGCGTCCAGGCGATCGACGTCGTGCAGCCCGTGCTCGCGCGGCTGCTCGGCCTCGCCGAGCTCCGGTTCGAGGTCGCGGGCGGGTCCGACTCGTCCGTGACGCTCGCGTTCCTCAAGGAGGAGTCGGCGCAGAGGCTGCGCAACGAGCTCCTCGCGCGCTCGGCGGGCATCGAGTTCGGCACCGAGGAGCAGCCCGAGGCGCCCGCCGCCCCGGAGCGCGAGGTGCTCGTGGTGCCGGCCAACCGCCTCGTCGGCGGGCTCCTGCGCTCGGTGAGCATCCTCGTCCTCGCCGTGGGCGTCGTCGCCGCGATCGTGATCACGGTCGTCTCGGGGCAGATCGGCATGGTCTTCACGATGCTGCCGATGGTGCTCGGCGCGGGCGGCTACTTGTGGCAGCGCTTCGCGGGCGAGTTCAACTTCCGGGCCGCGCAGTCGCCCGACGGCATCCGGCTCCGCCACGGGCTCCTCGAGTCGCGCTCGCAGACGGTGCCGCCCGGCCGCGTCCAGGCCGTCCGGCTCACGCAGGCGTGGCTGTGGCGGCGCAAGGACTGGTGGCGCGTCGAGGTCAACGTCGCCGGCTACGGCCAGGCCGAGAACCAGCAGACCGAGAACATCCTGCTGCCCGTCGGCGACCGCGACGACGCCCTGCTCGCGCTGTGGCTCGTGCTGCCTGACCTCGGCGTCGCCGACCCGCGCGCGGTGCTCGACGAGGCCCTCTCCGGCACCGGGACCGCGAGCCCGGGCGTGGTCGGCTCGCCCCGGCGCGCCCGCTGGCTCGACCCGCTCGCGTGGCGGCGCACGGCGGTCGTCGCGACCGAGCGCGCGGTCCTCATCCGCTCCGGATGCCTCGTGCGCCGGCTCGTCGTCGTGCCGCACGAGCGGACGCAGTCGCTCGGTCTGACGCAGGGGCCGCTGCAGCGGCGGCTCGCGCTCGCCACGGTCGTGCTGCACTCGACGCCCGGCCCGGTGCGCCCGTTCGTCCCGCACCTCGACCAGGCCGCCGCGGGCGCCTTCCTCGGCGAGCAGGCCGACCGCGCCCGTGCGGCGCGTGCGGCCGCAGGGCCCGAGCGGTGGATGCGGCAGCAGGTGGCGGCCCCGTGACGGTCCCGGACGGGGCCCGGCGGCCC
>NZ_JACVQL010000273.1 GCF_019733465.1 Actinotalea ferrariae | reverse complement strand
CGGCACCGGCACCGGCACCGGCACCGGCACCGACGGGAGCCTGCTGATGGGCCGGTGCGGCCGGCGCGGTGCCCGACACCGGGCGGGACGGCACCGGCACCTGCCCGTACGTCTGCGGCGACGGCACGCCGTGCGCCGTGGGCGCGGCCTGCGGCGCCGGTGCCCCGTAGGGCTGCTGCTGGGCGACCGGCCCGGTGGGCGTCCCGGGGACGCCGTACGCCGCCGCGGCGGGCGTACCGGGCGCGGCCGACGGCTGCCCGTATGCCGCCGTCTGGCCGTACGCGGGCTGCTGCCCGTACGTCGGCTGCGCGGGCTGCTGCCCGTAGGGGGCGCCCGGGGCCGCGCCGAACGGGCTCACGCCGTAGGCGGCGGTCGGCTCGGCGGCTCCCGGAGCGGACCGGGGCACGGCGGGACCGCCGTAGGCGGGGTCGAAGTCGTTCACAGCAGGCCTCTCGGTCACGGGCGACGGCGGCGGGACGTCCTGAGCCGTCTATCGGCGCAGGACGGGCGGTGCTTGAGGCGTCAGGCGACGACGCGGAGGATCTCCTCGACCGAGGTGTCGCCGAGGAGGACCTTCGTCCAGCCGTCGTCGCGGAGCGTGATCATCCCCTGCTCCCTCGCGGTGCGGCCGATGTCCGCCGACGAGGAGTGCGCGACGGCGTGCCGCTCGATGTCCTCCGTCACGCGCATGACCTCGTGGATCGCGAGGCGGCCCTTGTACCCGGTCTTCGAGCAGGCCGAGCAGCCGACGGGACGGTACATGGCCGGCAGCTCGTCGCCGGGGCTCCACGGGAAGCGGGCCGCGATGAGCTCGACCTCGCTGGGCGTGTAGAGCTCCTTGCACTTGCCGCACAGCCGCCGCGCGAGGCGCTGCGCGACGACGCAGTCGAGCGCTGAGCCGACGAGGAAGGGCTCGATGCCCATCTCGACGAGACGCGTCACGGCGCTCGGCGCGTCGTTGGTGTGCAGCGTCGAGAGCACGAGGTGGCCGGTGAGGGCGGCCTCGATGGCGATCTGCGCGGTCTCGTGGTCACGGATCTCACCGAGGAGGACGACGTCGGGGTCGGACCGCAGGATCGAGCGGAGGGCACCCGCGAACGTGAGGCCGGCCTTGGGGTTGACCTGGACCTGGTTGATGCCGGGGAGCCGGTACTCGACCGGGTCCTCGACGGTGATGACGTTGATCTCCGGCTTGGACACGGCGTTGAGCGTCGCGTAGAGCGTCGTGGACTTCCCGGAACCCGTCGGGCCGGTGACCAGGAGCATCCCGTACGGCTTGGTGTAGGACTCCTGGTACGTCTGGTAGTTCTCCTCGAGGAACGACAGGTCGCGCAGGTCGAGGCTCGCGGTCGAGTTGTCGAGGATTCGCATGACGACCTTCTCGCCCCACACGGTCGGCAGCGTGGCGACGCGGAGGTCGATCTTGCGGCCGTGGTGCGTGACGGACATGCGGCCGTCCTGCGGCTTGCGACGCTCGGCGATGTCGATGTCACTCATGATCTTCAGGCGCGAGATGACACCCGACTGGATCTGCTTGGGCGAGCGCTGCATCTCGTGCAGCACGCCGTCGATGCGGTACCGGACGCGCAGGTCCTTCTCGGTCGGCTCGATGTGGATGTCGGACGCCCGGTCCTGGATCGCCTGCGTGACGAGCAGGTTGACGAACCGCACGATCGGCGCGTCGTCCTCGACGACGTCGCCGACCTTGGACAGGTCGGTGTCCGCGTACTGCTCCTGCTCCTCCTCGAACGCCGAGGCGAGGTCGTCGATCTCCTCGTCGGCGCGGCAGAAGCGGTCGATCGCGGTGATGAGGTCGTCGTGCGTGGCGACGACGGTGCGCACCGGCAGCCCGGAGAGCGTGCGGGCGTCGTCGACGGCGAGGACGTTGCCCGGGTCGGCCATGGCGAGGACGAGCGCACCCTCGAGCAGCGCGACGGGCAGCACCGTGTACCGGCGGCAGAGCGCGCCGGGGAGCAGCGCGACGGCGTTGCGGTCGACGGGGTAGTCGCTGAGCTCGACGAACTCCATCCCGACCTGGTTGGCCAGCGCGCGCACCAGCTGCGCCTCGCTGAGCATGCCGATCTCCACGAGCACCCGGCCGAGGGACTCGCCCCGCACCGCCTGCTCGTCGAGGGCGGCCATGAGCTGGCCCTCGGTGACGAGGCCTTCGTCGAGGAGGATGTCTCCGAGCTGCTTCACGGGTGTCCTTCCGGGTGACCGTCGAAGGCCCCTCCCGCGACGGGGGTCGCGGCGCAGAGGTGGCCCAAGGTCCCTATCGGCAGGCCGTGCCCGGTGCTGTAGCGGTTCGTGCGAGCGGTCGACGACGAACCGGCGCGTGCCCGGCTCGTGCCACGGCGCCGGCCGGCGCGGACGCCGGTGACGCGTCAGCGTTCAGGTCGGCGTCAGCGTTCAGGCCGGCGTCAGCGCTCAGGCCAGCGCGTCCTCGAGCGCGTGCTCCATCGCGTCGACCGGCGCGGGGCGGCCGGTCATGAGCCGCACCTGCTCGGTCGCCTGGTGCAGCAGCATGCGCTCGCCCGTGACGGCGACACCGCCCCGCGCGGCCCACGCCGCCGTGAGCGCCGTCGGGCGGGGGTCGTAGGCGCAGTCCAGCAGCACGCCGTGCAGCTCGCCGGCACCGGCACCTGTACCTGCACCTGTGCCTGCGAGAAGGCGCTCCGCCAGCGGGTCGGCCGCGCGCGGCGGGAGCGTCGAGACGACGACGTCAGCCCGCTCGAGCGCCGCGAGCAGGCGGTCGGGCGGGTCCATGGTGAGGAAGCGCGGCTCGACGCCCATCCGGTGCGCGGCGCGCATCGTGCCGCCGGCGCGCGCCATCGACCGCACGTGCACGTCGGGCGTCGTGCAGCCGAGCTGCGCGAGCGCCGCGAGGGTCGAGGCCGCCGTCGCGCCGGCGCCCAGCACGACGGCACTGCGGACGCGCCGCTCCCCCAGGCCCTCGCGCAGGGCCGCGACGACGCCGTGGACGTCGGTGTTCGCGCCGACGAGCACGGGTCGTCCGCCGCCCTGCACGAGGACGGTGTTCACGGCGCCCACGACCTCGGCGAGCGGCTCGACGTGGTCGAGCAGCCCGAGGACCGTCTGCTTGAGCGGCATGGTGAGGCTCAGGCCCGCCCACGCGGCGTCGAGCCCCGCGACGAACGCCGGCAGCTGCTCCTCGGTCACGTCGACCGGCTCGTAGCGCCAGTCGTCGAGGCCGAGGGCCGCGTACGCCGCCCGGTGCAGCACGGGCGAGAGGGAGTGCGCGATGGGGTGGCCGAGGACGGCCGCGCGCCGGGCGGTGCTCACCCCTGGTTCTCGTCCTCCCACTGACGCAGCAGCGCGACGTTCTGGTTGTGCTCGGTGAGGGTCTCCGCGAACCGGGTCTCGCCCGTCTCGAGGTTGATCGTCACCCAGAAGATCCACGGGCCGTCCGCAGGCGCGAGGACCGCGTCGATGGACGTCAGGCTCGGGGCCGCGATCGGCGTCGGCGGCAGGCCGGTGCGCATGTACAGGTTGTACGGGGTGTCCGTCTCCTTGTGCACGTTGCGCAGCTCGGTGCCGGGGATGCCGGCGCCGTACGCCACCGAGGCGTCGATGTCGAGCTTCATGTTGATGTCGAGCCGGTTCTGGATCGCCCGCGCGACCTTCGACCGGTCCTCGGGCGTGCGGGCCTCGCGCTCGACGAGCGACGCGATCGTGAGCACGCGCTGACGGTCCGCTGCCGCGACGCCACGGGCGTCGAGGTTCGCGACCGTCTGCGCGACCATCTGCTGGATCATCTCGACCGGTGCGGTGCCCGGCTCGAAGGTGTAGGTCGCGGGGAACAGCCAGCCCTCGTAGCTCCCGCCGGCCTCCGCCGGGAGCCCCGTCGCGGCCGGGTCGGCCATCGCGGCCTGGAAGTCCGCGACCGGCACCGTGGTCACCGAGGACAGCCGGTCGAGGACCTGGTCGACCCGCAGACCCTCCGGGATGGTCACCTTGGTCTGGATGCGGTTCTCCGAGTCGAGGAGCGCGGTGACCGCGTCCGCCGCCTTCATCTCGAGCAGCAGCCGGTAGGTGCCGGGCTGGATGCCTGCGGCGTCGGGGTTCGCGGTGAAGGCGTCCTCGAAGGCACCGGCGGACGCGACGACGCCGGCGTCCACGAGCAGGCGCGCCATCTCGGCGCCCGTGGCCGCGGCCGGGATGACGACCTCGGCGCTCCCGTGCCCGGGGCCCGGGTAGTCGGTCGTCGCCTCCTGCTGGGTCGCCCCGCGGAGGTCGTCGAGCATCGGCAGCACGAACTGGACGACGGCCCACGCCGCGCCGCCGAGGACCGCCAGGCACAGCACGAGCGCGATGAGGTTGCGCCGCCTGCGGCGCTTGCGGCGACGCTCGCGCTCGGCGCGCTCCGCGCGGCGGGCGGACCGGTCACCACGGCTCTCGGCCGGCCCGTCGGGCTGGACGATCTCGTCGAGGAACAGGTCGTTCACCGCCGTGCCTCCTCGCGCGCCGTCTCCAGGTGCCTCATCGCGTTCGTCCCTCCCGTGCGGTCCGCCCCCGGGGGCGGTGCGGACCCTCGGCCGCCGGCGTTGTCGCCGACCACCGTCATGCGTCGTCCCGAGCCTGTGCAGGCCCGACCAGCTCCCCCGCGCGCCGCCCGGACGCCTTCTCCGCGTCGAGCGCCGCCTGCAAGATCACCACCGCGGCCGCCTGGTCGACGACGGCGCGGTGGCGCCGCCCGGCCCGGCCGGACGCGTGCAGCGCCTGGTGCGCCGTCACCGTGCTGAGGCGCTCGTCCACGAGCCGCACCGGCACCGGCGCGACAGCGTGCGCCAGCGCAACACAATAGGTCCGAACCAGCGCTGACGCGGAACCCTCGGCCCCGGACATGCTGCGGGGCAGCCCGACGTAGACCACGGCGGCCGACCGCTCGTCGGCGACCGCGGCGATCCGCGCCACGTCGCTCGGGCCGGCGATGCCGGGCGCGGCGTCCCGCGGGACCGTCTCGACCGGGGTCGCGATGAGCCCGTCGGGGTCGCTCGCGGCGAGCCCGACGCGGACCGCTCCGACGTCGACCGCGAGCCGGGCGCCGCGTGGCAGCGCCTCGCCGGCCGACGTCGGCTCAGCGCCCAGCGC
>NZ_JACVQL010000272.1 GCF_019733465.1 Actinotalea ferrariae | reverse complement strand
CCGCTGCGCAGCGCCGCCGCGACGCACGTGACGGCCGCGACGAGGTCCGCGAGCTCGGCCGACGAGCCGGGTCGCACACCCTGCTGCGCGCGCCGGCGTCGCTTCGTCGGGACCGTCGCGCCCTCGCGCCCGGGTGCCGCACGGAGACGCGCCGCGCGGCTCATCCCGCCCACCCTCGGAGCCCGCAGCGCTCCTCGAGCAGCGCCCAGCCAGGACCTGTCGTCACCCCGCCGTCCGCCGACACGAGGAGCGCCGGGACGACCCGCAGCCCGACACCACCCACGGTGCCGGGGTGCCGCTGGTCGTGGGCACGCTCCACCACGCCGAGCTCGGCGACGCGCCGGCGCCCGTCGTCGCGGCGCAGGTGGACGACCGCGTGGACCGCGCCGAGGGCCTGGGCCGCGACGGCCTCGGGCGCCATCCCGGCGAGCGCCCCGAGCGCCTCGAGCCGGGCGGGGACCTCGCGCGCGGCGTTCGCGTGCAGGGTCGCCCAGCCGCCCTCGTGCCCGGTGTTCAGGGCCGTGAGGACCTCACGCAGCTCGGCACCGCGCGCCTCGCCGAGCACGATGCGGTCGGGACGCATGCGGAGCGCGTGCCGCACGAGGGCCACGAGGTCGACCTCGCCCGCGCCCTCGACGTTCGCCCGGCGGGCCGTGAGCCGGACGACGTGCGGGTGGTCAGGTGCCAGCTCGCCGACCTCCTCGATGACGACGACCCGCTCGTCGTGCGGGACCAGCGAGAGCAGGCTCGCGAGGAGCGTCGTCTTGCCCGTGCCCGTGGCACCCGAGACGAGCACGTTGGCGCGCCGGGCGACGAGCGCACGCAGCACGGGTTCGACCGCCGTCGCCACCGTGCCGTCCGCGACGAGGTCCGCGAGCGGGAAGGCGGTGCGCCGCAGCACGCGCAGCGACAGCAGGGCGCCGCCGGGCGACACGGGCGGCAGGACGGCGTGCAGGCGCGTGCCGTCCGGGAGGCGGGCGTCGGCGACGGGCGCGGCGTCGTCGAGACGCTGACCGCCCGCTGCGGCGAGCCGGACGGCGAGCGCGCGGACCGCGGCGGCGTCCCCGAGGTCGACGTCGGCCCGTTCGAGCCCGCGACCCCGGTCGACCCAGACGGCGTCCGGGCCGTTGACCAGCACGTCCGTCACCCCGGGCAGCTCGAGGAGCGGCTGGAGGGGACCCGCCCCCTCGACCTCGGCCCGGACCGTGCGCACGAGCGACGCGAGGTCCTCGCGCCCGAGCACGGCGCCGTGCTCGCGCACGACGGCGACGATCGCCTCCGCGCCCGTGCGGCCGTCGCCCTCGGCGGCGCGGCGCCTCACCTCGTCGAGCACGTCGGCCGCGGCGACGCCCCGCGCGCGCTCAGCCATGGCGACCCACCGT
>NZ_JACVQL010000271.1 GCF_019733465.1 Actinotalea ferrariae | reverse complement strand
GGCCTGGCCGGCCTCGCGGCCGCGCGCACGCTCGCGGCAGCGGGCGACGACGTCGTCGTGCTCGAGCGCGCGGACGCGGTCGGGGGCCGTATCCGCACGCTGCGGCGCGACGGGGCCGCGGTCGACGTGGGTGCGCAGTTCGTCGCCCCCTTCTGCGACCGCGTCCTCGCGGCCGCATGCGAAGTGGGCCTCGGCGACGACCTGCCGCTGACGCAGCTCCGCGGCGCGGTCGTGGACGGCCGCGGGTCGCACCCGCTCAGCCTCGCGACGCTGCTGTCGTCCGGTCTGCTGCCGGTCGCCGACCGGCTCCGCCTCGTGCGGCTGGCCCTGCCCGTGCTGCGGCACGCGGCGCTCCTCGACCCGCACGACCTCTCGCGCGCGCGGCCGCTCGACGCGGCGTCGGTCGAGCGGCTCGTGCGCGGGCGTGCGGGCGACCGGGCCGCCGAGGCGCTCGTCGGCCCGCTGCTCCAGGGGCTCCTCTACTGGGACCTGCCGACGACGTCCCAGGCGATGCTGCTCGTCATGCTGCGGGTCGCGTGGCGGGCCCGCACGGTGCACCACCCTGCGGGCGGGCTGGACCGCCTGACCACGGCGCTCGCGGCCACGCTCGACGTGCGCGTCGGTGACGGGGTGACGACGATCCGGCCGGACGGCGCGCGGTGGCGGCTGGTGCTCGGCCGGGATGGCGACGTCGTCGCGGACGCGGTCGTCGTCGCGACGACGGCGACCGCGGCGGCCGACCTCCTCGGCGTCGCGCCCCTCGTCGGGCGAGCCCTGCGCACGGTGACCTACTCGCGGACGACCGTCGTCGTGTGCCGGGTCGCGGCCGAGCACGTGCCGGCGTCGACCCTGATGTTCCGCCTCGGCTGGGCGCCGGACCTGGCCGCGGTGACGGTCGTCGACGGCGCCGGGCCGACGCGCCTCGTGCGGGTCTTCCTCTCCGACCGCGGCGCGCGCGCCACCGCGGACCACGACGACGACGCCGTCGCGCGGGTCGCGCTCGACGCGGTGCGCCGGGCCGGCGTCAGGCTCGCGGGAGCGCGACCCGTCGCCGTCCAGCGGTGGACCGAGGCCCTGCCCCGGTTCGAGGTGGGCTCGCTGCGCCGGCGACCGATCCCGGCGTGGGCGCCGTCGGCCCTGCCCGGTGTGGTTCTCGCCGGCGACTACCTGGGCGGCCCCTACCTCGAGGGCGCGTGGCGGAGCGGCGAGGCGGCGGCGCGCCTGCTCGGTCGGCCGGCGGCGCGGTCGCTCGGTTAGCGCCCGGCGCGGTCGCTCGGAGGTGCGGTGCTCCCCCGGACCACGAGCTCCACGGGCACGAGGGCCCGGTGGTCCGCGAGGTCGGTCGCCTCCGTGACCTGCTGGAGCAGCAGGTCGACGAGGAGGCGGCCGATGAGGTGGAAGTCCTGCGCGACCGTCGTCAGCGGAGGCCACAGGTACTCGGCGAGCGGGATGTCGTCGAAGCCGACCACCGAGACGTCGTCGGGCACGCGCAGACCCTGCTCGTGCAGCGCGCGGTAGAGCCCGGCCGCCATCTCGTCGTTCGCGCAGAACACGGCCGTGACGGACGGGTCGCGTGCGAGCGCGAGGCCCGTCTCGTACCCGGACCGCGCGGACCAGTCACCGCGGACGAGCGGCGGGACCGGACGACCCTGGTCCTCGAGGCAGCGCTGCCACGCCTCGACCCGGAGCTGGGCGGGGGAGGAGTCCTCGGGGCCGGCGAGGTGGTGGACGGTCCGGTGGCCGAGCGCGAGAAGGTGCTCGACCGCCTGGCGGGTGCCCGTCGTCTGGTCCGTCGCGACGGCCGGGTGGTGCCCGATGAACCGCGAGTCCGAGACGACGACCGGCAGGCGTGCCGGGAGCGCGAGCGTGGCGGGCGTGGCCGTCTCCGCGCGGATGATGACGAGCCCGTCGATCGCCTGGTGCGTGAGCCGCGCGACGGCCGCGTCGACGTCGGTCGAGGACGGGCTCTGCACGTCGACGAGGCTCACCGTGTACCCGTGCGAGCGGGCCGCCTCGACGACGGCCTCGACGGTCCGTGACTCGCCCGTGCGCGCCAGGCGGTGGGCGATGAGCCCGATCGTCTCGAAGCTGCCGTAGCGCAGGGCCCGTGCGGCGTTGTTGGGCGAGTAGCCGAGCTGGGCCATCGCGGCGAGCACGCGCTCGCGCGTCTGGGGGCGCACCTTCTCCGGATCGGTCGAGACCCGCGAGACGGTCTGCGACGAGACGCCCGCGAGCGCGGCCACGTCCGCCATCGACGGGCCGGGCCTGCCGCGCGGTGCGGTGACCGCCGTCGCGCCGTCGCGCGCGGTCGCGGGGCCGTCCTCGGTGAGCATGACGCGCATCATACGAGCCGGCGGGGCGACGATGGTGACGTCAACATCCCGAGCCGCCGAAACCTTTGACACCGACGTCGAGCCCGTGTCACGCTTCCGGTCCGCCCGATGTTGACGTAAACATCGCACCCGGACACAAGGGGGTTCCGCATGGCTCAGGCCGTGGTGGTGGCGGTGCCGCCGACCAGCGGCAGCGGGCGGACGCGCCGTCGGTCCTGGACGGGGTGGGGCTTCGTCGGGCCCTTCATGGCCGTCTTCGGGCTCGTGTTCCTCGCGCCGATCGCGTACTCGCTCTACCTCAGCCTCTTCCGCCAGCAGCTCGTCGGCGGGAACGCGTTCGTGGGGCTCGAGAACTTCCAGCGCGCTCTCGGCGACCCCAACCTCTGGGAGGGCTTCTTCCGCGTCGCCCTCTTCCTCGCCGTGCAGGTCCCGATCATGCTCGGCATCGCCCTGCTCGTCGCCCTCGCGCTCGACGGCGGGCGGCTCTACGGGACCGCGTTCTTCCGGATCTCGATCTTCCTGCCCTACGCGGTCCCGGCCGTCGTCGCGACCCTCATGTGGGGGTTCATGTACGGCACGCGCTTCGGCCTCGTCGGCAACATCAACGACGCCTTCGGGATCGCGATGCCCGACCCGCTCTCGAGCGAGCTCGTGCTCGCATCCATCGGCAACATCGTGACCTGGGAGTTCGTCGGCTACAACATGCTGATCTTCTACTCGGCCCTGCGGGTCATCCCCGCGTCGCTGTACGAGGCGGCCGAGATCGACGGCGCCGGCCAGTGGCGCGTCATCACCGCCATCAAGCTGCCCGCCATCCGCGGTGCGCTCGTGATCGCCACGATCTTCTCGATCATCGGCAGCTTCCAGCTGTTCAGCGAGCCGGTCATCCTCCAGCAGCTCGCGCCGAACGCGATCTCGACCGACTACACGCCGAACCTCTACGCCTACTCGCTGTCCTTCTCCGGCCAGCAGTACAACTACTCGGCCACGGTCGCGATCATCATGGGCCTGCTCACGATGCTCGTCGCCTACCTCGTGCAGCTGCGCGGCATGCGCAAGGAGGCGTGAGATGACCGCCTCGACCGCTCCCACCGGCGTCCCCGCCGACGCCGCCCCCGTGGCCGCCCGGCCCGGCCGGCCGCACCGCGCCACCCCCGTGCGCCGCGCGGCGCGCGGCTCGTCGCGTCCCCGCCGCAGCGTCCTGCTCACGCTCACCACGGGCATCGTGCTCGTCTACAGCCTCGTCCCGCTCGCGTGGCTGCTCATCAACGCGACCAAGACGCAGAGCAGCCTCTTCGGCTCCTTCGGCCTCTGGTTCAGCGGCGACTTCGCCCTGTTCTCGAACCTGGCCCAGACGCTCACCTACGACGACGGCATCTTCGTCCGCTGGCTCGGCAACACCCTGCTCTACGTCGTCGCCGGAGCGGGCGGCGCCACCGCGCTCGCCGTCATCGGCGGCTACGGCCTGGCGAAGTTCTCGTTCCCCGGCAAACGCGGCGTGTTCGCCGTCGTGATCGGCGCCGTCGCGGTGCCCGGCACGGCGCTCGCCGTCCCGACGTTCCTCATGTTCAGCCGCATGGGCCTGACCAACACGCCGTGGTCCGTGATCATCCCGTCGCTCATCTCGCCGTTCGGGCTGTACCTCATGTGGACCTTCGCGGCGGAGGCGATCCCGACCGAGCTGCTCGAGGCGGCGCGGATGGACGGCGCGAGCGAGTGGCGCACGTTCTTCCGGATCAGCCTGCCGCTGCTCGCCCCGGGCATCGTCACGGTCCTGCTCTTCACGATGGTCGCGACCTGGAACAACTACTTCCTGCCGCTGATCATGCTGCGCGACCCGGACTGGTACCCGCTGACGCTGGGCCTCAACGCGTGGAACGCCCAGGCGACCACGGCCGGCGGCGAGGCGATCTTCAACCTCGTGATCACGGGCGCGCTGCTCACGATCCTGCCGCTCATCGCGGCGTTCCTCCTGCTCCAGCGGTACTGGCAGTCCGGTCTGGCCGCCGGGAGCGTCAAGGAGTAGGCCGCCCGCCGTCACCGACCACCACCGCACCGCAGCACGACCGCACCCGCCCAGCCGGGCGCTGCGGACTCCCTGACCCGGTCCATCCCGACGAAGTGTGAGGACACACCATGACTGCTCTCCCCCGAACGGTGCTGCGCGGCGTCGCGCTCGCCGGCGCCGCGACGCTCGCGCTCACCGCGTGCGGCGGCGGCTCGGCCGACGACGGCGGCACGGCCGGCGAGCCCGTCGACACGGGTTCGGTGCTCGAGGACGGCGGCGAACTCCTCGTGTGGGCGTGGGAGCCCACGCTCGAGCAGGTCGTCGAGGACTTCGAGGCCGAGTACCCGAACGTCGACGTCGAGCTCGCCAACGTCGGCACGGGCAACGACGCGTACACGGCTCTGCAGAACGCGATCGCGGCGGGCTCCGGTGTGCCCGACGTCGCCCAGGTCGAGTACTACGCGCTCCCGCAGTTCGCGATCGCCGAGTCGCTCGCCGACCTCGGCGGGCTGGGCGCCTCCGAGCTGGACGGCACCTTCACGCCCGGCCCGTGGGCGTCCGTGCAGCAGGGCGACGGCATCTACGGCCTGCCGATGGACTCCGGCCCGATGGCGCTCTTCTACAACGAGGAGGTCTTCACGCAGCACGGCGTCGCCGTCCCCACCACGTGGGACGAGTACGTCGAGGCGGGCCGCGCGCTGCACGCCGCCGACCCCGAGGTCTACATCACGAGCGACTCGGGTGACGCGGGCTTCACGACGAGCATGATCTGGCAGGCCGGCGGCAAGCCGTACACGGTCGACGGCACGGACGTG
The DNA here is from genome assembly GCF_019733465.1 of Actinotalea ferrariae. Classification (GTDB taxonomy): domain Bacteria; phylum Actinomycetota; class Actinomycetes; order Actinomycetales; family Cellulomonadaceae; genus Actinotalea; species Actinotalea ferrariae_A. The sequence goes on along the minus strand of NZ_JACVQL010000271.1, from coordinate 2,932 downwards.
ACGATCGACTTCACGGACGAGGGCTCGGCGCGCTTCGCCGAGATGTGGCAGCAGATGGTCGACGAGGAGCTCGTCTCGCCCGTGGCCGGCTGGAGCGACGAGTGGTACCAGGGCCTGGGCAACGGCACGATCGCCTCGCTCATCATCGGCGCCTGGATGCCCGCCAACCTGGAGTCCGGCGTCGAGGCGGCCGCCGGCAAGTGGCGCGTCGCGCCCATGCCGCAGTGGGAGGCCGGCGGCTCGGACACCGCCGAGAACGGCGGCAGCGCCCTGTCGGTGACCGCCGCCTCCGAGCAGCAGGAGCTGGCCTACGCGTTCATCGAGTACGCCAACGCCGGTGACGGCGTGCAGACCCGGATCGACGGCGGCGCGTTCCCCGCGACCGTGGCCGAGCTCGAGTCCGAGGAGTTCCTCGGCAAGGAGTTCCCGTACTTCGGCGGCCAGAAGGTCAACGAGGTGCTCGCCCAGTCCGCGCAGGGCGTCGTCGAGGGCTGGCAGTACCTGCCGTTCCAGGTCTACGCGAACAGCATCTTCAACGACACCGTGGGCCAGGCGTACGTCTCCGACATCACGCTCGCCGAGGGCCTGGCCGACTGGCAGGAGGCCTCGGTGGCGTACGGCAACGAGCAGGGCTTCACGGTCTCCGACTGAGCCGCGGTGCCCCGCACGCGTGGGCGGGTGGTCCGCCACCCGCCCACGCGTGCGTCCGGCCCCGGACCCTCCGGCGGGGCGTCCCACGACGAAGGTGAGTGCAGGGCCGATGGCCATGTTCGAGATCGGCGAGCAGGACTTCCTCCTCGACGGGGAGCCGCACCAGGTGATCAGCGGCGCGCTGCACTACTTCCGCGTGCACCCGGACCTGTGGGCGGACCGGATCCGCAAGGCGCGGCTCATGGGGCTCAACACGATCGAGACCTACGTCGCGTGGAACGCCCACTCGCCCGAGCGCGGCGTGTTCGACACGAGCGGCGGGCGCGACCTCGGTCGCTTCCTGGACCTCGTCGCGGCCGAGGGGATGCACGCGATCGTGCGCCCGGGGCCCTACATCTGCGCCGAGTGGGACAACGGCGGGCTGCCCGCGTGGCTGTTCGCGCAGCCCGGCGTCGGGATCCGGCGCAACGAGCCCACCTACATGGCCGCGGTCGCGGAGTACTACGCGGCGCTGATGCCCGTGGTGGCCCCGCGTCAGGTGACACGGGGCGGTCCGGTCGTGCTCGTCCAGGTGGAGAACGAGTACGGCGCCTACGGCGACGACGAGGACTACCTCCGTGCGCTGGTCGACCTCACCCGGGGCCACGGCGTCGACGTCCCGCTCATCACGTGCGACCAGGCCGACGACACGATGCTCGCCCGCGGGGGCCTGCCCGAGCTGCACAAGACCGCAACCTTCGGCTCCCGGAGCCTCGAGCGGCTCGAGGTGCTCCGGCGCCACCAGCCGACCGGCCCGCTCATGTGCATGGAGTTCTGGAACGGCTGGTTCGACTCCTGGGGCCTGCCGCACCACGTCGCCGCGCCCGAGGCGAACGCCGCGGACCTCGACGACCTGCTGGGCGCGGGCGGCTCGGTCAACCTCTACATGTTCCACGGCGGCACGAACTTCGGGCTGACCAACGGCGCGAACGACAAGGGCTGGTACCTGCCCATCACGACGTCGTACGACTACGACGCACCGCTCGCCGAGCACGGTGCCGTGACGTCGAAGTACCGCGCGATGCGCGACGTGATCGCGCGCCACGCGCCCGTGCCGGACGAGCTGCCTGCCGACGCGCCGCCGGCGCCCCCGCTCGACGTCCCCCTGGACCGGCGCGTGCCGCTCATCGCCGTGCTGCCCGAGCCGGTGCCCGTGGCGGGTCTCCCGACGGCCGACGAGCTGGGCCAGTGGTCCGGCTTCACGCTCTACCGCACCCGCGTGCACGCCGACGACGCCGTCCTGAGCGTGGGGGAGGTGCGTGACCGTGCGCTCGTGCTGCTCGACGGCGAGCCGGTGGGCGTGCTCAGCCGGCGCGACGGGGTGTGCTCGGTCGCGCTGCCGGCGCGCGACGGGGAGCTCACGCTGCTGGTCGAGGACGAGGGTCGCGTCAACTACGGTTCGCGGCTCGGTGAGGCCAAGGGCCTCCTCGGGCCTGTGCGGACGGCGACCCGCGAGGTGACGTCGTGGTCGGCGACGCCGGTCGAACTCGACGCCGGCCGCCTCGCGGCGGCGCTCGCCGGGGACGCGCCGGCGGCGGCCGTGCCGGCCGGGGCGCCGCTCGCAGGACCCGTGCTGGCCGGCGGACGCTTCGCGGCCGAGGCCGGTGTCGACCACTTCCTGCGGCTGGACGGCTGGACCAAGGGCCTGGCCTGGGTGAACGGGTTCCTGCTCGGCCGCTACGCCGCCGCGGGTCCCACGCGCACCCTCTACGTCCCGGGGCCCGTGCTGCGGGACGGCGAGAACGACGTCGTCGTGCTCGAGCTCCACGCCGCGTCGGCCGCACGCGTCTCCTTCGTCGCGGAGCCCGACCTGGGCCTCACGGAGGTCTGACCCGCCCCCCACCCTCGCCCGGAGCCGGCCTCGGCTGCCGCCCGCGCCGGTCGGCGCCGCTTCCGGCGGACGGATGTTCGAATGCGAGCGGGGGTGCAGGTGGCCCTGTTCCGTACTCGTCCACCTGTACGGGTGTTCGAGGTGCTGGCGTGCGATGTCGCCGCGAGACGGATGTTGACGTAAACATTCGCGGCTGGGCAGGATGGTGACGCAAACATCGCGACGCTGCCGGGTCCGGCCGTGTCGCGCGGGGGACCCAACGGCGGGAGAGATGCGATGCCAGAGCTGTCATCGAGCGGGGTGCGGACGAAGGGCCGGTCACCGGGCCGCTGGGCGGCGGGCCTCGTCGCGCTCGCCGTCGCGGGGTCCACGGCCTCCGCGGCGGCCGCCGCCCCGGCCCTCGCGGCCGAG
>NZ_JACVQL010000270.1 GCF_019733465.1 Actinotalea ferrariae | reverse complement strand
GGCGCGCGCCGAGGCGGCGCTGCTCGCCGCCGGGACGGCCATGCCCCAGACGGTGCCGGGCGGCCGCAGCACGGGTGGCGGGCCTCCTGCCGCCCCGCCCGGTCCGGCTCCGACGACCTCGTCGGGGAGCGCCTGGGCGAGCACGGTCGCCGAGGCCTACGCGGCCCAGGGTGCGGTGCTCCCCCTCGGCGCGCTCGTCGAGGACGGCGTCGCGACCGCGTCGGCCCAGGTCGGGCTGCCCCTGCGGATGATGAACCGGCACGGCCTCGTCGCCGGCGCGACCGGCACGGGCAAGACGAAGACCCTCCAGGTCATGGCGGAGGGCCTCTCCGCCGCGGGCGTGCCGGTGTTCGTCGCGGACGTCAAGGGCGACCTCTCGGGCCTCGCCGCGCCGGGGACGCCCGACGACGCGCTGACCGCCCGGGCCGCGGGCATCGGCCAGCGGTGGGTCCCGACGGCGTTCCCGGTCGAGCTCTACACCCTCGGCGGGCTCGGCACGGGCACCCCGATCCGGACCACGGTCACCGACTTCGGCCCCCTCCTCCTGGCCAAGGTGCTCGGCCTCAACGCGACGCAGGAGTCGAGCCTCGGACTCGTCTTCCACTGGGCCGACACGCAGGGCCTCGGCCTGCTCGACCTCGCCGACCTGCGCGCGACGATCGCCTTCCTGCTCTCCGACGAGGGCCGGGCGGAGCTCAAGGGCATCGGCGGCCTGTCCGCGGCCACCGCCGGCGTCATCCTGCGCGAGATCGTGGCGTTGCAGGCGCAGGGCGCCGACGTGTTCTTCGGGGAGCCGGCCTTCTCGACGGCCGAGCTGCTGCGCACCGCCCCCGACGGTCGCGGCGTCGTCTCGGCGCTCGAGCTGCCGCACGTCCAGGACCGGCCCGCGCTCTTCTCGACGTTCCTCATGTGGCTGCTCGCCGACCTGTTCTCCGAGCTGCCCGAGGTCGGGGACACCGACCGGCCCCGCCTCGTCTTCTTCTTCGACGAGGCGCACCTGCTGTTCACCGACGCGTCCGACGACTTCCTCACCCAGGTCACCCAGACCGTGCGCCTCGTGCGCTCCAAGGGCGTCGGCGTCTTCTTCGTCACCCAGACGCCCAAGGACGTCCCCGCCGACGTCCTCGCCCAGCTCGGCAACCGCGTCCAGCACGCGCTGCGCGCGCACACGCCCGACGACGCCCGCGCCCTGCGCGCGACCGCGCGGACGTTCCCGCACTCGGACTACGACCTCGAGGAGCTGCTCACCACCCTGGGCACGGGCGAGGCGCTCGTGACGGTGCTCTCCGAGAAGGGTGCGCCGACCCCGGTCGCGTGGACGCGTCTGCGAGCGCCGGCCTCGTCCATGGCCCCGCTCCCCGGGCCGCAGATGTCCGCGCTCGTCGAGGCCTCCCCGCTCGCCGCCCGCTACGCCCAGGCGGTCGACCGGGAGTCGGCCTCCGAGCTGCTGCAGGCGCGAGCCGCGCGCGCGGAGGCCGAGGCGGCACGCGCCGAGGCCGACGAGCTCGCGGCCGAGGAGGCCGAGCGCCGCGAACGCGAGCTCCGGCGCGTCGAGGAGCGCATGTCGCGACCCGAGCAGCGACGAGCACCACGCGGCCGCGCGCGGGGCGGCAGCCCGCTCGACGCGTTCCTGCGCTCCGCCGGCACCGCGCTCGGTCGTGAGATCACCCGCACCGTGCTGGGGACCCGCCGGCGCTGACGGCGCCGACGTCGCGCCGTCGGCTCAGTCGAGCGGCACGACGCGGACGGCCGCGGCGGCCGCGGGGCTGAGTCCGCCGGGCGTCGCGACGACGGCGTCGAGGACCACGCCCGCCTCGGCGCACTCGCGCAGCACGGCGG
>NZ_JACVQL010000027.1 GCF_019733465.1 Actinotalea ferrariae | reverse complement strand
GGCGAAGGCCTGCGCGGCCTCCTCGCGCCGGCCGAGGCGCAGGAGCAGCTCGCCGCGGACGGCCGGCGGGCGGTGGTGGTGCGGCAGCGCGTCGTCGATCCCGTCCAGCAGCCTCAGGCCGGCCTCGGGACCGGCCGCCTCCGCGACCGCGACGGCCCGGGCGAGGCGCACCACGGGCGAGCCGGTGTGCGCCTCGAGCGCGGCGTAGTGCTCGGCCACGACGGTCCAGCGCGTGTCGGCCGCCCTCGCCGCCGTCGCGTGCTCGGCGGCGATGAGCGCCTGCAGCCGGTACTCCTCGGCGAGGCCCGTCGCGGGTGGCAGGCCGGCGAGCAGCGCGACCGCCTCGGCCACCTCGTCGTGGTGCCAGCGCGACCGGTCCTGGTCGGGCAGCAGCACGAGCGCGCCGGCGTCGTCGGTGCGGGCGTCGCGGCGCGAGTGCTGCAGCAGCATGAGCGCGAGCAGCGCGCGCACGACGGGACGGCCCGGCAGCTGCGCGTCGAGCAGCCGGGCCAGCCGGATCGCCTCGTCACCGAGGTCCACGCGCAGCCCACGGTCGCGCGGGCCGGGGTGGTAGCCCGCGGTGAAGACGAGGTAGACGACGGTCGCCACCACGTCGAGGCGCTCGTCGAGCCGCTCGGGCGGTGGCGTCACGAACGGGATGCCGGCTGCTGCGAGGCGCTTCTTCGCACGCGTCAGGCGGGCGGCCGCCGTCGGTTCCTGGAGCAGCAGGAGGGCCGCGATGTCCGCCACGTCGAGGCCGACGACGAACCGCAGCGTGAGGACCACCCGCGCGTCGGCCGCGAGGGCGGGGTGGCAGCACGTGAAGACGAGGCGCAGCCGCTCGTCCGCGACGTGCGCGCCCGGGTCCGTCGCGGTCGCCGCCTGCGCGCGGAGGCCGGCGTCGACCACCATGAGCGGCTCCTTGCGCCGGTGCACGGCCTCGGTCCGCAGGACGTCGAGCGCCCGACGGCGCGCCGCCGTGAGCAGCCACGCGCCGGGCGACGTCGGCACGCCCGAGACCGGCCACGTCCGCGCCGCCGCGGCGAACGCGTCGGCGACCGCGTCCTCGGCGAGGTCGGGACGCGCCGTCTGGCCGATGAGCAGGCCGACGAGCCGGCCCCAGTGCTCGCGCCACGCGAGCTCCAGGGCCGGCGCCGTCGCGCCGTCGGTCATCTGCTGCTCAGCCCAGGTCCGCGACCGGGCGGATCTCGACGGTGTACTCGGGCAGCAGCCGCACGCTCTCGGTGACGGCGTCGAGGTCCGGTGCCTCGACGACGTAGAAGCCGCCGAGCTGCTCGGTGGTCTCCGCGAAAGGACCCTCCGTCACGTCCAGCTGCTCGCCACGGCGGCGGACCGTGGTCGCGGACGCGACGCCCACGAGCGCCTCGCCGCCGACGATGGTGCAGCCGTGCTCGGACGCCCGCGCGCTGAACGCGTCGTGCTCCGCGAGGTAGCGCTCCTGCTCCTCGGGCGTCGCGTCCTGCCACACGGCCTCGTCCTGGTAGAGCAGGACGACGAACTTCACGGAGCGACCGCCGTCTGCTCGGCGCGGACCGACTCGGGCTGCTCCTCCTCCGGGACGACCGGCCGGATCTCGGCCGCGCCGGACCCGACGAGGATCCCGCAGAGCCGGGCGAGGTCCGCCACGTCGGACGTCCGCACCTGGTAGAAGCCGCCGAGCTGCTCGACGGTCTCGGTGAACGGCCCCTCGGTGACCTGCACGTCGCCGTCGCGCCGGCGGACGACGATCGACGTGTCGCTCAGCCTGAGCTCGGCGCCACCCACGATCTCGTGGCCGCGCTCGGCGCACAGCCGGCTGAACTCGCCGTGCTCGGCGTACGCCTCGACGCGGGCGGCCTCGTCGGCCTCACGCCACGACGTCTCCTCACCGTGCAGCAGCACCACGTACTCCTGTGCCGTCATGGTCTCCTCCTCCGTCCGGGACGACGCCCCTGCGGCCCCGTCGGAAGCATGACGCGCGAGTGCCCGGGAAATCGACAGGTCGGGAAGAGTTGTCGGGACGTCGCCCTTCAGACCGAGGCGGTGCGCTGCGCCGGCACCCGCGGACCCACCGGACCGAGCGCCTCGGCGGGGCCCGGGCGTCCGAAGAACCAGCCCTGGGCCTCGTCGACGCCGAGGCCGCGCAGCGCCGCGACGTCGTCCGCGGTCTCGACGCCCTCGGCGACCACGCCCGTGCCGTTGCCGTGCGCGAAGGTCACCAGCGCACCGACGAGCGTGTGCAGCACGGGGTCCGCGCTGAGGCCGTCGACGATGCTCCGGTCGAGCTTGATGACGTCCGGCGCGCACAGCACGATGTGCCGCAGCGAGGCGAAGCCGGCGCCGACGTCGTCGATCGCGAGCCGCATGCCGGCCGCCCGGGGCCGCGCGAGCGCACCCCGCAGGGCGTCGTAGTCCTCGACCGGGTCGTGCTCGGAGAGCTCGAGGACCACGCGGTCGAGCGGCAGGCGATCGAGGAAGCGCGCGCACTCGCGCGTGAGCAGCGTCCCGGGCGAGACGTTGAGAGCGAGGTGACCGTCGATCCGGTCCAGCTCGTCCGCCGCGCGCTCGAGAGCGAGCAGCTCGAGGCGGTCGCCGAGCCCGACGTGGTGGGCCTCCGCGAAGACGACGTCGGGCGTGACCTGCCACGCCACGGGGAAGCGGCTCAGCGCCTCCGCGCCGGTGCGCATGCCCGTCACGAGGTCGACGACGGGCTGCAGCACGACGGTCGGGCCGCCCGCACGCATCATCGGGACGAGGCGGTCCTCGATGGCCTCGCGGCGCTCGCGCTCGAGCACGCCGGGCTCGATGATCATGGCGGCCGCTGACGCGAGGACCGTGAGCAGGGCGGCGTCGCGCGAGGACAGCTCGCGGTCCGGGGTGAGGCCCGCGGCGCAGAAGGTGCCGTAGAGCCGTCCGTCGCTCAGCGTCACGGGGACCGAGACGTAGCTGCGGAAGTGTCCGAGCCGCGCGGCCGGCAGGCGCATGGCCGCAGGGTGCTTGCGCAGGTCGGGCACGGCCTGCGGGAGGTCGCCGTCGAGGATCGCCTGGCAGAGCGTCGTCTCCCGCCGCTGCTTCGCACCCTCGCGGAGCCAGAACGGGAGCGAGGTGTCGATGACCTCCATGTGCTGGGTGTCGCCCTCGAGGCGGGTCATGAACGAGACGCTGAGGCCGAGCGCCTCGCGCGCGGTGCGCAGCAGCTCGGCCACCTGGGTCTCCGCCTCGGACCGCTGCCGCCGTGCCATGGGTGCTCCCGTTCCCGGACGGACCGACGCCGCCCCGGGTGCCCATCGGCCGAGGACCGCCGTGGGTGAGGAGTGGTGCGAGACCGGCGGGTCGGCGGGTCGGCGGGTCGGCCCGTGGTCGAGCGGGGGCGCCGGTAGGTCGACCGTCCGGGAGCCGGGGCCGAGGCCTTCGGCCCGCGGCCGTCAGGCGCCGTCGGGCCTGCGCTTCTGCGGGTACGGGGTGCGACCGTCCGCGAGCGCGGCGACGAACTCGCGGATCTTGCGCTCGCGCGTCTCGGCGCGCTTCACCGAGTCGATGCGCAGGAGGATCGCGAACCGGTTGGCCGACGTGAGGACGTCCCACCACGCCTGCGCGCGCGGTTCGGCGGCGAGCGCCTCGAGGAGGTCGGGCGGCACCGCGATCGTGGCGGGCCCCTCGTACGCGGCGTCCCAGCGGCCGTCGGCCTGGGCGGCGCGGACCTGGGCGCGGCCGGCCTCCGTCATCCGGCCCTCGGCCTCGAGCTGCCCGACGCGCTTGACGTTCAGCGCGGACCAGCGCGACCGCGCGCGCCGCGGCGTCATGCGCTGGAACGACGTCCCGGCGTCGCGCGAGCGGGCCTGGCCGTCGATCCACCCGAAGCACAGGCTCTCGAGCACCGCCTGCTCGTAGGTGAGCGTGGTGGTGGTGCCGCCCTTCTTCGTCAGGGCGAGCCAGACGCCGTCGGCCGTGTCGTGGTTGGCCTCCAGCCAGGCGCGCCACGCGACGGCGTCGGGCACGACCAGCTCGGGCAGCTCAGGAGCCATGCCCGCATGCTGCCCGACGACGACGCACCCGCACCACAGTCTCGGCGCGCCGCCGGCCGGTCACGGACAGGTGCTCGCGGCGGGCTCGCCGGCCCTCCGGGCCTCGGTCCACGCCATGAGCTCCTCGGTCAGCGGGGACTCCGCCGCGACGAGCGTGAGATGGTCCAGGCCGTCGTACTCGCGGTAGTCGAGCGGCTGGCCGGCGGCGCACCGGGCCGCGACGAACGCACGCTGCTGCCCCGGCAGGATCAGCGGGTCGGTCGTGCCCTGGGCGAGGAGCACCGGGACCGGGACGTCGCCGTCCGGGCTGTTGGCCCGCAGCAGCTCGCCGACCTCGCCGTCGAACGTCCCCTCCCGGATGACCTCGTCGGTCATCTGCGACGCGGTCGCCAGGGCGGCGACGACGTCGCGCCCCGTGAAGCACAGGTCCTCGATCCGCCGGACGAGCGGCAGGTAGCCGGGCGTGACGATCTCGCGCAGCTCGAGCGACGGGTACACCTCCGCCCACGACGCCGCGATGTACGCCGAGACGAGCTTGCCGATCGCCTCGGACCGCACGCCCTCCGCGAGCGCCTCCAGGTCCGTCGCCGGGGCGAGTGCTGCCACCCCGAGCAGCGGGACGTCGGGCGCGTAGTCCTCCGCGACCATGCCCGTCCACAGCGCGGCGTGCCCGCCCTGGGAGTGGCCCCACACGACGACGTCGTCGGTCAGGTCGAGGTCGAGCCTGCGCGCCGCCCTCACCCCGTCGAGCACGGCGTGCGCGGTGTCCGGGCCGACGAGGTAGGGGTGCGGCCCGGCCGTCCCCAGCCCGACGTAGTCGGGCACGATGCCGACCCAGCCGTCCGCGACCATCCGCTCGAGCGCCGTGCCGGCGCCGTCGGCGAACGGACGCTCGGACATCGACGGCGCGCACCGCGGCGTCACGCCCGTCGTGCCGTGGGCGACGGCGATCACGGGCGCGGCCGTGTCTCCCGGCACCTCGGGCGCGAGGACCGTGCCGCTCGAGATCGCGGGGTGGCCGTCGCCGTCGGTCGTCGTGAAGAGGATGCGCCAGGCCCGCGCGCCGTCGGGCACGCCGGTGGTGAGCGGCTCGCTCCGCAGGAGCGCGCCCGCCTCGTCGGGCACGCTGAGCGGCGGTGTGTAGAAGCCGTCGGGGGCGACCCGGACGTCGCCGCGGTGCACAGCGACGCTCCCGGCCAGGAGGCCGAGCGACACGACGAGCGCGACGGCGGCGCCGGCCAGCTGCACCCACCGTCGTGGCCGACGACGGCGCGGCGCCCGGCGCAGGACGGCCCCGAGCACGGCGTGCAGGCCGGTCAGGACGAGCCACGCGCCGAACGCCACGCCGACCGCCCAGAGCGAGAGCCGCGGCCACACGAGCACGACGGCGGCGAGCGCGAGCGAGGCGAGGCCGAGCGGGACGGCGGTGGCCCGGTCGTCGCGGCGGCTCCCCGTGAGCTCGGCGACGCCCGCGGCGGCCAGGCCGAGGGCGAGCAGCAGCACGAGCACGCGCACGGTGGCGCTCGACCACGCCACCGCGAGCACGCCCGCCGCGACGAGCACGAGCCCCGAGGCGACCTGGATGCGCCGCTGCGACGGTTGTGCCGCCGTCCCGGTGTCGTGCGCCGCTCGGACGAGCCGCGCGATCCCCGCGAGCACGAGTCCCGCCGCGACGAGGAGCACGACGACGGCGACGGAGGCGTTCGCCCGCGCGAGCAGCGCGACGCCGAGGCCCACCATCGCCGCCCCGACGAACGGCGCGGCGCGCTCGGGGAGGCGCACGCGCCACGGCGGCGCGGAGCGGGCGGTCCCCATGCCCCGACTCTAGGGACCGCGCGATGGCCGTGCGCCGACTCCAGGGACCGCGCGGTGCCCGTGCGCCGACTCCAGGGACCGCGGTGCCGACAGGGAGAGCGGCGCGGCCCTCCGGCGGTCGGCTACCCGGCCGGCGCCGGACCGCCCGCGCCGGCGCCCGAGGAGCCCTCGGCTCGCAAGGGCTGGTTCGGGCGCCGGCGCTGACCGACGGTCGGGCTGGAGGTCAGGCGTTCTCGCGACGGAACGTCGCGGTGCCCCACCACACGGCCAGCACGAACATCACCACGGACCACGCCGCGCCCCATACGAGGCCGGAGCTCGCGAAGTCGCCCGCGAACGACGCCCGGACGGCGTCGACGACGTGCCGGATCGGCATGAAGTCGCTCGCGCGCTGGAGCCACTCCGGGCCGATCGTCATCGGCAGCAGGATCCCGGAGAGGAGCAGCACGGGCATCATCACCATGTTGATGACCGGGGCCATGACGTCCTCGGACTTCGTCGTGAGCGCGAGCGCGTTCGACGCCGCCGCGCAGGCGCCGCCCAGCAGGAGCGTGATGACGACGCCGAGCACGATGCCCGTGCCCGACGCGACCATCCCGAGCGCGTAGCCCAGGCCGACGAGGATGAGCGCCTGCACGAAGAGCTGGAGCAGGTCGCGGTACAGGCGCCCGACCAGCAGGGCCGTGCGGCTCGCCGGCGTGACGCGCTCGGCCTCGATGACGCCCTCGCGCCACTCGCCGATGAGGCTGAACCCCGCGAAGAAGGCGCCGAAGACGCCGAGCTGGACGAGCATGCCTGGCACGAAGAACGTGTAGGCGTTGGTCGCGCCGAACTGCCCGATGAGCGGCTCGAGCAGGGGGCCGAAGAGCAGCAGGTAGAGGATCGGCTGCAGCATCCCGATGATCACCCACGCCGGGTTGCGCAGGTTCATCCGCAGCTGGCGGCGGAACACGATGAAGCTCTCGCGGAAGAAGGACGACGGCGTCCCGCCGGGCACCAGGGCGCCCGCCGCCGCGGAAGCGCGCGTCGGGGTGGTCGTGCTGGTCATCGGTCCGCTCCTCGCGTCGTGGGGGTCGTGGTCGGCGCGCCGGTGGTCGCGCCCGCGCTGACCGGCTGGAGGTCGTCGCCCTGGTCGGCGCCGCCCGTGGCCTCGGTCGCCGCCTCGGCGTCGCGCAGGCTGCGCCCGGTGAGCGTGAGGAAGACGTCGTCGAGCGTCGGCCGCAGCACGCCGATCGACTCGAGGCCGATCCCCGCGGCGTCGAGGTCCCGGAGCAGCCCCTGCAAGGACCTGCCCGCGCGGGGGACCCGGGCGCGCACGTGACGCCCGTCGACCTCGACCTCGTCGCGACCCGCCGTGAGCGTCGCGAGGCGCTCGGCCGCGCGCGAGGCGAGGGTCGCGTCCACGAGCTCGAGGTCCACCAGGTCGCCCGCGACCTGGGCCTTGAGGTTGTCGGCCGTGTCCGACGCGACGATCCGGCCGCGGTCGATGATGACGATCCGGTCCGACAGCGCGTCGGCCTCGTCCAGGTAGTGCGTGGTGAGCAGCACCGTCACGCCGAGCCGGTCCCGCAGCCCGCGGATGTGCTCCCAGAGGTTGGCGCGCGCCTGCGGGTCCAGGCCCGTGGTCGGCTCGTCGAGGAAGACGAGCTGCGGCTCGTGGATCAGACCCATGACGATGTCGAGCCGGCGCTTCTGACCGCCGGACATGTTCTTCGGCATGCGCGTCCACAGCCCGGGGAGGTCCATCTGCTCGAACAGCTCCTTGCCCCGCGCCTCCACCACCGGGCGCTGCAGGCCGTAGAGCATGCCGTGGTCGACCACCTCGTCCCCGGCGCGCGCACCGCTGAAGGCGCCTCCCGCCTGGGAGACGTAGCCGATGCTGCGGCGCACCTGCACGGACTCGTGGACGACGTCGTAGCCCGCGACCCGCGCGGTCCCGGCCGTCGGCCGCAGGAGCGTCGTCAGCATCCGCAGGGTCGTCGTCTTGCCGGCGCCGTTGGGACCGAGGAAGCCGACCACCTCGCCCTCGGCGACGTCGAGGTCGACGCCGTCGACGGCGCGCACCTCGGTCTTCTGCTTGCCCTGCCGGGTCTGGAACGTCTGGACCAGCCCTCGTGCCTCGATCATGCGGCTCCCTCATCATGTGTTCAAACTTGAACAGCGACCATGCTGGTGGCGTGGACGTGCCACGTCAACGCTTGTACGCGCACGGGATCAGACCGGTCGCGTGCACCGAACTCATCGGTTCCCGAGCATCCCGCAGGGGTCCGACACGGACGGGCGGTGCGGCCTCAGCCGGTGCGCGACCGCAGCAGGGTGAGGTACCGGTCCCGGTCCGCCGCCATCTGCCAGCCCGGGTCGTCGGCCGCAGGCTGCCAGCTCATCGGCTCGCCGGCGAAGCTCAGGCCGCCCCGGCGCACGACGTCGACCAGGTCTCGCACCCACGTCCGCTCCAGCTCCGCGATGCCGAGCCGGAGCTCGAGCACGTGGGCCACGTGCGGCGGGGAGGCGCCACCCGCCGTCGCCGCGTGCTTGGCGCGCAGGTCCGCGAGGTGGAGGTCGAGACGGCCGGCGCGCGTCTCGAGGTGCGCCGCGACCACGTCGCGGGGGAACAGCGAGCACATGCTCATCGCCGTGTGCACGGGCAGCGGGTCCAGCGGGTCGACCGTGGTCAGCGCGTGGCCGAAGAGCCGGTCCAGCTCGTCGCGCCCGGACGAGGTGGTGGCGTACACCGCGACCGTGCGGCCGCCGTCCTCGACGTCCTGACGCACGAGGTGGCCCTGCTTGGTGAGGGTCGCGAGGCTCGAGTAGATCGAGCCCGGGAGCACGTGCGCCCACTCGTCGACGCCCCACGAGAGCAGCTCGCGCCGGATCTGGTAGCCGTTGACCGGCTCGAAGAGGCGCACGGCACCCAGCACGAGGAGCCGGGTCTCGGTGGCCGCCATGCGGCGAGTGTAGGTCGGTGGGTCAGGGCCGGGGCCAGGGCCAGGGCCGATGGCGGCGAGGGTCGCGTCAGCCAGGGGTCGGGTCAGCCAGCGAGTCGTCAGCCCGCTCGCCGCGTGCCAGGCCGCGCGCGTCGATCTCGTCGAGGTCACGCACCGCGTAACGGTGGTGGTTCCACTCCTCGTCGACGACGACCCGCAGGCAGTCGAGGACGGTCATCGAGGCGGCGTTCGGCGCGTCGTCCCACACGGCGGCTCCGCACACGGCGGCGAGCTGCTCCTCGGTCACGTCGGCGAGGAACGCACGCACCATCGCCACGCGCCCGGCGCGGACCTGGAGGACCTCGTCGAACGGCACGTCCGCGTCGAGCGGCACGAGGCCGAAGTGCTCCTCGTGCCCCTGCGCCTCCCAGAACAGGACGCCCAGCGGGTGGAACGGGCGCGCCTCGCCGAGGATCGCGCCGCGGACCCAGCCGTCGGTCGCGAGCACGAGGTGGCGCAGCGTCTGCGAGAACGAGAACTCCCCGTCCACGCTCACCTCGGGCGTGCCGGGCGGCATCGAGCGCACCCGCTCGACGGTCGTCGCCCAGAGGCGTTCGAGCCCCGCCCAGCCGGACCGCAGCTCCTCCGGGGTCGTGGCCGAGAGCACCGCGCGCTCGGGGTGCCGTCGATCCAGCTCGGCGCGGACCAGCGGCGCGACCTCCACGCCGGCGATGCGCAGGCCCTCCACGAAACCGTCGAGGTCCGCGCCCGTGAGGTCGACGCCGCGCATCCGGACGCCCGCGAGGTTGCTCGCTCGGAACGAGGCGCCACGCAGGTCCGCGCGGACGAACGCGGCGCCCCGGAGGTCGTCGTCGTCCGTGAACGTCGCCATGTCAGGGACCGTACGCCGACGTCGCGCCCCAGGCGCCGCGCGCGGCAGCGTCGGCGACGTAGTCGGCGAAGGGCCGAGCCGGCCGGCCGACGACGGCCTCGACCGCACCGGTCGGCACCGTGTCGCCGCGCGCGGCGAGACGGCCGAACCTCTCGACCAGCGACTCGACCACCTCGTCCGGCAGGCCGGCCGCGCGCATCTCGGAGCGGTACCCCTCGGGCGTCCCGTCGAACTCGACCGGTCGCCCCGTCGCCGCGGCGATCAGCGAGCACGCCTCCCGGAACGAGAACGCGGCCGGGCCGGTCAGCTCGAGCGTCTCGCCGAGGTGGCCGTCGGTCGTCAGGGCGCGGACCCCTACGGCGGCGATGTCGTCGCCGTCCACGAAGCCCTGGCGCGCGTCGCCGACCGGCAGGCAGAGCCGACCGGACACCACGGGTTCGCGGAAGAAGGTCTCGAAGTCCTGCGCGAACCAGTCGGGCCGGACCACCGTCCTGTCGAGCGCCGTGGCGCGGACGGCCCGCTCGGCGCCCTCGACGTGCGGTGCGCCCCTCACCTCGACGCCCCGGTCGGACTGCAGGACGACCCGTCGCACGCCGGCGCCCTCCGCGGCGTCGAGGAACCCGTCGGGCAGGGGCGTCTCGTCGGGGAGCAGCAGGTACATCCGCTCGACGCCGTCGAGCGCCCCGGCCC
Organism: Actinotalea ferrariae; assembly: GCF_019733465.1. Taxonomy (GTDB): domain Bacteria; phylum Actinomycetota; class Actinomycetes; order Actinomycetales; family Cellulomonadaceae; genus Actinotalea; species Actinotalea ferrariae_A. The sequence continues at coordinate 8,296 of NZ_JACVQL010000027.1, read as the reverse complement.
AGGTCCCCGGGTCGCCCCAGTCGAACGGAGGGTCGGTGCGCCGGCTCGCCGCACGGACCGCGTGGCCGGCGACCCGCAGCTGCGCCACCACGCGGCGGCCGATCGTGCCGGTCCCGCCCGTGACGAGGATCGGGTTCTCGACGATGGTGGTCATGCTCTCGGCCCTCCCTGTGGTCGGCTCTGCACGCCGAACGTACGACCGGCCGCCGACACGGATCGGTCTCGAGGTCCCGGCCGACGGGCGGTGCCGTCGGCGCGGGGGTCCGCGCTAGCCTCCCCGCCATGGGCACCGAGGGGGACGGTCCGGGGGAGACGCGCGTCGGCGGGTTCGACGCCGGGGGGCGAGGCTTCGTGCTCGCGCTGCTGACGCTCGGGGGTGGCTTGCTGGGCCTCGGTCTGCCGTACCTCGCGCGATGGGCGGCGGAGCTCCCGTGGGTGCCTTTCCAGGGTCCGCTGCGCCTGCTCGGGTCCATCGAGGGCTCGTGGCTGACCTGGGGCTGGCCCCTCATCGGGGCGGTGGTCGGGCTGGCAGCCGCGGTCTGGATCGTCCAGGGCACCGCGGTGCTCGTCGTCGCGGACGACCGTGTCCGGGTGCTGCGGCGCGGCGAGGTGGAGCGCGTGATCCGCCGCGAGCAGGTCGACGGCGTGCACCGCCGCGGCTCGAAGATCGTGATCGAGAACGCCCAGGGCCGTCAGCTCTTCGCCGACGACGTCGAGGGCGACGCGGCCGCCGTGCGCGACGCGTTCGTCGCGCACGGCTACCCGTGGGAGGGCGCGGAGCCCTCGTCGTAGGCGAGGGAGCGGAGCTCTCGTCGTACGCGAGGCCCGGCGAGGGTCAGACCCGCGGGGCCGTGGCGCGCGGAGCGGTGGGCGCCGTCGCGGCGAACCAGGCGAACCCGACGACGACGTGCATCGCGCCGAGGGCGATCGCCGTCGTGAGGTCGTCCGACGCCGTGAACGGGGCGGCGACCGTGAGGAGGGCGACCGCGAGGCCGGCCCACGCCGCGAAGCGCTGGAAGCCGGGGCGGCGACGGGCGACCAGGGCGACCACGACGGCCGCGAGCGCGAGCGGGACGACCGAGAAGAGACCGACCACGAGCGCGCTGACCGGCTGGGGCGAGCCGACGTCGAAGGTCGCGCCGAGGGCCTGCGCGACGAAGAAGATCACGAGGTTGACGACGAGCGCAGCGCCCGCCGCGAGGGCGGTGCGAGCGGGCGTGATGACGCGCGACGTCGGGACGGCGATGGCGGCGGTGGTGGTGGACATGGTGACTCCTCGTGCGCGACGGTGGACCGGCCAATGGTTGAGCGAGTCAAGCAATGTCAGGCTAGCGCAGAACGGTTGACCGGCTCAACCATCGACCGCCAACCGGATACGATCGCCGCATGGCCACGTCCCCCGAGCGCTTCGCGCAGGCGCGCCGGCTCTCGCGCGGGATCATCCAGACCGCGGAGCGCGTGAAGGCCGACTTCGGCGAGATCGTCAGCGCGCTGGACATCCCGCCCCCGCTCGGGCGTGCGGTCCTGGAGCTGGACGAGCCGGCGCCGATGCGCGACCTCGCCGAGCGGCTGGGGTGCGACCGTTCGTACGTCACGAACCTCGCGGACGGCCTGGAGGAGCGGGGCCTCATCGAGCGTGTGCCTGGGGTCGACCGGCGCGTGAAGCTGCTGCGGCTGACGCCGAGCGGGCGCGACGTGAGGGACCGGATCACCGAGCGCATCGCCGAGCGCAGCATGGTCCTCGACCGGCTCACGGACGAGCAGTGCGCGGCGCTCGGACCGCTCCTGGATGTGCTCCTCGCCGGTGACTCTCCGGCCGTGCCCACAGCGCCCTGCTTCGACGAGCCCGGGCCCCCCGAGTAGGTACGGCACCGCCCCCGACCCGCGACGGATGCCGCCCTCTCGCCGTGTCAGCGGTGCGGGATAGCGTCGCCAACGCCCGGACCATCGACTCGTGGGGGACGCCATGTCGAGCTTCGACCGCACCGACGACCTGCAGGGAGCCGAGTTCACCGGCGTGAACCTCCGGGGCGCGCGCTTCGTCGGGTCCGACCTGTCCGACGTCGTCGTGCGCGGCGCCGACCTCGCAGGCGCGGACCTCGACTCACCGTGGATCACCGACGGCCGGAGCGTCCTGCTCGTCAACGGCGTGGACGTCGCCCCTTTCGTCGAGGAGGAGCTGAACCGCCGCTTCCCGGGCCGGTCCGAGCGCCGTGCCGGCGACCCCGAGGGCCTCCGCTCGGCCTGGTCCGCGCTCGAGGGCACGTGGGCGGCGACGCTCGACCGTGTCGCGGCCCTGCCGCCCGGGACGGTCGACGTGTCGGTCGCCGGTGAGTGGTCGTTCGCCCAGACGCTGCGGCATCTCGTCATGGCGACCGACACGTGGTTGCGCAAGGCGATCCTCGAGGTCGAGCAGCCGTACCACCCGATCGGCCAGCCGCACGGCGAGTACGAGACCGATGGCTACGACATGTCGGTGTTCTCGGCCGAGGCGCCGACGTGGGCCGAGGTCCTCGAGGTCCGAGCCGGCCGCATGGCCATGGTGCGGGACTTCATCGCCGCGGCGACGCCTGAGGACCTGCGGGCGACGCGGCAGAACCCGTGGGCGCCCGCGCGCGCCAAGACGACGCTCTCGTGCCTGCACACGATCCTCGGGGAGGAGTGGGACCACCACCGCTACGCCGTGCGCGACCTCGACGCCATCGAGGCCGCCCGAGGGTAGGAGGCCGTCACTCGGTCGGGTCGGCCGGGTGAGGTCTCGCCGCCACGGCCCGGCGCAGGCGGAACAGGTACGGCCGCGCCATGCCGCGCGCATCCATCGCGCCGAGCACCGAGCCGTCGTCGTCCGCGCGGAAGACGTCGATGATCGGCAGGTCGTCGTAGACGATCGCCGCGGACACGACGCCCCGGAACCGCACCTCCCGCAGCCGGCCGTGGGGCGTACGCGTCGTCAGCAGCGGCCGGACGGCGCGGAACGCGGCGGCCGCCGGGGCGGTCCGCAGCGCGGGCGCGACCCGGAGCACGAGGCCGAGGGGCACGAGCCCGGGGCGGACGCTCACCAGGCCGTGCCCGGCGCGGAAGACCAGCGGGTGCACCCGGTCCTCGTCGTCGAAGCGCTTGCCGAACCAACCCAGCCGCTCGAGCGCGCCGTCGAGCGGGTGCCCCGTTGGCACGCCCGAGCCGCGCCACAGCCCGCGCAGCTCGGCGGTCGCGATGGGCGGCAGGGTGTCGTAGTGCTCCAGCGGGGCGGTCGTCACGGGCGGGGACCTCAGCCCGGCCCGAGCCGACCGCGCAGGACGGCGACGCCCTCGCCGGTGAGGGCGTCGAGGCCCGCGGCCCTCCCGGTGCTCGCCAGCAGGAGCGCCGGTGCCGCGCCGCTCACCACGGGCCCGTCCCCATGCGCCCAGTCGATGTCCGTCGCCTCGAGTCGCAGACCGGCGAGGGCGCCGGTGGGCACCAGGCCCGAGGGGGCCGTCATGAGGAACGTCAGCGCCTTCCGCAGCCGGGGCTCCGGCACGTCGCGGTGCAGCTGCAAGGGCCAGCGGATGTCGAGGCCGTGCACGAGCACGTCGACGAGCGGCGCCTCCGGTCCCGACCCCGGCGGGGTGAACCGGGAGTGGGCCTTGCGGTCCAGCACCTCCACGATCTCGGCGAACGAGCGCCGGGCGAGGCCCCGGGTCACCCGCTCGTTCGCCCGGTCGAAGCGTCCACCGGCCAGGAGCACGGCCAGCACGACCCTCGGGACGCTCACCTCGAGGGGCATGACGAGGTGGGCTGCGACGTCGTGGACGGTCCAGGCATCGCACAGGCTCCGCGTGGCCTGCTGCTCCGGGGTCAGGCTCGCCAGCTGGTCGGCGAGCGCTCGCCGCTCGTCGGCGATCTCGTCGAACGTGTCCACGGTCAGAGCATGGCAGGAGTGCTCAAGGTCGTCCGATGTGATCCCGATCGTCCGGTCACACCGGCTCAGCCGCCGCAGTGCGGGAGAAGGGCGCCGGCCGTGGATGGGATGCGCGGCGACGAAGGACGAGGGCTGCCGCGGCAAAGGTGACCCAACCGGCGAGCATCGCGTGCTCCAGGAGCGTGGGATCGCGTGAGAAGCGGTCGGGATCGCTGCTCGCAGCGTCGATCACCAGGTACCACTGCACGACGGCGACCGCATGACACGTCGCGAGCCCGACCGCGCTCCAGCCCGCGCGGCGCGCCCGGTCGGGACTCCGCGTGAGTCGCGGGCCACCCGGACGGCGCGCGACTGCCCAGAGCGCGGCGCTCAGCACGGCGAGCAGGGCCGCGAGCCACCCGAGCGCGGTCTCGAGGCCGGTCGTGGTGCGGAAGTCCTCCCCCACCATGAGCCGGCCGTACGTCAGGGCCCGCTGGACCGAGCAGGTCAGGTAGGCGCCCAGGCAGATCGCCGCGGCGATGGCGACCCGCGGGGCTCTCGTGAGCGACGTCATGGCATCACCCTTCCTGCTCGGCAAGCCGAGGTCCACCGCCGGGCTCGGGCGGCGCAGCCGCACGGCTGGCTGCCCGACGGATCGACGCCACGTCGTCGCGTAGCGGTTCAGCGAGCGCTGAGGCAGGGTGGCGGTGTCGCGGCTCCCGGTCGCGCGGACGGCGAGGGTGACGGCGAGGGCGACATGGAGCAGCCGGCGGGCGAGGCGTCCACGCCCGAGGAGCGGACGGACGAGCCGAGCACCACCGAGGAGAAGGACGAGGCGCTCGACCGGGTCATCCTCGAGGGGCGGCCGCGGCTCTACCGCAGCACGCCGGACCTGCTCGCGTCGGGCGCCGTCGCGGGCCTCGAGGTCGGCATGGGCGTCCTCGCCCTGCTCGTCGTGGTGCACGAGACCGACAGCATGCTGCTCGGAGCGCTCGCGTTCTCGATCGGGCTGATCGCCCTGCGGCTGGGCCACAGCGAGCTCTTCACCGAGGGCTTCCACGTCCCGGTCATGGTGGTGGTCGCGGGGGAGGCGCGCTGGACGCACCTGCTGCGGCTGTGGGGCGGCACCCTGCTCGGCAACCTCGTGGGCGGCTGGGTGCTCGCCTGGCTCGTCGCCGTGGCGCTGCCCGACCTGCACGGCACGGCGGGCGACCTGACACGCGAGTTCACCGACCGTCCGCTCGACCTCGAGGGCTTCGCGCTCGCGGTGCTCGCCGGGGCGGCCATCACCCTGCTGACCCGCATGCAGAACGGCACCGACGACGACGTCGCCAAGGTCGTCGCCGCGGTGGCGATCGCCTTCGTCATCGTCGGTGCCGGGCTCCTCCACTCGGTGCTCGACACCCTCATCGTGTTCGTCGCGGTGCACGCCGGTGAGCCGGGCGCCTCGCTCGGCGTCTGGCTGCCGTGGTTCGGCTGGGTCGTGCTCGGCAACCTCGTCGGCGGGCTCGTGCTCACCACGCTGCTGCGGGTGGTGCGCAGCCGCGAGCGCCTCGCGCAGTGGCGCCGCGCGGACACCTGACCGCTCACGGTCGTGAGCCGGTCGTGAGCCGGATCGTGAGCCGGGTCGTGACGGGCCAGGCTCCCGCCCGTGCTCACACGGGTGACGGCAGCGCCGGCGGCGACCAGCCGGCCGCGCGGTCCGAGCCGCGCAGCACCAGGCGCGGCGGTGTCAGGCGCACCGCCGCGTCGCGCATCGCCGCGCCCACCGGGCCGACGCCCTGCGTGACCCGTCCGATGCCCGCGGACGCCCTGCTCAGGGCGACTGCCCGCGGACGCCTCAGGGCTGAGTAGTGCTCGAGCGCACGCTCGACCGGTGCCCCGTCGGCGAGCGTGTGGGCGAGCACCACCGCGTCCTCGATCGCGAGGCACGCGCCCTGGCCGAGGTTCGGCTGCATCGCGTGCGCGGCATCGCCGAGGAGCGCGGTGGTGCCGTGGTGCAGCCGTGCGGGTACCCGCGGCAGCGCGTCGACGTCGTGGCGCAGGACGGCGTCCGGCTCGAGCGCGTCGAGCAGCGCGGGGATCGGCGCGTGCCACCGGCCGAACCGTCGTCGCAGCTCGGCGAGCTCGGCCGCGCCGTCGCCCGCGCGGAGGCCGGGCCCGACCGTCGCCGTCGCGAAGACGTAGACCCAGCCGCCCGGCATGGGCACGATCCCGAACCGCTCGTCGCGGCCCCACGTCTCGCTCATCCCGGTCACGGGTACGTCGGCACGGACGACGGCGCGCCAGGCGGTGTAGCCCGCGTAGGCGGCCTGCGCGCCGGGCCACCCCGCGGCGCGCACGCGTGACCGGAGGCCGTCGGCCCCGACGAGCAGGTCGTGGTCCGCGGCGAGCGCCGCAGGGTCGTGGACCTCGGAGCCGAGCCGGAGCGCTTCGGCGCCGACGGCGTCCGTGAGGAGCGCGTGCAGGTCGCTCCGTCGGATCCCCAGCAGCGGTGCGCCATGGCGGGCGCTGATCCGTGCGCCGTCGGTCCGCGAGAGGAACCGGCCGTCCGGGCGGCGCAGCGCCGACTCCCCGAGCACGAGGGCCGACTCCCGGACCGCGCCGCCCAGGCCGATCGCGTCGAGCGCGTGCACGGCGTTCGGCCACAGGACGAGGCCCGCGCCGAGCGGGTCGAGCGACGGCGCCCGCTCGTGGACGGTGACCGCCCACCGGGTGCGGCGCAGCGCCACCGCCGCGGCGAGGCCGCCGATCCCGGCGCCGACGACGACGGCGCGGCGCGGGGACGGGGAGCGGGACGAGGACGGCGACGGGGAGAGGGGCGAGGACGGGAAGAGGGAGGAGGACGGCGACGGGGAGAGGGATGAGGACGAGGACGGCGACGGGGAGAGGGATGAGGACGAGGACGGCGACGGGGAGAGGGACGAGGACGGCGACGGGGACGGCGAGGGGGTCGGCACGTCGCAACTCTACGGATGTAGAGGAACGCTTGGCAACTCTACGTCGGTAGAGTCACCGGCTGTGGAGACCGACCGACGCCGGCAGATCGCCGGCGCAGCGCTCGAGGTCCTCGCCGCCGAGGGTGCGCGCGGGCTGACCCACCGCGCGGTGGACCGGACCGCGGGCCTGCCGGCCGGGTCGACGTCGTACTACTACCGGTCGCGGGCCGCGCTGCTCGAGGCGTGCCTCGCGGACCTCGTGCGGCAGGACGAGGCCGAGATCGCCGCGCTCGCCCCGCTGCTCCGCGTGGGCGACGAGGCAGCGCTCGCCGCGGCCCTCACGGACGTCCTGCTCCGGTGGGCCACGACCGAGCGGACCCGCCAGCTCGGTCGCTACGAGCTCTTCCTCGAGGCGCTGCGCCGCCCGGACCTCGCCCGCTCCCTGCACGACGGCGGCGCGGCGATCCGCACGGCGCTCGGCGGCGTGCTGGCCGACCTGGGCGCGCCCGACCCGCACGTGCGCGCCCGCTGGCTCGTCGCCGCCGTCGACGGCGTGCTGTTCGAGCGCATCGCGGGCGCGCTCGCGAGCGAACCGGTCGACCGGGAGCAGCTGGCTGGCGTGGCCCGCTGGCTCGTCCGCGCCGCCCTCGCGTGACCGGCGGTGCGCGACCCGCAAAGCGCGCCAGTGACCGGCGCCCGTGACGCGCGACCGGCGCCCTGCGACCGGCCCGTGACGCCGCCGCCCTCGCCTGACCGGCGGTGCGCGACCCGTGACGCGCGACCTGCGTCCGGCACCCGCGTCCGGGACCAGTGACACTGGGTCGTGCTCGATCGCTACGAAGGACACATCCTGGGGTTCGCGACCGGCGACGGGCGCCGCGTCGTCGTCGGCCGGTGGCTGCGCTCGCCCTGGGGGCGGTTCGCGGACGTCATGACGGAGGACGCCTCCGGGCGGCGCACCCTGCTCGCGCCGTCGCAGCAGGTGGCCGACGAGGTCGCGGCGACGTACGTCTTCGACGACGTCGTCGTCACCCCGGTGCGCGTGTCGTGCGACGTGGCGGAGCGCCGGTGGCGCGTCAGCGCCGGCCCGCTGACCGCTGAGGTCACGGTCGCCGGCCGCACCGGCGTCGGGCTCCTGCTGTCCCTCGTGCCCCGGACGATCGCACGATCGCACCGCTTCGCCGGCCTGGTGAGCCCGGTCGCCTCGCTCGTCCTCCCCGGTGTGCGGACCGTCGGCAGCGCCGGGGGCGGGCGCCGCGAGTGGTACGGGGCCACCGGGCAGCACCGCGTCGAGGCGGTCACCGGCTCCTGGGACGGGGCGCCGCTCGGAGATCTGCTGCCGACCGTCCCGCCGGTCCGCTTCGGGTTCTCGTCGGTCCCAGGCGGCCCCGCGGTCACGGCGCTGCGCACGACGATCGCCCGCCCGGCGGGCCCGCCCGGACGCTGACGCCCCGGCTGCCCCGGCTGCCCTGGTCGCGGC
>NZ_JACVQL010000269.1 GCF_019733465.1 Actinotalea ferrariae | reverse complement strand
GTCGTGGGGCGGACCGGCGAGGAGGCGCTCGCCGAGCTGGCGCGAGCGGCCGGCGTCGACCGGGGCGGCACGGCCGTCAGTGCCGGCGACGGAGAGGGGGGCGAGGCCGCCGGCACGACGTACCGCCTGCCGGTCACGGGCGGTGCGCTCCGGGCGCGGTTCGACCCGCCCCCGCAGCCCTGGTCGTCCGGCCACCGGGGTGTCGACCTGGAGGCGGCCACGGGGACCGCCGTGTCGGCGCCGGCCGCGGGCACCGTCGTGTTCGCCGGACCCGTGGTGGACCGGCACGTGGTCACGGTGCTGCACGACGACGGCCTGCGCTCGAGCCTCGAACCGGTGCTCGCCGAGGTCCCCGTCGGGACGCGGGTCGCACCCGGGCAGGCGCTCGGCACGATCCAGCCCCCGCCCGCGGCGACGCACTGCTCGCCGCGGTGCCTGCACTGGGGCGTCCGCGACGGCGAGGCCTACGTGGACCCGCTCGACCTCGTGGCCGGCACGGGCCCCGTGGTCCTCCTCCCAGGGCCACCCGACCGCTGACCGGAGCAGGTCCGTCGGGCAGCGGGAGGAGCAGGCGGGTCAGACCTTGTCGTGCTCCTGCAGCGTGGTGCGGAGGCGCAGCATGGCGGCGGTGTGCATCTGCGAGATGCGCGACTCCGTGACGCCCAGGATGCGCCCGATCTCCGCGAGCGTCATGCCCTCGTAGTAGTAGAGGACGAGGACGATCTTCTCGCGCTCACCCAGGCGCTCGATGGCGCGGGCGAGCATGATCTTCATCTCCTGCGCCTCGACGCTGCCCGCGGGGTCGGTCGCGCCCGGGTCCTCGAGGGTGTCCAGCAGCGACAGCGAGTCGCCACGGTCGGCGCTGCCGCCCAGGAGCTCGTCGAGCGCGGCGACGTTCACCGTGGACAGCTGGGTGAAGACCGCGCGCAGCTCGCCCACGCCGATCTCCAGGCGCGCCGCGACCTCCTGCTCGGAGGGCGCGCGACGGAGCTCGCCCTCGAGCTCGGCGAACGCGCGGTCGACCGCACGCGCCTTGGTGCGCACGGAGCGGGGGATCCAGTCGATGGCCCGCAGCTCGTCGATGATCGCGCCGCGGATGCGCGAGCTCGCGTAGGTCTCGAACTTCACCGCACGGTCGGTCTCGTACTTCTCGATCGCGTCGATGAGGCCGAACATCCCGTACGAGACGAGGTCGGCCTGCTCGACGGTGCTCGGGAGCCCGGCCCCCACGCGTCCCGCGACCATCGTGACGAGGGGCGCGTAGTGGAGGATCAGGCGCTCCCGCGCCCCGCGGTCGCCGGTCTCCTTGAAGACGGACCACAGCGACGTCACGTGGAGGGCGTCCTCGGCGGCTCCCTCGGAGTGGGGGCGCGGGACGACCTCGCTCGGGGTGCGCGTCGCGCCCCTCGCGGACCGGGTCTGGGACTCTGCTGCCATCGGTCCCTCTCAGGCTCGTGGGTGGGCCTGGAGGTACGAGGACCTCAGGCGGTCGGGGCTGACGTGCGTGTAGCGCTGGGTCGTGGCGAGCGTCGCGTGACCGAGGATCTCCTGCACGCTACGCAGGTCCGATCCCCCCTGCACGAGGTGGGTCGCGGCCGTGTGGCGCAGGGCGTGCGGTGCGACGTCCTCGACGCCCGCCGCGGCCGCCGCCCGGTGGACGACGGCGCGGACCTGACGCTGGTCCAGGCGGCCTCCCCTGCTGCCGAGGAGGAGGGCCGGCCCCGACGTCGCGGTGGCGAGCGCGGGTCGACCGAGGTCCAGCCACATCCCGACCGCACGCCCGGCGGGTACGCCGAAGGGCACGACCCGCTCCTTGGCGCCCTTGCCCATGACGCGGAGCAGGCGCGACGAGCGGTCGACGTCGTCGACGTCGGCACCGACGAGCTCGCCCACCCGCACGCCGGTCGCGTACAGCAGCTCGAGGGCGGCCCAGTCGCGCAGCGCGAGCGGGTCGCCGTCGTCGGCGAGCGCACGCGCCGCATCGAGGAGCGCGGCCGCGGGACCCACACCGAGCGCCACCGGCAGCGAGTCGCCCGGCTGGGCCGTGACGAGCCGTACGGCGGGGTCGACCGGCACGAGGCCCTCGTGCGCCGCCCACGCGTAGAAGGCGCGGACCGCGGCACCGCGCCGCGCGATCGTCGCGCGGGAGAGGCGTCCGGACACCATCGAGGCCAGCCAGGCGCGCAGCAGCGGCAGGTCGACGTCCGGCCACGCCACGCCGCGGCGGCGAGCGAACCCGAGCGCGTGCCGGACGTCGCCGCAGTACGCGCGCACCGTGTGCGGCGACAGACCGCGTGCTGCCGACAGGTGCAGCCCGAAGTCCGCGACGGCGACGTCGTCGGTCGACGCGCCGATCACGTCGTTGCGGGGCTGCATGTCACCTACCGTGGCCCCTCGCGCGAGCGCTCACAAGACGAGGGCCGCAGACTTCACCCGCTCCCGCCCGTCCGACGCCCGGCTTTGGACCGATTCGCCCGACTCCGACCGGCTTCGTCACCGGGACGAACCCGGCGCCATCGTCCCGAGACCTGGACCGCGAGGCCTGCCAGCTCGAGCGCGCCGAGGGCCGCCGTCAGCTCGGGCAGCGTGAGCCCCGCGACGCCCGTCAGCGCGTCCAGCGTGGCCCCGCTCCGGACGGGCAGCGCGTCCAGCGCACGGCGCGCCGCCTCGTCGAGGCCGTCGAGCGCGAGGCGTCCGTCGCCGGGGGGCTCCCCCGCGCGGCCGTCCCGGGCACGGCCGTCCTCGGCGCTCGCGCTCACGAGCTCGAGGACCTCGGCGGCGTCCGTCACGCACACCGCGGCACCCTCGCGCAGCAGCCGGTGGCACCCGGCCGAGGCGGCCGACGTCACCGGTCCCGGCACCGCGCCGACCGGACGCAGCAGCGCGGCGGCATGGCCCGCGGTGCTCAGCGCACCCGAGCGCCACGCGGCCTCCACGACGACCGTCGCCTGCGCCGCGGCAGCGATCAGCCGGTTGCGCTGGAGGAACCGCGTGCGGCTCGGCACGGCTCCGGGCGGCACCTCGCTGACGCAGGCGCCCGCTCCGTCGGCGATCGCACCGAGCAGGCGTGCGTTCCCGGCCGGGTAGGGCCGGTCGACCCCGCCCGCGAGGAACGCGACGGTCGGAGTCCCTCCGACGACGGCGGTGCGGTGCGCCACCGCGTCGACGCCGTACGCGCCGCCGGACACGACGCTCACGCCGGCGTCGCCGAGTCCCGCGGCGAGCTCCGCCGTGACGTGCTCGCCGTACGCGGTGCACGCGCGCGCCCCGATGAGCGCGACCGAGCGCTCGCACAGCCGGTCGAGCGCCGCGGCGCCGCGGACCCACAGGCACGCCGGTGCCGCGGGGCCGAGGTCGGCGAGGC
>NZ_JACVQL010000268.1 GCF_019733465.1 Actinotalea ferrariae | reverse complement strand
CGCCGCTGGTGCTGACCGTGGCCGCGGCGACCGGGGCGAGTGCCGACGTCGTCGTCGACGACGTGCTCGTGCTCGACGCGCCGCTGGCTGCGGGCACGCTCACGGCGCTGGCCGCCGCGGGACGCTGGTGAGGCGGCGGTCGGCCGGGCCGCGACCGCGGCCGCGCCGGCGCCTGGCACGATGACGCCGTGATCGACGAGCTCTGGTCCCGCGTCCTCGCGACGCAGCCCCTGCCGCCCGCGGGCGTCGTCCTCGCGACGGCGGGTGTCGCGCTGCTGCTCGTCCTGGTGCCCTGGCTGTGGCGCGTGACGCGGCACCTCGTGACGGTCGCGCACGAGGGCGGGCACGCCGTCGCCGCGGTGCTCAGCGGTCGCCGGCTCACGGGCATCCGCCTGCACTCCGACACCTCGGGCCTCACGGTGTCCCGCGGGCGCCCGCGCGGGCCCGGGATGGTCGTGACGCTGCTCGCGGGCTACACGGGTCCGGCGCTCGTCGGGCTCGCGGCGGCCGCGCTGCTCTCGACCGGGCGGGCCGTCGCGCTCCTGTGGGGCGTCCTCCTGCTGCTCGCGCTGCTGCTGCTGCAGATCCGGAACCTCTTCGGCCTGTGGGTCGTGCTGGTCTGCGGCGCCGGGGTCTTCGCGGTCTCGTGGTGGGTGCCGCCGGCGTGGCAGTTCGCGGTCGCGCTGACCCTCACGTTCTTCCTGCTGCTGGGCGCGCCCCGCGCGGTGCTCGAGCTGGTGGCGACGCGACGGACGGGCGCCCGGACGTCCGACCCGGACCAGCTCGCGCGGCTCACCCGCGTCCCCGCCGGGATGTGGGTGGCCGTCCTCACGCTCGTCACCGCGGGCGCGGCGCTCGGCGGGGTCGCGCTCCTGCTGCCGGACCTCGTGGCGCAGATCGGCACGCTGGCCTGACGGCGTCGCCCCGGCGTCGCCGCGCGGTCAGGCGGGGAGCTTCTCGAGCGCCGCGCGGATCTTGAGCATGGTCCGCAGGTTGCGGTCGGTGATCCACGGCTTGTAGCGCGGCTTGGAGCCGGCCTTGCTCTGCGGGTCGTCGAGGGTCCCGCCGACGACCGCCTGCCACGCGGCGGCCTCGGGTCCGAGCCGGACGCGGGGCGCGTCCGGCGCCGCCTCGGCGATCGCCTCGTCGAGCTCGTCGAGCCGGGCCGGGTCGGACGTCACCGTCACGTAGGTCTGGTGCGTCTCGGAGTCCGCCGGGTAGGGGCACGCGTCGAGGAGCTCCGCGAGCCGCTCGGCGGTGAGCACGACGACCCAGGCGTCGTAGCCGAACCGCTCGCGCAGCGCCGCCTCGACCAGCTCCTTGAGCGCGCGGGCGTCGCCGTCGTACCGGCACACGACGTTGCCCGACGCGAGGAGCGTCGAGACGTCGGAGAGCGGCAGCTCGGCGAGCAGCGCGCGGAGGTCCGCCGACCGCACCGTGACCCCTCCGACGTTCACCCCGCGCAGCAGCACGGCATACCGACCCATGACGTCCACGTCAGGAGCCCGCGGCGAGGGCGTCGACCAGGCGGGCGACGCTCGACGTGAGGCCCCAGCGCTGCGCGAGCTCGACGAGCCGGTCCGGGTCCGCGGCCGTGCGCGGGAGGGCGTCGTCGGCGTCGGCCACGGGGGCGTCGCGTGCGACGTTGACCACGCCCTGGGCGACGGCGAGGTACGGCAGGCCCTCGGTGAGCCGGCGGCGCTGGGCCTGCGTGAGCCCGGGGTCACGGGCCTCGAGCGCGGCGAGGATGCCGTCGAGCGACCCGTAGCGGTGCAGCATCGCGGCCGCGGTCTTCTCGCCGATGCCCGCGACGCCCGGCAGCCCGTCGCTGCTGTCACCGCGCAGGACCGCCATCTCCGCGTACGCCTGGCCGCTCACGACGTCGTACTTCTCGGCGAGGCGCGCCTGGTCGACGACGTCGAGGTCGCTGATCCCGCGCGACGTGTAGAGCACCCGCACCCCGAGCGCGTCGTCGACCAGCTGGAACAGGTCCCGGTCCCCGGTCACCACCTCGACGGGCCGGCGCTCCCCCGCCGGGAGCGCCGTCTCGCGTGCCGTGAGCGTCCCGATGACGTCGTCGGCCTCGAACCCCGGGGCGCCGACGCGCGCGATGCCGAACGCCTCGAGGACCTCGACGATCACGGGGATCTGCGCGGTGAGGAGGTCCGGGACCTCCTCCTCGTCGCCCTGCGCGACCCGGTGGGCCTTGTAGCTCGGGATGGCCTCGACGCGGAACGCGGGCCGCCAGTCGTCGTCCCAGCAGGCGACGAGCCCCTCGGGCCTGCGCGCGGTCACGAGCCGCGCCGTCATGTCGAGGAGACCGCGGACGGCGTTCACGGGCGTGCCGTCCGGGGCCTTGACCGAGTCCGGCACGCCGAAGAACGCCCGGAAGTACAGCGACGCGGTGTCGAGCAGCAGGAGCGGGCGTCGGTCCGTCATGGGCGCCACGCTAGGGGATCGCGGGGACGCGGGTCAGGAGTCGGCGGGCCGCTTGTCCTCGTCGGCCGGGCGCGTGCCCTCGTCGTCGTCCGACGGCGGTCGGAGCCGCGCCTCGCGCTCGCGCAGCTGCGCCTCCCACTCGGCGAGCAGCCGCTCGTGCTCGGCCTGCTCCTTGCGTGCGATCCCCGCGAGGAACTCTGGGTCGTCGTCGGGCCCGCGCGGCGGTGCCGGCCGCTCGTACTCGGGGAACCCCGCCGTCTGCGTGGACGGCCACGGCACGGACCGGCCGGCTCCCTGCTTCGTCGGGCGCCCGGCGACCAGCCACGCGACCGGGCCGGCGATCGGGATGAGGATGATGATGAAGATCCACACCGTCTTGTTGAGGTTCCGCTCCGCGCCCGCCTCCGTCTGGATGCAGTCGATGAGGCAGTACACGAGGAGTGCCAGCTCCACGACGATCGGCAGGTAGCGCAGCACGGGTCCCCCTGGTCCGGACGGTCGGCGACGGCGCCCGGCCTGGCGGCGGCGGGCATCGTCGGCCACACGCTAGGGCAGGCGGGCCTCGGCGCGGGAGGGGGCGGGTGACGGTTCACCCGGGTGCCTGGTGGGGCGACGTCGGCACGACGCCCCGGGCGGCTCGACCACCCGGGGCGCCGTGCCGGTCCACTCAGGCCCGCACGAACGCGAGCAGCGCTGCGGTCACCTCGTCGGCGTGCGTCCACAGGAGACCGTGCGGGGCGCCCTCGATCTCGACGTACGTCGCCTCGGGCAGCCGCTCGCGCAGCTGCCTCGCCGTCGCGTCGACGGGCAGGATGCGGTCGGCGGTGCCGTGCAGGACCAGGACCGGGATGCCCGCACCGCGCACCGCGGTGACGTCGTCGCGGAAGTCGGTCAGCCACGACGGCACCACGCCGGCGGCGGCGTGCGGCGACGAGCCGGCCGCCACGGTCCAGCTCGCGCGCACCGCGGCCTCGCTGATCCGGCTGCCGAGGTTCTCGTCGAGGTTGTAGAAGTCGGCGAAGAACGCGTCGAACCACGCGAAGCGGTCGGCCGTCGCGTCGGCAGAGATGCCGTCGAACACGTCGTGCGGCACGCCGGACGGGTTGTCGTCCGTCCGGAGCAGGAAGGGCTGGAGCGCAGCGAGCAGGGCCGCCTTCGCGATGCGGTCCGAGCCGTACCGGCCGAGGTAGCGCGCGACCTCGCCCGAGCCCATCGAGAAGCCCGCCAGGACGACGTCGCGCAGGTCGAGGCCCGTGAGGACGGCGTCGAGGTCGGCGGCGAACGTGTCGTAGTCGTAGCCCACGGTGGTCTTGGTGGACCGGCCGAAGCCGCGGCGGTCGTACGTCACGACCCGGTAGCCGGCGTCGAGCAGGGCGGCCGTCTGCTTCTCCCACGAGGAGCCGTCGAGCGGGTACCCGTGGATCAGCACGACGGGCTGCCCGGTGCCGTGGTCCTCGTAGTAGAGCTCGACGTCCGCCTCTGCTGACCCGGCTGTGGTGCTGGCGATGAACGGCATGTCACGTCCTCCCGATCCGGCGAGACGGTTGCCTCGCTCGCAACTACATCGTGCACGAGGTAATTGTGGACGTCAACACCGTGGCCTAGGATTCACGTCATGGACACCGACGAGGGACCTCCGCTCCCCCTGACGGACATGCTGTGCTTCGACCTCTACGCGGCCTCGCGGCTCCTGACGTCGGTGTACCGCCAGGTCCTCGACCCGCTCGACCTCACGTACCCGCAGTACCTCGTCCTGGTGGTGCTCTGGGAGCACGGCGACCTCTCCGTGCGCGAGGTCGTCGAGCAGCTCGACCTGGACTACGGCACGGTGTCGCCGCTGCTCAAGCGGCTCGAGGCGCGCGGGCTCGTGGTCCGCCGACGCCGCCCCGAGGACGAGCGGTCCGTCGTGGTGAGCCTGACCGACGAGGGCCGGGCGATGCAGGACCGTGCGCGCGGCGTCGCGCCCGCCATCGGTGCGGCGTTCGGGCTCGACGAGGGCGACGCCGAGCGCCTGCGTGGTCTGCTCGGCCGCGTCCGCACGTCGGCGGAGGAGCAGGCCGTCCGGCTGGCCGCCGGCGCGGACTGACCGCCTGCGTCAGGCCGCCGGCACCGTCCGGCCCGCGGCCCAGGCCCGCAGCGCCGCCACCTGCTCGGCCATGACGACGCTCAGCGGGCGCGTCGCGCGCAGCTCCGCCTCGACGTGCCGCGCCTGCACCGCGGGCACGACGCCGCCCTCGGCGTGCGCGGCGTAGGCGGCCGAGACCACGGCCTGCTCGATCTCCGCGCCCGAGAAGCCGTCGCACGCGGCGGCGAGCGCGGTCACCTCCTCGTCGGACAGCACGACGTCGCGCCGGGCGGCGTGCACGCGCAGGATCCGCGCGCGCGCGGCGGTGTCGGGCAGGTCGACGAAGAAGATCTCGTCGAAGCGGCCCTTGCGCATGAGCTCGGGCGGCAGCCGTGAGATGTCGTTGGCGGTCGCGACGAGGAACACGCGCGAGCGGTGCTCGGCGAGCCACGTGAGGAACGTGCCGAGCACGCGCTGCGACGTCCCGGTGTCGCCGTCGGACGTCGCGAGGCCCTTCTCGATCTCGTCGACCCAGACGACGCACGGCGCCATGACGTCCGCCGTCGCGAGGCTCTCGCGCAGGCGCCGCTCGGACTCGCCGACGTACTTGTCGCCGATCGCGCCGAGGTCCAGCCGCAGCAGGGGCACCCCGAAGATCCCGGCGGCCACCTTCGCGGCGAGGCTCTTGCCGCAGCCCTGGACGCCCAGCAGCAGCACGCCGCGCGGCGGGTCGAGGGCCGCGGCCGAGCCGTCGAACGCGGGCATGCGCCGGGACAGCCACGTGGTGAGCCGGTCCAGACCCGCGAGGTCCGACGGCGCCGCGGTGTCGTACTCGTAGGTCAGCACGCCGCCGCGGGACAGCAGCTCGTACTTCGCGCGCATGACCGCGGGCACGTCGCTGCGCGTGATCGCGCCGTCGTCGTGCACGGCCGCACGCGCGAGGCGCCGGGTGTCCGCGACCGAGAGGCCCGCGAGGTTCTCGACGAGCAGCCCGATCGACGTCTCGTCCGCCCGGACGAGCATCCCGTGCGTGGTCGCCCACTCGCGCGCGACCTCGTCGACGATCGCGCGCCGCTCCTCGCGGGTCGGGAAGGCGAGCGTGAGCCGGGCCGCGAGGTGCTCGAGCTCGGCCGGCAGCTCGACCTCGTGGCTGATGAGGACCACGGTGCGGTGCACGTCGTCGTGGGCCTGCGCGATGTCCTTGAGCAGGCGCACCGTCACGGGCTGGCGCAGGTACGGGTGGAAGTCGAGGAGGACGTAGAGCCCGGCCAGGCCGTCGCGGACGAACTGCAGCACGCCCTCGGGCCCCTGGTGGAAGCGCTGGGCGGGGCCCACGTCGAGGTCCGCGCGACGCAGCCCGCCGGTCACGGCCCACTCGAAGACGGGCAGCGGCGGCGTCCGCGAGCGCGCGATGTCGAGGACGGCGTCGCGCGCCCGGTCCTCGTCCCGGGTCTCGATCACGACGATCGGGATCCGGCTGCGCAGCAGGGCGCCCAGGTCGCGGCGCTCACCGGCGGCGTCGACGAGGGGCATGGGCCGAAGGCTAGTGCCGGGCCCAGCTCAGCACGGCCGCGCGCCGCGGCGATCCGCCGGGAATCACCCCGTCCGTTCCTGGGCAGCGCGCACGCGGAGGTTTACCGTTGCACCAGTCACCCTCTCGGGTGACGCAGGGGCGTTCGGGGGACCGCCGACCGACGTGCGGAGGGAGTCGCGTGACGACCGTCGCCCCGGCCCCCGCGTCCGCCCCCGGGCGCAGCGCCTACCGCCACCAGGCGTTCCTCTGGGACTCCGTCGAGCACTTCCTCGACGTGACCGTGCCCTTCGTCCGCGAGGGCCTCGACCGCGGCGAACCCGTCATGGTCGCGCTCGTCGCGGAGCAGTGGGCGCCGCTGCGGACCGCCCTCGGCCGGCGCGCGCAGCGCGTGCTGAACGTCGACATGGCGGAGCTCGGCCGCAACCCGGCGCGGATCATCCCGGCCTGGAGCGAGTTCGTCGCGGCGCACGAGGGGTATCGGGTGCGCGGCATCGGCGGCCCCGTCTGGGCCGGGCGCCGGCCCGCGGAGCTCGTCGAGGCGCAGATCCACGAGGCGATGCTCAACCTCGCGGTGCCGCACGACACGGCGCTGTGGTTGCTGTGCCCCTACGACGCCCGCACCCTCCCGCCCGAGGTGCTCGCCGCAGCCCTGCGGCACCACCCCGAGGTGACGGCGCACCACGGGCCGGCACCGTCGGCGGCCTGGGCCGGGGTCGACCGCACGGCCGAGCTCGAGACCCATCCGCTGCCGGAGCCGACCGGTCCGGTCGAGGAGCTCGCGTTCGCGGCCGGGCTGCTGTCCGGGGTGCGCCGCGTCGCGCGTGCCCACGCGGCCGACGCAGGCCTCCCGCCCGGCCGGGCGGACGACCTCGCGCTCGCCGTCAGCGAGCTCGCGTCCAACAGCATCGACCACGGCGGCGGCGGCGGCGTGCTGCGCGCGTGGCGCGACGACGAGGCGCTCGTGCTCGAGGTCAGCGACCACGGCCGCCTCGCCGACCCGCTCGTCGGACGCCGCGCGCCGACGCCCGACCAGGAGCGCGGGCGGGGCCTGTGGATGGTCAACCGGCTGTGCGACCTCGTGCAGATGCGCACCACGGGCTCCGGGACCGTCGTCCGCGTCGTGACCTGGCTCTGACGCGGCGCCGGCGTCAGGCGGGCGGCGCGACGATCTCGAGGTCGACGAGCAGGTTGAGGAAGTTGCTCGCGAACGGGTTGTCGGCGCACTCGCGGCGCACCATGTCCCAGTCGACCTGCTCGCGCAGGGCGCGCGCGACGGGCAGCAGACGCGCGTAGTCGCAGTAGTGCTCGTTCAGCACGCGCAGCTTGGTGTCCATGAGGTCCGTCGCGCTCAGCACGGGCATCCGGACGGCCAGCACCTCCATGGTGTCGCAGCGCTCGAACACGTCCATCTCGACCGGCTCCCCGACCATGCGGAAGAGGATGTCGATGAGCTGACCCTCGTTGTACGCCTTGAACAACCAGTCCTCCGCGGGGTCCCGCAGCTCGAGGCCCGCCTGCTCGAGCGCGTCCCGCGCACGCTCGACGTCCTCCTCGCGGATCACGAAGTCGGCGTCGTGCAGGGGTTCGGGCGCCCCGCGCGCCCACGCGGCGTACGTCCCGCACAGCGCGTAGGGGATGTCGGCCTTGCCCAGGGCGACCGCGGTCTTCCGCAGGCCGTCCTGGAGCGCTTCACGTCCGGCGTCGTCGACCATGCCTGGTGTGTACACGACCGGGTGCGGCCTCGCAGCCCGAGCGGCAGGATCGAGGCGATGCGCCTCGCGACGTTCAACATCCTCCACGGCCGGTCGCTCGTCGACGACACCGTCGACGTCGAGCGCTTCGCGCGAGCGGTGCGCACCCTGGACGCCGACGTGCTGGCGATGCAGGAGGTCGACCGCGACCAGCCGCGCTCGCACGGGGCCGACCTCACGGCGGTGGCCGCCGAGGCGATGGGGGCTCCCGAGCACCGGTTCGTGGCGACGCTCGCGGGCACGCCCGAGCTGTGGTCGGCGGCCACCGGCGACCTGCAGCCCAACGCGGCCGGCTACGGCATCGCGCTGCTGAGCCGCTACCCCGTGCTCGAGTGGCGCGCGATGGCGCTGCCCGCGCTCAAGGGCCGCGTGCCGGTCGTGTTCCCCGGGCGGCACAAGGCGGTGATGGTCCACGACGAGCCGCGCGCCGCCGTGGGCGCGGTGATCGACGGGCCGCACGGGCGCATGACCGTCGTCGCCACGCACCTGACGTTCATCCCGGGGTGGAACGCCCACCAGCTGCGGCGGCTCGTGCACCTGCTGCGCGAGGTGCCGCGGCCCGTGGTCGTCATGGGCGACCTCAACCTCGACGGCGACCGCCCACGACGCATCTCGGGCTGGCACGCGCTCGCCACCGCGCCGACCTACCCCGTCACCGAGCCCGTCGAGCAGCTCGACCACATCCTCGCGGACGGTCCGCTCGAGGCGGTGTCGCCCGGCGTCGCGGTCGACACGGGCCTCTCGGACCACCGTGCGCTCGCCGTCGACGTGACCCGCCGATGACCCCCCACGCGGCCGGGTCCACGCGCGGGGGTGCGGGCGGCGACGTGCGGCAGGTGCTGGGCATGGCGCTGCTGCTCGGCGCCGCCGGGGTCACGCACCTCGTCCGCCCGTCGCTCTACGAGGTGCTCATCCCCGCGCGGCTCGGGCGGCCGCGACCGTGGGTGCTGGGCAGCGGCGTCGCCGAACTCGTCTGCGCCGCGCTCGTCGCCGTGCCGCGGACCCGTCGCGTCGGCGGGCTCGCGACGGCGGCGCTCCTCGTGGGCGTGCTGCCGGGGAACGTGACGATGGCGGTCCGCATGCAACGCTCGCGACGGCCCCGGACGCCCCGACGGCGCGCCGCCCTCGCGGTCGCCTGGCTGCGCCTCCCGCTCCAGGTGCCGCTCGTCGCATGGGCGCTCCGGATCGCCCGGTCCGCCCCCCGCTGACCACCGGCAGTGCACCGCCCCGGCCGGCACTGCACCGCCCGGGCCCCCGGAACGTGCGGCGCATGGTGCGGATGGAGCTGATGTGGCTGGTGCGCCTTCTCCAGAGCCACAAGGGCCACACGCGTCACGTGCGCCGCACGGACGGGTGGCGACCAGGACGGCGACGGGCGGGAGGTACGTGCGGCCGCTCCCGCCGCGTCCGCCGACCGACCCGCCCCCAGATGTGCGGCGCATGGTGCGGATGGAGCTCCATGTGGCTGGTGCGCCTTCTCCAGAGCCACAACGGCCCCACGCGTCACACGCGCCGCACGGACGGGTGGCGACCAGGACGGCGACGGGCCAGGTGGTACACGCGGCCGCTCCGGCCGTCCGCCGACCGACGCCGCCCCCAGATGTGCGGCGCATGGTGTGGATGGAGCTCATGTGGCTGGTGCGCCTTCTCCAGAGCCACAAGGGCCACACGCGTCACGTGCGCCGCACGGACGGGTGTGCGGCGGGTGGCGAGCCGGGTCAGGCGGGGACGGCCTCGAACTCCGCGATGATCTCCCGCACGCGCGCGGCGGACAGGGTCTCCTCGACCAGCAGCGCGGCGGCGACCGCCTCGAGCAGCGGGCCGTGCGCGGCGAGCAGCGTGGTCGCCTGCACGTGCGCCTCGCGCAGCAGGCGGTCGACGGCGGCGTGCGCCTGCGCGGCCACCTGCCCGCCGACCCGCATGGTCTCGGCGTCCACCTGGGCGTACCCGAAGTCGGTCATGCCGTACTGCGTGACCATCTTGGTCGCGAGGTCGGTCGCACCCCGCAGGTCGCCGGACGCGCCCTGCGTGTACTCGCCGTCGAGCAGCCGCTCCTCCGCCGCGCGCCCCGCGAGCGCGACGACGAGCTGCGCGAGCGCCTTGCGCCGGGGCAGGAAGACGTCGTCGTTGCCGCTCATCCAGGTGATCCCGCCGGCCGGACCGCGCGGCACGATCGTGACCGACACCGGGTCGTCCGCGTCGGGCAGCAGCGCGGCCGCGAGCGTGTGGCCGGCCTCGTGCCATGCGGTGATCATGCGGTCGTGCTCGGTGACCAGTGCGGACGTGCGCGCGCGGCCCATCGCCACGGTCGCGACGGCGGACTGGAAGCAGTCGGCGTCGACGACGCCCTGGCCGCGCCGCGCCGCCTCCATGCACGCCTCGTTGACGACCTGCGCGAGGTCCGCGCCGGACATGCCGGGCGTCTGCCGCGCGATCCGGACGAGGTCGACGTCGTCGCCCACGGGCCGGCTCTGCGCGTGGACCTCGAGGATCAGGGTCCGTCCGCGCCGGTCGGGGTTGGGCACCTGGACCTGGCGGTCGAGGCGGCCGGGCCGCGTCAGGGCGGGGTCGAGGGTGTCGGCGCGGTTGGTCGCGGCGAGCACGATGACGTGCGAGTCGACGAAGCCGTCCATCTCGTTGAGCAGGGAGATGAGCGTGTTCTCGCGCTCGCCGTCGCCACCGTTGCCCGACGCGCCGCCACGCGCGCGGCCGACGGCGTCGATCTCGTCGATGAAGATGATCGCGCGCTCCGCCTTGCGGGCCTCCGCGAACAGGTCGCGCACGCGGCGCGCGCCGACGCCGACGTAGGACTCGACGAAGTCCGAGCCCGCGAGCGGGAAGAACGGCACCTCGGCCTCGCCCGCGACGGCCCGTGCGAGCAGCGTCTTGCCCGTCCCGGGCGGTCCGACGAGCAGCGCGCCGCGCGGACGCGTCGCGCCCACGGCCTCGAACCGCTCGGGCTCGCGCAGGAACTGGACCATCTCGCGCAGCTGGTCGACGGCCTCGTCCGCGCCCGCGACGTCGGCGAACGTCACCGACGGCACCTCGCCCGACGCGAGGGCCTTGCGCGGCCGGCTCATCATCCCGTTGGGGTTGACGCTGCGGAGCACGAGCAGCAGGACCCCCGCGATGATGAGGATCGGCAGCAGCCGGGACGCGAGGTCAGCGGCAGCGCCGCGCTCCCCCGCCTCGGCGTCGAGCGGCACGTCGGCGTCGACCAGGGTCTGCGTGAGCTCGTCCGCGTAGTCGGCCGGGAAGTCCGCCACGAGCTCGCCGTCGTCCGTCTCGAGCACGACCTCGGCGGCGCGGTCGTCGACGGTCGCCCCGGTGACGTCGCCGTCGGCGACGAGGGTCAGGGCCCGGGTCAGAGTGATGCGCTCGGGACCGGGCTCGGCGGTGAGGGCGAGGACGCCCGCGACCGCGGCGGCGACCAGGACGCCGGCCGCCACGACAGCCAGCACGCGCTTCCGGCGCCACCACGGACCCGGCGCGGCCGGGTCGCCGTCCGCGAGCAGCGCCGCCAGCCGCACCCGCAGGCCGCGCACGAC
>NZ_JACVQL010000267.1 GCF_019733465.1 Actinotalea ferrariae | reverse complement strand
CGCGCCGCACGAGCCACGCCGCCTGGGCCGGGCCGGCGAGCAGCGCGACGAGCCCGACGACGGCGAGCGGCAGCGCGTCGGGCACCGGCCCGGGCACGAGCAGCCAGGCGGCGACGAGACCGAGCGCGAGGCCGACGGCGGTCACGAGCGCGGACTCGACGAGCAGGCGCAGCCCGACGGCCCCGACCGAGGCGCCGCGGGCGCGCTCGAGCGAGAGCACGGCCGCGCGCCGCACGACCAGGAGCCGTGACAGCAGCACGAGCACGACGCCGGCGACGCCGACGACGCCCGAGATCATCACGGACATCTGCGCGAGCGCGGCACGCGCCTGGGGCGGGTACTCCTCGAGCGCGGTGTCGAGGCCGGTGCGCACGACGACCGCCACGTCGCCCGCAGCCGAGAGCGACGAGCTGTTGGCCCGCAGCGCCGGGATCTCGGCGGCGACGTCGGCGGCCAGGGCCGCGGTGAAGGCGGTCGGGTCCACGCCGAGCCGCACCTGGCCGTCGACCACGCTGCCGAAGGTCATGAGCCGCGTGAGGCCCTCGTCGTCGGCGAGCACCGTGAACCGCGTGAACGCCGCGCGGTCGGAGCGGGCGTCGCGGTGCACGGGCGCCCACGTCTCGGGCACCGTCCGCCACGCGACCGCGTCCGGGTCCTGCGGTGCGACGACCCCGACCACGAGCAGGTCGGCGGCCGCCCGCCCCTCGTGCTCGAGCGGTCCTCGGGCCGCGGCGACCGTCACCCGGGAGCCGACGGCGAGCCCGGCCGCCTGCGCCGCCTCGTGCGAGAGGACGACCTCGACCGGCGCCCCGGCGGGGTCGGTGCCCGACGCCTCGGCGGAGCCACCCCCGCCGGGGAGCGCGCCGTCGACGAGCTCGAGGTCCGCGGGCACCGCGGCGACGCCGACCACGACCTCGCCGTCCGCGTCCGCCGCGGAGTCCGGCACGCCGTCGCGCGCCAGGAGCGCGGTCGGCGGGGCCGTCATGGTCGCCGTGGCGTCGTCGACGACCGCCCCGAGCGCCGGTGGGAGCAGGGCGCGCACCTCGCCGGCCCACGCCCGGAAGTCCCGCGCGTCGGTGAGGGCGGGGCTGAACCCCGCCGACGGCGTGCCGACCGACGCCGTCAGCGTGACGGCGCTCGACGCGTCCGCGGCGCGCACGGCGTCCTGGACGCCGCCGTCGACGGTCCGCGCGACCACGCGCGGCCCCGCGGTCGCGAGCAGGGTGCTCACGGCGACCAGCGCGGTCAGCGCGAGCAGCAGCCACACGTCCGCACGCGCCCTGCGGCGCCCGAGCAGCGCGCCCGACGCGGTGAGCGAGCGCGCGATGGTCCCGGCCGGGGGACGCCCGGGCGCGTGCGGGGAGTGCCGGCCGGTCATCGCTCGTCCCCCAGGCGCATGACGGCCGCGGGGTCGGCGGCGCGCTGCACGCGCGCCACGACGAGCACGACCACGGCGAGCACGGCGACCACCTCCACCGCGAGCAGGGCGACCTGGTCCCACGGGACGTGCACGAGCACGGTCGGCACCGGTCGGGTGCCGGTCGCCGAGACCGCGACGAGCGGCCCGACGAGGTGACCGAGGAGCGTGCCGAGGCCGATCCCGGCGCCCGCCCCGAGGAGGCACAGGAGGAACGACTCGACGCCGACCACCGAGGTGAGCCGCCGTCGCGACAGGCCGATGGCGCGCAGCTGCGCGAGCTCGACCGAGCGCGAGCGCAGCGAGGCCGTCGCGTGCAGCGCGAAGCCGACGGCGGCGAGGACGGCGGCGGCGAGCGTGACGAGCCACAGGGCACCCTGCGTGGCCACGCGCAACGGGTGCTGCTGCATCGCCGCGACGACGTCGACCTGGGCGACCGCGCGCGTCGCGCCCGCCTCGCCCGTCGCCGTGGCGGGCAGCCCCGCGAGGTACGCGGGGACGTCCTCGGGCGCGACGTCGACCCACCACTCGTCGACCGCGGGCACGACCGCACCGGCCTGGACGAGCGCACGTGAGAGCTGGGTGTGGTCGACGACGACCGACTCCTCGCGGACGAGCGTCGGGACGCGCGGGACGACCTCGGCGACCACGACCGGCACGACGGCGGCGCCGTGGACGAGCTGGAGGCCGTGGCCCGGCTCGACCCGGAGCTTGCCCGCGAGGCCCGACGAGAGCACGACGGGCACGGCGACCGGGGGCTGCCAACCGGTCTGGGTCACGGTGCCGGCGCCGAGAGCGAGGTCGTTGAGCCAGCCCCGCACGAGGAAGCCCACCTGGACACCCTCGTCCTGCCCCACCGCTATGAACGCGAGCGTCGGGCTGGTCGCCCACCAGCCGAGGTCGGCCGGCACCTCGGCCGGCGTGCGGACGAGCTCGAGCGCAGCGAGGTCGAGCGTGCGGGTCGCACGGTCGACGGCGTCGGCGTCGGCCTCGGGCGCGTCGGCGTCGGCCTGCATGGCCGGCTGGGTGCCCGGTGCGGGTTCCAGCAGCGCGATCTCGGTGACGGCGACGAGCGCCTCGAACTCGTCCGCCTCCATGTCGACCGGCTCGTCGGGGTCGGTGAGGAAGAGGCTCGTCTGGAGGCCGACCAGCCGGAGCGGCAGCTGGAGCCCCTCGACCGCGCGGGCCGCCCCGCCCGCCTCCGCCGGCTCCGCACCCGGCAGGAGCGCGTCGACCTGGTGGGCGGCGCCGTCCGCGGGCGCGGAGCCGAGGTCCACCGTGGTCAGCAGCCCGGTGGCGTCCTCGAGCACGGCGCGCACGACGACGACCACGGGAAGCGGACGCCCCGCCTCGCGGACCTGGACGACGGCGGAGAGACCCCGCACGTCGCCCGGCAGCTCGACGCCCGTGGCCGAGGGCACCTCGGTCTCGAGCGCGGCGATCGCCGTACCGGAGACCTCACCCATCCGGCCGCGGTCGAGGGTCAGGCGGGACTCCTCGGTCAGCGCGAGCATCTGCACCTCGCGTCCGTCGGGCGGGGCGCCGAACGACGAGGCGTTCGCCGCGGCCAGCTCCACCTCGCGTCGCGCCACGGGCTGCGGCTCGGGAGCACTGGGGACGCCCGGCACGGTCAGGGCGGCGACCTGCGCCGTGGTCGGTGCCGCGTCCTGCACGACGACGGCGGCACCCGTCGCCAGCTGTGCCTGGTCGGCCTGGGACTGCCGCCACGTCGTGAGGAACGTCTGGCTGAACGTGCCGACCGCGAGCGCGAGGGTCAGCAGCAGCACCGCGGCCGTCGCGCGGGTCGAGCGCCGGCCGACCTCCCACGCCGCGAGCGGGAGGACGACGCCGCGGCCCCGCGCACCGATCCGCTCGGTGAGCCGTGAGGCGGCGGGCAGGAGGCGCACGCACAGGAGCGCGCCCGCGAGCAGCACCACCGCGGGCCCGGCGACCAGCACCGGGTCGACCACGAGCGACGGGCCGCCGTCGGCCACCGGGCTGCGGTACGTGCGCAGCTGGGCGTAGGCGACGGCCGCGACCACCAGCAGCACGACGTCGAGCCCGGAGCGCGCGAGCACGGCGCGCCGGTCGGGCCGCGCACGCGCCTGCTCGCCGTCGAGGAACGTGCCGGCGCGGCGCAGCAGCGGGCTCACGAGCACCACGCCGAGCACGGTCGCGACGACTGCGGCCGTCACCCACGCGACGGCCGGGACGCCCGGGTCCTCCGTGATCCCCGCGGCGACCATCGCAGGCCGGCGCGAGAGACCGAGGTGCACGAGCCGCGCGAGCGGCGGGCTGACGGCGGCGGTGAGGAGCGCGAGGGCGGCGGCCTCCGTCACGGCGAGCCCCACGAGCTGACGTCCCGACGCCCCGCGGGCGCGCATGAGGTTCTGCTCGCCCGAGCGGGCCTCGACGAGCAGCCGCGCCGTCTGGAGGAGGGCGGCGACGGCGAGCACCACGAGCAGCAGCCCGACGACGAGCATGCTCGCACGGGTGACGACGAGGGCGGTCGCGGCCTCCTGCACGACCTCGCCGAGCGTCGTCGAGAGCCGCACGGTGTCCGCGATCGCTCCGACCGCCGCGGCGCCCTGCTCGGTCGCCTCGTCCAGGCGGCCCAGCAGCGGCACGACGTCCGCGACCGTGGCGCCGGCGAAGTCGGTCTCGTACCGGACGGTGAGCCGGTCGACCGCGAGACCGGCGGCGTCGAGCGCCCCCGGTGCGACCACGAGCGGGCCGTAGGCGTCGGTGCGCACGGTCCCGCCGGTCCCTGGGACGAGGAACTCCGGGTCGTGCCCGTGGCCGTCGAGCAGGTCGGACGTCCAGAAGCGCGTTCCGGGGGACGTGACGTCGAAGACCCCGACGACCTCGACCAGCACGTGCTCGCTGACCGACGTCATCGGCGAGACGTCGAGGCGCGAGCCCACCGCGAGGCCGAGCGCCTCCGCCATCGCCACGGGGACGGCCGCAGGGACCGCGACGGGGACCGCGGCGGCGTCGCCGTCGGCGGTCCCGGGGTCCCCGGCGGCGGACCCGGACGCGGGCCAGGTCCCGGCCGTGAGCTCGGCCTCCGCGTCGACGCCCTCCACGTGCCCCAGGTAGACGGCCGCCGGGATGTCGTCCGGCCGGGGGAGGCGGTGGAGCACGGACTGCTCGGAGGCGGTCCCGGTCGCCGTCGCGGGCGCGACCAGCTCGCCGACGGCGGCGTCGGCCGCGGCCCGTGCGTCGGCCGTGGGCACCGACAGGCGCTCGGCCGTGACGCGGACCTCCGTCCGCGGGCCGGTCGCCGCGGCGAGCGCCCCCCGGACGCCCTGCTCCTCGGTCGCGACCAGCAGCACGGCGAGCGAGCTGATCAGCGTGCCGACGAGCACGGCGACCGCGGCCACGACGACGAGGAGGCGCCACTGCGTGCCCGTGCGGCGTGCCGCCGTACGCAGGCGCCAGGGCCTGAGGTCGCCGCTCACGCGCGGTCCGCCGCCGGGAGGGCGTGGCCGGTGCGGGCGCGGTGGCCGCTGGCTCGCATCATCACCTCGTCGTGTGTCGCGTGGCGGGTCGGTGCTGCTGCAGGAGCCCGCGCCGGGCCGCCTCGCGACCCTGGTCGACGATGATGCCCGGCGCGTTGGTCGCGCTCCCACCATGCGACCGCACTGTGGCCGAATCGTTACGTCCGTCAGGCGGGGACCGCGGCCAGACCGGCGGCGAGCGCCACCGCGACGGCCAGGCAGCCGACCAGGCCCAGGGCGGGCACGGCTCGCCGCGGCCGCCCGGGCAGCGTGAGCGCGGCCGCGTGCGCGACCGCGTAGTACACGAGGACGCACGCCGAGGCGAGCGCGATGGTCTCGCGGAGGTCGAGCAGCGCGGCCGCTGCGGCGGCGCCCGCGCCGACGACGGCCTGCGCGCGGACCGGCCGC
>NZ_JACVQL010000266.1 GCF_019733465.1 Actinotalea ferrariae | reverse complement strand
GCGGTGCGGGCACCGCCGCCACCCCGGCGCAGCAGGCGTGGGCGCGCGCCGAGGCAGCGGCGCGCCGCGGCGTGCGCTGACCCGCCGCTTGTTAGCGTGCGGTCGTACAGATGTTCGGTCCGCGGCGGTGCGCCGTGGTGACGGGAGGTACCCAGGGTGATCGCCTCGTTGCGCGGACGCGTCGTGGCTCTGCGGCTGGACGCCGCGGTCGTCGAGGTCGGCGGCGTGGGGCTGCTGGCCTACGCGACGCCGACGACGCTCGCCGCGCTGCGCGTCGGTGAGCAGGCCGACCTCGCGACGTCGCTCGTCGTGCGCGAGGACTCGTTGACCCTCTACGGCTTCGCCGACGCCGACGAGCGGGACACCTTCGAGGCCGTGCAGACCGTGAGCGGCGTGGGCCCGCGCCTGGCGCTCGCGATGCTCGCGGTGCACACGCCCGACGGGCTCCGTCGCGCCGTCGGCACCGAGGACCTGGCGGCGCTGCAGCGCGTCCCCGGCATCGGGCGCAAGGGTGCCCAGCGGATCGTCCTCGAGCTCGCCGACCGGCTCGGTCCGCCCACGGCGGCCGTGACGACGGGCGGCGCTCCCGCACCCGTGGCGGACCGCCGCGGCGAGGTGGTCGAGGCGCTCGTCGGGCTGGGCTGGACGGCGAAGGCGGCCGAGGACGCCGTCGCGACCGTGGTGCCGAGCGACGCGGGTGCGGTCGAGGCGGCCGACGTCGCGGCGGTGCTGCGCGGGGCGCTCCGGGTGCTGGGCGGCGGCCGTGCCTGACGAGGAGGTCGTGACCGAGCGCATCGTGGCCCCCGGCGCCGAGGACCTCGAGCGGGCGGCCGAGGCCGCGCTGCGCCCCCGACGCCTCGCCGAGTTCGTCGGTCAGCGCGTCGTCCGCGAGCAGCTCGAGCTCGTCCTGCACGCGGCGCTCGGCCGGGGACGTGCGCCCGACCACGTGCTGCTCTCCGGCCCGCCCGGTCTCGGCAAGACGACGCTCGCCATGATCATCGCGGCCGAGCTCGGCACGTCGGTCCGCGTGACGTCCGGGCCCGCGATCCAGCACGCGGGCGACCTCGCGGCCGTCCTGTCCTCGCTCGAGGAGGGCGAGGTCCTGTTCATCGACGAGATCCACCGCCTGGCGCGTCCGGCCGAGGAGCTGCTGTACGTCGCCATGGAGGACTTCCGCGTCGACGTCGTCGTCGGCAAGGGCGCAGGCGCCAACGCCATCGGCCTCGCGCTGCCGCCGTTCACCGTGGTCGGCGCGACGACCCGCGCAGGTCTGCTGCCGGCCCCGCTGCGCGACCGGTTCGGGTTCACCGGGCACCTCGACTTCTACGACGAGGGCGAGCTGCAGCAGGTGCTCAGCCGGTCCGCGGGGCTCCTGGGGGTCGAGCTGCACGGCGACGCGGCGGTGGAGATCGCGCGCCGGTCGCGCGGGACGCCGCGGATCGCCAACCGGCTCCTGCGCCGGGTGCGCGACTGGGCGCAGGTGCGCGGCGACGGGACGCTCGACCTCGCCGCGGCGAGAGCCGCGCTCCTGGTCTACGAGGTCGACGAGATCGGCCTCGACCGGCTCGACCGCAGCGTGCTGACCGCGCTGTGCGAGCGGTTCGCCGGCGGACCGGTCGGCCTCACGACGCTCGCCGTCGCGGTCGGCGAGGAGCCCGAGACGGTCGAGACGGTCGCCGAGCCGTACCTCGTGCGCGAGGGCCTCATGGGGCGCACGCCGCGCGGGCGGGTCGCCACGCCCCGGGCGTGGGCCCACCTCGGGCTCCGCCCGCCGGCGGGGACGAGCGACGTCCTCTTCGGCTGAGCCACCTGCGGCCCGACAGCGGCCGGCGGGCCGCGCGCACGCGGAACCGGCCGCCCTGCCTGCGCGTTAGGGCGGGGGAGTGCAGGTCACCTAGACTTCGCGCGGTCGTTACCCGAACAGGACGTGAGATCGACACCATGGACTACAGCTTCCTCATCATCCTCGCCCTGGCCTTCGGCGCCATGTGGCTCATGACGAGCCGCACCCGCAAGCAGCAGAAGGAAGCCGCCAACTTCCGCGCGAACCTCGCCCCCGGCCAGGAGGTCATGACGGGCTCCGGCCTGTTCGCGACCGTGGTGGGCGTCGAGGACGACGTCGTGATCCTCGAGACCTCGCCCGGCGTGACCAGCCGCTGGCTGCGGCCGGCCATCGCGAAGCTCGTCGACCCGCCGGTGGCGACGGACGAGGCCGCCGACGACGAGGACGAGGACCTGTACGAGGACGACGACGTCCTCGAGGAGGACGAGCTGGTCGAGGACGAGCGCGCCACCACGGTCGAGACCCTCGAGGTTCCCGACGACGCCTCCAGCCTCACCGACCGCCGCGACGACGAGGGCACGCCCCGCCGCTGAGCGGCTCCTCCCCGGACCCGCACCGCCGCGGACGGGCTACGCACGAGAGAAGACGAACCGTTGGCCACACCGAACCGCACCCGCCCCGCGCGCCCTCTCGTGACGCTCGGGCTCCTGGTGCTCGCCCTGATCGGCGCACTGCTCGCGGGGGACCGCTGGTCCGACGCCTCGTTGACGCCCAAGCTCGCGCTCGAC
Organism: Actinotalea ferrariae; assembly: GCF_019733465.1. Classification (GTDB taxonomy): domain Bacteria; phylum Actinomycetota; class Actinomycetes; order Actinomycetales; family Cellulomonadaceae; genus Actinotalea; species Actinotalea ferrariae_A. The sequence continues at coordinate 7,249 of NZ_JACVQL010000266.1, read as the reverse complement.
CTCGAGGGAGGCACGCAGGTCATCCTGCAGCCGATCGCCGAGAGCGGTGAGGAGGTCACCGAGGAGACGATCCAGCAGGCGATCGACATCATCCGCCAGCGGATCGACGCCTCGGGCGTCGCCGAGGCGGAGATCACGAGCCAGGGCGGCTCGAACATCGTCGTCGCCATCCCGGGCGAGCCGGACCCGGCCACCCTGGACCTGGTGCGCGAGTCGGCGCAGATGCTGTTCCGCCCCGTGATCGTGCAGGCGGCGCCCACGGCCACTCCCGAGGAGCAGCGCACGCCGCCCTCCGACGCCGCGGCCGAGACACCCGAGCCCGTCGACGCGAGCGACCCGGCCTGGCTGACCGACGAGCTGCTCGCCGAGTTCGAGGCCTACGACTGCACCGCCCCCGAGAACCTGGCCGGCGGCTCGGACCTCGTCGGCGACCCTGACGAGCCGGTCGTCGCGTGCGACGCGGCGGGCACCGCCAAGTTCGTGCTGGGCCCGGTCGAGGTGCGTGGCCAGGACGTCGCGAGCGCGAGCTCCGGGCTGCGGACCACCCAGACGGGCGCGGTCACGAACGAGTGGGTCACCAACATCTCGTTCAACCGGGAGGGCACCGAGGCGTTCCGCGAGGTGACGACCCGCCTGCTGTCCCTGGAGCCGCCGCGCAACCAGTTCGCGATGGTGCTCGACGGCCTCGTCATCTCCGCGCCGTCGGTCAACACCGTGATCGCCGACGGCAACGCCGAGATCTCGGGCAGCTTCACGCGCGAGTCGGCCGCGACGCTGGCCCGGCAGCTGAACTTCGGTGCCCTGCCGCTCACCTTCGAGGTCCAGAGCGAGCAGCAGATCTCCGCGACGCTCGGCTCCGAGCAGCTCGAGCGCGGCCTCCTCGCGGGCCTCATCGGCCTGATCCTCGTCGGCGTGTACTCGTTGTTCCAGTACCGCGCGCTCGGCCTGGTGACCATCGGCTCGCTCGCCGTGGCGGCCGTCCTCGCCTACACCGTCATCGCCCTGCTCTCGTGGACCCAGGGCTACCGCCTCAGCCTCTCCGGGGTCGCCGGTGTGATCGTCGCGATCGGCATCACCGCGGACTCCTTCATCGTCTACTTCGAGCGCATCAGGGATGAGCTCCGCGACGGGCGGACGCTCGCGGCAGCCGTCGAGGAGGGCTGGCGTCGCGCACGGCGCACGATCCTCATCTCCGACGCCGTGAACTTCCTGGCTGCCGTGGTCCTGTACTTCCTCGCCGTGGGCGGGGTCCGGGGCTTCGCGTTCACCCTCGGCCTGACGACGCTGATCGACCTGGTCGTGGTGCTGCTGTTCACGCACCCGGTGATGGTGCTGCTGGCACGCACGCGCTTCTTCGCCCAGGGCCACCCGTGGTCCGGTCTCGACCCGGCCGCCCTGGGTGCCCGGAGCCGCTACGTGGGCCGCGGACGCGTCGTCGCGCCCGGCCAGCCCGCCGACCGGCGGCGGGGGACCGGTGCGACGGAGCCCGAGGCCGACCTGGAGCCGGTGCGTGCGGGTGCTCCCGCCGGCCCGGCCGACGACGAGGGCGGCCGCAGGATGACGATCGCGGAGCGTCGGGCGGCCGAGCGGCGCGCCCAGGCGTCGACACCGCAGGACGAGACGGGCGCGCAGGCTGATGCCGGCTCCGAGCGGAAGGACAGCTGATGGCCTCGCGAGTGTCCCGCTGGGGGAACGACCTCTACACGGGCCGGACGTCGTACGACATCGTCGGCCACCGCCGGCGGTTCTACATCGCGTCGGCGGTCGTGCTGCTCATCTCCGTGCTGCTGCTCGCCGTGCGCGGGCTCAACCCGAGCATCGAGTTCAGCGGCGGAGCGGAGTTCACCGTCACGGGCGTGGCGGAGACGGACCAGCAGCCTGCGCTGGACGCGGTCGAGTCGGTCGTCCCGGAGACCGCCCCGCGTGTGTCCGTCGTCGGTGAGTCCTCCATGCGCATCCAGACGGGTGAGCTCACGGACGAGCAGACGGGTCAGGTCGCCGACGCCCTCGCCGGGGCCTACGACGTGCCGGCGGGCGACGTGAGCTCGTCGTTCGTCGGGCCCAACTGGGGCGCCGACGTGACCGGCAAGGCGCTGCGCGGGCTCGTGATCTTCCTCGTCCTGGTCGCGGCCGTCATGACCGTCTACTTCCGGGCTTGGCGCATGGCAGCCGCCGCGCTCATCGCCCTGGCCCACGACCTCGTGATCACGGTCGGCCTGTACGCGGGGATCGGCTGGGAGGTCAGCCCCGCGACGGTGATCGGCTTCCTGACGATCCTCGGGTACTCGCTCTACGACACCGTGGTGGTGTTCGACAAGGTGCGGGAGAACACCGAGAAGGTGCTCGACCAGCGGCGCTACACGTACGCCGAGCTCGCGAACCTGGCGGTGAACCAGACGCTCGTGCGCTCCATCAACACGTCGGTCGTCGCGCTGCTTCCGGTCGCCGCGATCCTCTTCATCGGCGCCTTCCTGCTCGGGGCCGGGACGCTGCGGGACATCGCGCTCGCGCTCTTCATCGGCATGGCCGTCGGCACGCTGTCCTCCGTCTTCATCGCGACCCCCGTTCTCGTGACGCTGCGTGAGCGCGAGCCCGACGTCGCGGAGCACACGGCACGTGTGCTGAAGAGCCGCGAGACGTCGGCCGGCGAGGGCGAGCTCGAGGGTGCGACGAGCGGACCGGTCAAGGTCCAGGTCGGTGCGGCCGTCCCCGGTGGCCACCTCGGCAACCGGGCCCAGCCGCGGCGCAAGCGGCCCAACCGGCCTGCCGGCCGGAAGCCGTGACCGCTGCCGGGTCGGAGGTGTTGACGGACGTGACGGCCGAGATCCCGGCGGACCTCGTCGACCGTGCGTCGCGACTGGTGGCAGACGTCCCCGACCACCCGGTCCCGGGCGTGACCTTCAAGGACATCACGCCTCTGCTCGCCGACGGCCCGACGTTCGCGGACGTCGTGGCGCACCTCGTCGAGCACGCCCCTGCGGGCGTCGACCTCGTGGCGGGCATGGAGGCGCGGGGCTTCGTCGTCGGTGCCCCCGTCGCCGTCGGCCTCGGGGCCGGGTTCCTGCCCGTGCGCAAGCAGGGCAAGCTGCCGCGGCAGGTGCTCGCCGAGTCGTACGACCTCGAGTACGGCAGCGCCGTCATCGAGATGCACCCCGACACCGTGCCGGCCGGCGCCCGGGTGCTCGTGGTCGACGACGTGCTCGCCACCGGGGGCACGGCCGCCGCGACCGTACGGCTCGTCGAGGCGGCGGGCGGCGTCGTCGTCGGCCTGAGCTTCCTCATGGAGCTGACCTTCCTCGGCGGGCGGGCACAGCTCGAGGGTCGCGACGTGCGCACGCTGCTGACGTACTGACGGCCGGCGCGGCCGCCCCCGCGTGAGGACGGCCGCGCGTCCCCGCGTGTGCACGAGCGCTCGTCGGCCGAACTAGACTCGGACGATCGTCGGGCGAGAGGAGGCGTGATGGCCGAGGAGTCCTCCGTGCCGCCGCGCGCGCCCGTCGGCACCGTGTCCGGTCCCGGCGAGACGTCGGGCGCGCAGCCCGACCAGCCCGCGAGCCGGCCGTCCCCCGAGCCCGCCGTCACCGGGTCGAACCGCGTGCGGTCCCGCCTCGTGCGCTTCGGCTCGCGCGGGTCCTCGGGCTCGCCCGCTCTCGAGCCCCTCATGCTCGCCGTCAGGGCCAACCACCCCAAGGCCGACCTCAGCGTCCTCGAGCGCGCCTACGTCACGGCGGAGCGTGCGCACCGCGGCCAGGTCCGGCGCAGCGGTGACCCGTACATCACGCACCCCGTGGCCGTCGCGACCATCCTCGCCGACCTCGGCATGACGCCGCCCACCCTCGCCGCCGCGCTCCTGCACGACACGGTCGAGGACACGGAGTACTCCCTGGAGACCCTGCGCTCCGAGTACGGCCCCGAGATCGCGATGCTCGTCGACGGCGTCACCAAGCTCGACAAGGTCGTCTACGGCGACGCGGCGCAGGCGGAGACGGTCCGCAAGATGGTCGTCGCGATGTCGCGCGACATCCGCGTGCTCGTCATCAAGCTCGCCGACCGGCTGCACAACGCCCGGACGTGGCGGTTCGTCCCGGCGGCGTCGGCGGAGCGGAAGGCACGCGAGACGCTCGAGATCTACGCGCCGCTCGCACACCGCCTCGGCATGAACACGATCAAGTGGGAGCTCGAGGACCTCTCGTTCGCGACGCTCTACCCCAAGGTCTACGAGGAGATCGTGCACCTCGTCGCCGAGCGGGCACCGGCGCGGGACGAGTACCTCTCGGTGGTCCGGGAGCAGGTCATGGCCGACCTACGGTCGGTGAAGATCAAGTCCACCGTGACGGGACGGCCCAAGCACTACTACTCGATCTACCAGAAGATGATCGTGCGGGGCCGCGACTTCGCCGACATCTACGACCTCGTCGGGGTGCGCGTGCTCGTGGACTCGGTCCGCGACTGCTACGCGGCGCTCGGCGCCCTGCACGCGCGGTGGAACCCGGTCCCGGGCCGGTTCAAGGACTACATCGCGATGCCCAAGTTCAACATGTACCAGTCGCTGCACACGACGGTCATCGGGCCCGGCGGCAAGCCGGTCGAGATCCAGATCCGCACCCACGAGATGCACCGCCGGGCGGAGTACGGCGTCGCGGCGCACTGGAAGTACAAGGAGATCGCGAAGCAGCAGGGCGGCGCCGTCGACGCCGCGAGCGACATGGCGTGGCTGCGCCAGCTCGTCGACTGGCAGCGCGAGACGGCCGACCCGAGCGAGTTCCTCGACTCCCTGCGGTTCGAGATCCGCGGCGCCGAGGTCTTCGTCTTCACGCCCAAGGGCGACGTCATGGCCCTGCCCGCCGGCTCCACGCCCGTCGACTTCGCCTACGCGGTCCACACCGAGGTGGGTCACCGGACCATGGGCGCGCGCGTCAACGGGCGGCTCGTGCCGCTCGACTCGACGCTCGAGAACGGCGACGTCGTCGACGTCCTGACCTCGAAGTCGGAGACGGCCGGCCCGAGCCGGGACTGGATGACCTTCGTCAAGAGCCCTCGTGCGCGGAACAAGATCCGCCAGTGGTTCTCGAAGGAGCGCCGCGAGGAGGCGATCGAGCACGGCAAGGACGCCATCGCCAAGGCGATGCGCAAGCAGAACCTGCCGATCCAGCGCCTCCTGACGCACGAGGCGCTCGTGACGCTCGCGAACGAGATGCGCTTCGCCGACGTGTCGTCGCTCTACGCGGCGATCGGCGAGGGCCAGGCGTCCGCTGCGACCGTCGTGCACCGGCTCGTCCAGTCGATGGGTGGCGAGTCCGGCGCGGAGGAGGACATCGCCGAGGCGACGCGCCCCGGCAACCAGCAGCGACGGCCGCGGTCGGGGGACGCCGGCGTGGTCGTCAAGGGCGTCAGCGACATCTGGGTCAAGCTCGCCAAGTGCTGCACGCCCGTGCCGGGCGACGAGATCATGGGCTTCGTCACGCGCGGCGCCGGCGTGAGCGTGCACCGCACGGACTGCATCAACGTCGAGGGCCTGCTCAACCAGCCCGAGCGGATCGTCGAGGTCGAGTGGGACACGGGCACCGGGACTCTCTTCCTGGTCCAGATCCAGGTCGAGGCGCTCGACCGGTCCCGCCTGCTGTCCGACGTCACGCGCGTGCTCTCGGACCACCACGTCAACATCCTGTCGGCGACCGTCTCCACGTCGCGGGACCGCGTCGCGATCTCGCGGTTCGTCTTCGAGATGGCCGAGCCGGCGCACCTCAGCTCGGTGCTCGCGGCGGTGCGGAAGGTCGACGGCGTGTTCGACGTCTACCGGATCACCGGCTCGCGCGCGGCCGAGGTGCCGACCGCCCGAACGAGCTGAGCGCGGCACCGGTCGCCTCCGACCGGTACCGCGCTCCGTCAGCCCCTGCCCGCCCGCTCAGCGAGGCGGACCGGTCAGCCCGTCACCGGGACTCGGCCGCGGCCCGCTCGACCTGCTCGAGCCACGCGCGGCGCGCGTCGAGCGCGGCCTGCGCGTCGGCGACCTTGCGCTGGTCGCCGGCCGCCTTCGCCTTCTCGAGGTCGGCCTCGAGCCCGGCGATCGCGGCGGTGAGCTGCGCGAGCGCACCCTCCGCACGGGCCCGGGTCTCGGGGTTGCTCCGCTGCCACTGCGACTGCTCGGCCTCGCGGACCGCCTGCTCGACGGCGCGCAGGCGCCCCTCGACGCGCTGGACGTCGTTGCGGGGGACCTTGCCGGCCTGCTCCCAGCGCTCCTGGATGTCCCGCAGCGCGGCGCGCGCAGCGGCCAGGTCCCGCACGGGGACCAGACGCTCGGCCTCCTCGAGCAGGCCGAGCTTGACCTGGAGGTTGGCGCCGAACTCCTCGTCGGTCTGGCGCTGGCCCTCGTCGCGCGCCGCGAAGAACTGGTCCTGAGCGGCGCGGAACCGCGCCCACAGGGCGTCGTCGTCCTTGCGGCTCGCGCGGCCGGCGGCCTTCCACCGGGTCATGAGGTCGCGGTACGCCGCCGACGTCGGGCCCCACTCGGTGCTCGTCGCGAGGCGCTCGGCCTCGGCGACGAGGGCCGTCTTCTCCGCCTTGGCCGAGGTGTTCTGCTTCTCCAGGTCCGCGAAGAACCGGCGACGCTCACGGTCGAACGTCGACCGTGCGTGGCTGAACCGCTTCCAGAGGGCGTCCTCCGTCGTGCGGTCGATCCGCGGGCCGTGCCGCTGCGCGTCCTTCCACTGGTCGAGCAGGGTGCGCAGCTGCTCGCCGGCAGGACGCCACTGCATCCGGTCCGGCTCCGTCGCGGCGATCTTCTCGGCGGCCTCGACGATCGCGGTGCGGGACTCGATCGCCGCCTGCTTGGCCGCGGCACGCTGGGCGTCAGCCTCGGCACGTCGCTCGGCGGCGACCCCGCGCAGCGCCTCGAGACGCGCCCGGAGGCTGTCCAGGTCGCCGACAGCGGCAGGCTCCGCGAGCTCGTCGGTGAGGTGGGCGAGCGTCGAGTCGATCTCCTTGACCGCGAGGTCGGCCGTCGCCATGCGCGTCTCGAGGAGCAGCACCTTGGCGTGCAGGTCGGCGAAGCGCCGGACGTAGAACGCGAGCGCGTCCGCGGAGTCGGCACCCGGGTACTGCCCGACGGCGCGCTCACCGCTCGCCTCGCGGACGTAGACCGTGCCGTCGTCGTCGACGCGGCCCCAGCGGGCCGCCTCGGCGCTCTCGGCCGCCGTGAGCGCGGGGGGCAGCGGGGCGGCGGGGGCGGCCGCGGCCGACGGCGCCGCTG
>NZ_JACVQL010000265.1 GCF_019733465.1 Actinotalea ferrariae | reverse complement strand
GCCCTGGTCGCCGCGGCCGCCGACGTCCGCGGCGTCGTGCCGTCGCTGCGGGAGCCACCGCAGGACCGGGCCGGCTGGCCCGGCGACCCGACCGGCGACGTCGTGCTGCCCGACGGGCTCACCGTCGGGCCGCGCAGCGTCGACGGCGCGCTGCGCACGGTGGCGCTCGAGCGGGACGGGACGACCCGGTGGACCGCGCCGCCCCAGGTCGACACGGCCGGTCGCGGCTCGGCGTGCTCCGCGGCGAGCGACCCGGCGCTCGTGCTCTGCTTCGTCCCCGGTGAGCCGGGAGTCGCCGCGCCCACCACGGACGCCGAGCTGGGCGGCACGTCGGACCGGCTCGTCGTGCTCGGGACGGCCGACGGCGCCGTGGTGGCGGAGCACGACCTGGGCTCGGGCGGCATCGGGTGGGCGGTGCTCGGCGACGACGTCGTCATCGCCCGCCGCGTCGGGAGCGAGGCGCGGCTGAGCCGGACGGACGTCCTCGGCGCCGAGGTGTGGACCCGTGCCGTGCCGCTGCCCGCGTGGGTGCTCGCCCGCCACCTGAGGCTCACGGTGCGCGACGACCTGGTCGTGCTCACTGGTCCAGCCGCCGCGGTCGTCGACCCGGACGGCGCCGTGCTCGGCACGTGGACCGCGCCCGGCGAACGCCGCCTCTCGGTCGACGTGCAGACCTCGTCGGTCGGCTTCGCCGTCTGGACCACGCCGGAGGTCGGCACCTGGTTCACGCGGACCGGTGCCGCGGGCGCGCGCCTCGTCGGCGTCCCGCTGCGGCCCGCCGTCGACGACCGCTCGGCGCCCCAGGTCGTGCTGCTGCAGGACGGCTGGACCCTGCGCGCGCTCGACGTCGTCTCGGGTGAGCTGTGGCAGCGTCGCGTGCCGCAGTCGGCGCCCGCGCGGCTCGACGGCGTCGTCGTGCTCGACGAGGGCGAGGTGCTCACCGCGGTCGACGTCGCCTCGGGTGCTGAGCTCTGGTCGCGGCCGGTGGGTCCGTGCTGGGACCCGGGCGCCGTCGTGACCGACGGCGTGCGGCTCGCGGTGCCGGCCGACGACGCGCGGTGCGAGCAGGTCACCGCGCTCGGGCTGCACGACGGTGCGGAGGTCTGGCGCGCCGTCGTCCCGCCCGTGGCGTCGGACGCCGCGTCGCCGGCGGCCCCGGACGCCCTGAGGACCGGCGCGCGGTCCTGAGACCATGGGGCCGTGAGCACCTCCCCGCCCGACGTCGCCGCCGCGCGGCTGGTCGACCGCCTCCCGCCCGACGCCGACCCCGACGCGCTGTACGAGGCGTTCACGGGGTGGGCCGCGGACCAGGGGCTCGAGCTCTACCCCGCGCAGCAGGAGGCGCTCCTCGAGCTCGTCACCGGCTCGCACGTGATCCTCGCGACGCCCACCGGCTCGGGGAAGTCCCTCGTCGCCATGGCGGCCCACTTCGTCGCGCTCGCCCAGGGTCGCCGCACGTTCTACACGGCGCCGCTCAAGGCGCTCGTGAGCGAGAAGTTCTTCGCGCTCGTGGCGGCGTTCGGCGCGGAGAACGTCGGCATGATGACGGGTGACAGCAGCGTCAACCCGGGTGCGCCGATCATCTGCTGCACCGCCGAGATCCTCGCGAACATCGCGCTGCGCACGGGGGGCGAGCGGGTGGGCGACCCCCTCGCGGACGCGCTGCCCGAGGACGACCCGGCCGTCCCGGGCGACGACGCCGTCGGGCAGGTCGTCATGGACGAGTTCCACTTCTACGCCGACCCCCAGCGCGGCTGGGCGTGGCAGGTCCCGCTGCTCGAGCTGCCCCGGACGCAGTTCCTGCTCATGTCCGCGACGCTCGGCGACGTCGGCTTCTTCGTCGAGGACCTCGAGCGCCGCACGGGCACCGCCGTCGCGACGGTGACGAGCACCGAGCGTCCCGTGCCGCTGACCTTCTCCTACGTGGTCGAGCCGCTGCACGAGGTCGTCGAGGACCTCGTGCACACCCGCCGCGCGCCGGTGTACCTCGTCCACTTCACGCAGGCGGCGGCCGCCGAGCAGGCGCAGGCGCTGCTGTCGACGACCGTCGCGTCGCGCGAGCAGCGCGACGCGATCGCCGCCGAGCTCGGCGGTTTCCGCTTCGGCACGGGGTTCGGCCGCACGCTCTCACGGTTTCTGCGGCACGGCGTCGGCGTGCACCACGCCGGGATGCTGCCCCGCTACCGGCGGGTCGTCGAGCGCCTGACGCAGCAGGGTCTGCTCACGGTCGTGTGCGGCACGGACACCCTCGGGGTGGGCATCAACGTCCCGATCCGGACGGTCGTGCTGACCTCGCTGGTCAAGTACGACGGCACCCGCATGCGGCATTTGAGCGCGCGCGAGTTCCACCAGATCGCCGGTCGCGCGGGCCGCGCGGGCTACGACACGCTCGGCGAGGTGCTCGTCATGGCGCCCGAGCACGTCATCGAGAACCGCAAGCTGCTGGCGCGCGCGGGCGACGACCCGAAGAAGCTCAAGAAGATCGTCCGGAAGAAGGCGCCCGAGGGCGCGGTGAACTGGACGGACAAGACCTTCGAGCGCCTGCGCGACTCCGACCCCGAGCCGCTGACCTCGAGCTTCGCCGTGACGCACGCCATGGTCCTCAACGTGCTCGCCCGCCGCGGGGACCCGGTGGCGGCCATGACGCGCCTGGTGCGCGAGAACCACGAGCCCGAGGCGGCACGGGGGCGGCACGTGCGCCAGGCCGTCGCCGTGTACCGCTCGCTGCGGGCCGCGGGCGTCGTCGAGCGCGTCCGGCTGCCCGACGGCCGCCGCACCGTCCGGCTCACGGTCGACGTCCCGCCCGACTTCGCGCTCAACCAGGCCCTGTCCCCCTTCGCCTACGCCGCGCTCGACGTGCTCGACCGGGAGGCGCCGACCTACGCGCTCGACGTGCTCTCGGTCATCGAGTCGACCCTCGACGACCCCCGCCAGGTGCTCGTCGCGCAGGAGAAGAAGGCCCGCGGCGAGGCGATCGGCGCGATGAAGGCCGAGGGGTACGACTACGAGGAGCGGATGGCGGTCCTCGAGGACGTCACGTACCCCAGGCCGCTGGCCGAGCTGCTCGAGGCGACGTTCGCGATCTACCGCAGGACCAACCCGTGGGTGGCCGACCACGAGCTCTCGCCCAAGTCGGTGGTGCGGGACATGGCGGAGCGCGCCATGACGTTCACGGAGTACGTCTCGGCCTACGGCCTGGAGCGGACCGAGGGCATCCTGCTGCGCTACCTCGCCGACGCCTACCGCGCCGTGCGCCAGACGGTGCCCGCCGAGCGGCGCGACGAGCAGCTCGAGGACCTCGTCGAGTGGCTGGGAGCGCTCGTGCGCGGCACCGACTCGAGCCTGCTCGACGAGTGGGAACGCCTGAGCAACCCCGAGGCCGTGGAGGCCGCGGGGGCCGACGGCGGCGCCGCCGAGAGCGCCCCGCCCGCCCTGAGCGGCAACCCGCGCGCGTTCCGCGTGCTCGTGCGCAACGCCCTGTTCCGTCGCGTCGAGCTCGCGGCGCGCGAGCGCTGGGAGGCGCTCGGCGCGCTCGGCGACGCGGACGCCGACGGCGTGCCGTGGACGGCGCAGCGGTGGCGCGACGCGCTCGACCCGTACTTCGACGAGCACGAGGACATGGGCACCGGCGCGGCCGCACGCGGCCCGGCGCTGCTCCTGCTCACGGAGGGCGCGACGCGCTGGGAGGCGCGCCAGCTGCTCGACGACCCGGCGGGCGACCACGACTGGCGGATCGACGCCGTCGTCGACGTCGCGGCGAGCGACGAGCGCGGCGAGGTGGCGCTCGTGGTCACGGCGGCCGGCCGGCTCTGACGGCGGTCGGCGCCGCGGCGAGGCTCCGATCAGCCCGGTGG
>NZ_JACVQL010000264.1 GCF_019733465.1 Actinotalea ferrariae | reverse complement strand
GGCATCGGGTTCGCGCTCGCGGCGCTCGGGGCGCGCGTGCTGAGCGGTGCCCAGGTCGTCGCGGACGCCGTGGGGCTCGCCGCGGCGGTCGCGCGCGCCGACCTCGTCGTGACCGGAGAGGGCGCGCTCGACTGGCAGTCGCTGCACGGGAAGGTGGTGTCCGCGGTCGCCGGCGCGGGGCTCGAGCACGGCGTGCCCGTGGTGGCGGTGGCGGGGCAGGTGCACCTGGGCCGGCGCGAGTGGGGCGCCGCGGGCATCGCCGGGGCGTACGCCGTCGCCGAGCGGCCGGACCAGGTGCAGGCGTCCCTCGCCGACCCGGCAAGCGCCCTCGCCGCACGCGCCGAGCGTGTGGCGCGGACCTGGTCGCGCTGAGGACGTACGCTGGGAACACCGGCGCGTCGTCGGCTGTTGGACCCGGTGACGGCCTGCTGAGCGCCGGGCGCACCACCAGCCGGACCCCGCCAGACCCCGAGAACCCGCGGAGACACCATGAGCGAGATCACCGAGACCGCCACCCACGGCGTCGAGCTGAGCGACGTCGCGGCCGACAAGGTCCGCACGCTGCTCGAGCAGGAGGGCCGTGACGACCTGCGGCTGCGCGTGGCCGTCCAGCCCGGTGGCTGCTCCGGCCTGATCTACCAGCTGTACTTCGACGAGCGCCTGCTCGACGGCGACGCGCTGCGCGACTACGACGGCGTCGAGGTCGTCGTCGACCGCATGAGCGTGCCGTACCTCGACGGCGCGAAGATCGACTTCGCGGACACCATCGAGAAGCAGGGCTTCACGATCGACAACCCGAACGCGGGCAGCTCGTGCGCGTGCGGCGGCTCGTTCGCCTGAGTCTCCCGCCCGGGTCGTGACCCGGGCGCACGACGGCCTCGCGGGGCCGACGCCAGACCCGACCGAGGGCCGGCACCACACGGTGCCGGCCCTCGGTGCGTGTGCGTGTCGCAGCCGTCAGCGCGCGGGGCCCAGAAGCACCGTGGTGGCCGACGAGCCGTCGTCGCGGGCCCGCACGTCCACGACGTCGTGGCCGCGCATCCGTGCCCACGCGGGGACGTCGTGCTCGGCGGCCGGATCCGTCCAGAGCAGCTCGACGAGGGTCCCCGGCGGCAGGTCGCGGGCGGCCGCGGCCAGGCGGATCACCGGCAGCGGGCAGCGCAGACCGCGTGCGTCGACCTGCGGCGTCACCGTCCCCTCGCCGCTCACCGTCCCCGCACCGGCCCTCACAGACCCACGACGCCGGTGGCGGAACGCACGGCCGCGACGGCGAGCGGCAGCTCGGCGCAGAAGCGGTCGACGTCGTCCTCGCGGACGTCCGCCGGCAGCGCGATCCGCACGTTGCCGTGCGTGAGCGCCCCCATCGCGGCGAGCACGTGGCTCGGCTCGAGGGCGCTCGACGTGCATGCGGAGCCCGAGCCGACGGCGAAGCCGCGGCGGTCCAGCTCGCCCACGAGCGCCTCGCCGTCCACGTAGAGGCACGAGAACGTCAGCACGTGCGGGAGGCGGTGGTCCGGGTCGCCCACGACGTCGACGTCGGGCACCGCCGACGCGGCCGCCCGCACGCGGTCCACGAGCGCGCGCCGCCGGGCGTCGGCCGCCGCGCGGTCCGCGAGCACCGCGCGGAGCGAGAC
>NZ_JACVQL010000263.1 GCF_019733465.1 Actinotalea ferrariae | reverse complement strand
CGGAAACGGGGGCGGCCTCGCTGCATTTCCGGCCGCCGGAAGGTCAGGCAAGGCGCGCACGCAGCGGCGTGGGGGTGTCGATGGTGTCGCCCTCGGCCCGTGGTGGTGCTCGTGTGCGGGCTTCCTCGAGTCCCCGGCTGGTGCCGCGGTCGCCAGCCCATGATGTCGTGGGTGACCGCCGACTGCCGGCTTGCCCTTCACGCGTGCGGCACATCCAGGCGATGTCTGATGCGCAGGCTCGGACTCGCGAGCCCAGCGAAGTTGGCTCTGCGAACCGCGGTCCGTCGCGAATCGACGCCTGCCGCACGAGTCCCTGCCGCATCACCGGTGTCGTCACGTAGCTCGGACTGCTGCGGGATCGGTTAGCGAGGCAGGCGGCGATCCTCCCGCCAGGGTGGCGTTGTGGGTGGTGACGGTGGATCGAATGCGACCAGGGCGACTGTGCCCGGGGGCGTGGATCGGCGTCCACGGCTGTTCTCTCTGCGAACGGTCCCGAAGACGAACGCGTCGTGCAGATCGCCCCGGCAGGCGCCGGCGCCGGTATGTGCCCTCGCGCACGGTTGCCGACCACGGCTTCTAGTGGGAGCACGGTTGTCAGACTCGTCGCGCCCGATGTCGTTGCCTGCGTGCTCGATCCCGTCAACGATCCGTATCGCGATTCTGAATCGGCGCCGTGGGCGTCGATCAACATTCTGGTCACGTAGGCGTGGTCCAGCTCGGGTCAGGTAGGCGTCGTCCAGCTCGGGTCAGGTAGACGTCGTCGAGCTCTCGCTGGCTGACGCGTCTTGGTGAGGCGGCGCGGTACGCCTGCCTCCGGTGGCCCGACACACCCAGATGTCAAGCGCACCGGAGCGCCCTCGCGGCCAGGCGACGGACCGTAGGGAGCTCATCGCGGGAGCGAGCCTCGGCGAGGGCCGCGGCCGCGCAGCGCAAGATCCTGGCTTCTGCTCGGACCGGCCGTTCTCTCGGCCCAGCTGTGCGAGTTCGTTCCACTCGCTGCCACGCCGTCCATGAGGCCGTCGCCGACGAAGCGCCGCGCACACAGCGCCGTACCGGATGCACGGACGTGTCGTCGCCGGCGGCGACCTGGGCGTGCGTCATCTCGCCGCGGCGGGCGCGCGCGACGTCACGCTCAAGGTCGGGCGGGCACTTCTTGGGCGGAGCTACGGCCTTGGAGCGGACCTCGTCCCACAGACGGCGCCCTGTGTCCCTGCAGAAGTCCCCTGGGACGTGCATGTCTGCGCGTGCTCGAGGGATCCGAGTCGTGTCCTGCAGTCATGCGCTGAGCGGACGACCCTGATTTCGGTCGTCGGGACGGGATCGGCTCAGAGCGCCCCACCGCACCCGGCCCGGCCACCACGAGGATGACGGTCCAGGCCGCCGAGGTGACTCGGCACGGCCTGGTCCGTCGTTTCGGCAGGCCATCGTTCCGTGAGATCCGGCGTGGAGTGAGTGACCGGTCCGGTCGTGAGGACCGGGCAGGTCCCTCCACTCGACCAGCTGCCGGCCCGACGGAGGGGCACATCGGTGTCCGCCGGCGGAGGTGGATCGTCTCCAGCTCGGTGTACCGCGCGACAGCTGGCGTCGCGCGTTCGGTCAACACCCGGGAAGGCGAGTCCCGCAGCGCTCCCGTTGGCTCGCCCACTCCCGTTGCCACACCGAGTAGCCAAGCGCCGCCTTCTCCCCGCGAGCACCTCGGCGTGCCCGACCTGATGGGCGCACGTCCTCCTGACTGCCTTCGTTGGCCGGGCGCGGACGTCCGGCACGGCGGGTGGCTGCTCCGGCGTGGATCTCCGACACACACCGGGGTCACGTGCCCCTCCGCGGCCGAGGTCCGCCGTGTCGACTTTGGAAGCCGTCGATCTCGCCGACAGTGACGCGAAGCGGGGGTCAACCAGACCAGGGTCGTCGAGACCCTCGCGGTGATGGCGACGCGTCGTGGCGGCTGACGTGGGGGTGCAGCGTGCAGCATCGATCAGACCTGGCGGTCACTCCGGCAGCGCGGACACAGCGACCGACGGCGATCACACGGTTCGAGCACCGTGCTGGCGTCCCCCGGTGACCCGACCTGAAAGCCGAGCAGGCGCCACCAGCCACCCGCACCGCTGGTGTGAGCTCACGGAGGGAGGGCGCCCGGCGGACTTGTGGCAGCAGCAGACGTCGTGTAACGTATTCACGCACCCCCCAGGGAGGCACGGACAGCGGAGTGATCCGCAGGCCGGTCCCGGGACGGTGACACACCCCAAGCCAGCTCGAGGCCCACCAAGTGTGCCTCAGCAGCAGCATGGGAGTCGGCAGGAGTCAGATCCCCGGATTTGACACAGCGGGCCGACAGCATAAGATAGACAAGTTGCCTCCGGACGGGTCGTGATGATCTGGATGGATGTGCGTCTGTTCTTTGAGAACTCAACAGCGTGCCAAAAGTCGATGCCATTTGTCGGCGTCTGTGGGTGGTGGTCCATCGTTGTGGTGGGCTGGTGCTCGTGGGCGGATGACGTGGTTGAGACAAATGTTTAACGTCAGTTGTACATTTGATCGATGCCAGATGAAAACTGGTCCTTCGGGACCGCTTCGTGTGTCGGTTGTCCTGTCCTTTCGGGGATGGGTTGCCT
>NZ_JACVQL010000262.1 GCF_019733465.1 Actinotalea ferrariae | reverse complement strand
GGCCGCGACCCGCCCGGGCGCCGGGACGGACGTCCCTGGCGCCGGGACCGACGTCCTCGACCGTCCGCGGGCCGCCGAGGCGCCCGACGTCACGGAGCTCCCCGAGGCGTTCGAGGAGCCTGCGCTCGAGCGCCCGGAACCGGTCGCGGGGCGGCTCGTCCGCCTGCGCGAGCGGCTCGCGCGCTCGGGCTCGCCGCTCGGGAGCCGGCTGCTCGCCGTGCTGTCGCGCGACCACCTCACCGAGGACGACTGGGACGAGATCGAGGAGACCCTCCTCCTGGCCGACGTCGGCGCCGGCCCCACGGGCGAGCTCGTCGACACGCTGCGCGAGCGCGTGCGCGTGCTCGGCGTCCGCGAGCCGGAGGCCGTGCGCGCGCTCCTGCGCGAGCAGCTGCTCGCGCTCGTCGACCCCTCGCTCGACCGCACGCTCGACCTGTCGCCCGCCGCGACGACCGACGGCGACGGCACCCACCCGGCGGTCGTGCTCGTCGTCGGCGTCAACGGGACGGGGAAGACGACGACGGTCGGCAAGCTCGCGCGCGTCCTCGTCGCCGAGGGCCGCAGCGTCGTGCTCGGCGCGGCGGACACCTTCCGTGCCGCGGCCGCCGATCAGCTGCAGACGTGGGGTGCGCGCGTGGGCGTGCCGACCGTGCGCTCGGACCGCGACGGTGCCGACCCGGCGGCCGTCGCCTTCGACTCGGTGCGGCGCGGCGTCGCGGACGGTGTCGACGTCGTCCTCGTGGACACCGCCGGCCGCCTGCAGAACAAGGCCGGGCTCATGGACGAGCTCGGCAAGATCACGCGCGTCCTCTCCCGCAACGCACCGATCCGCGAGGTCCTGCTCGTGCTCGACGCCACGACGGGGCAGAACGGGCTCAACCAGGCGCGCGTCTTCGCCGAGGTCGCAGGCGTGACGGGCATCGTCCTGACCAAGCTCGACGGGACCGCCAAGGGCGGCATCGTGGTCGCGGTGCAGCGCGAGCTCGGGGTCCCGGTCAAGCTGGTCGGGCTCGGCGAGGGCCCCGACGACCTCGCGCCGTTCGAGCCGGAGGCCTTTGTCGACGGCCTGCTCCAGGGATGACCGCCGGCACGCTGTGAGGTTGCGGAAACACGACGTTCACGTCGTCGTCGGTCTTGTCACCGTGCCGTAACGCGGCGCGCGCGGCGCAGAAACAGCGCTCCTCCAGCCTGGTCCCGGACCAGCCGCCCGGCTGGCGAGGGAGAGGCGATCTGCATGGAAGAGTTCGTGCTGGACACGGGCAACACTGCCTGGATCATCACAGCGTCCGCGCTCGTGCTGCTCATGACGCCGGGCCTGGCGTTCTTCTACGGCGGCATGGTGCGCGGCAAGTCCGTCCTGAACATGATGATGATGAGCTTCGGTGCGCTCGGTCTCGTGAGCGTCATCTGGGTGCTCTACGGGTACTCGGCCACCTTCGGCACCGACATCGGCGGCATCATCGGCAACCCGACCGAGTACTTCGGTCTCAACTCGATCACCGACGAGCAGAGCCTCATGGCCGGCTCCGGTGTCCCGGCCCTCGTCGCCGCCGGCTTCCAGGCGACGTTCGCGATCATCACCGTCGCGCTCATCTCGGGAGCGGTCGCCGACCGCATGAAGTTCGGCTCGTGGATGGTCTTCGCGGGCCTGTGGGTCACGCTCGTCTACATCCCCATGGCGCACATGGTGTGGGGCGGCGGCCTGCTCGGAGGCGACGGCATCACCGCGGGCCTGTCGGTCCCGATCGACTTCGCGGGCGGCACGGTCGTCCACATCAACGCCGGCGTCGCGGGCCTCGTCCTCGCGGTCGTGCTCGGCAAGCGCAAGGGCTTCGGCAAGGAGCCGATGCGGCCGCACAACCTGCCGTTCGTCATGCTCGGTGCGGCGCTCCTGTGGTTCGGCTGGTTCGGCTTCAACGCGGGCTCGGAGTTCGCGGCCGACGGCACCGCCGGCCGCGCGTGGGTCAACACGCTCGTCGCCACGGGCCTCGCGATGCTCGCCTGGCTCGTCACGGAGAAGGTGCGCGACGGTCACGCGACGTCGCTCGGCGCCGCCTCGGGCGTCGTCGCGGGTCTCGTCGCCATCACGCCCGCCGCGGCGGCGGTCGACACCTTCGGCGCCCTGGCGATCGGCGCGGTCGCGGGTGTGCTCTGCGCCCTCGCCGTGGGTCTGAAGTACCGCTTCGGCTACGACGACTCGCTCGACGTCGTCGGCGTCCACCTGGTCGGTGGCCTCGTCGGCACGGTGCTCATCGGCCTCTTCGCGAACGTCGGCGAGGGCGTCAACGGCACCTGGTACCCCGACGGTGCGCTCAACGGCCTCCTCTACGGCGGCGGCATCACCCAGCTGCTGACGCAGATCATCGTCGCGGTCGCTGCGATGGCGTTCAGCGCGGTGGTCACGGCGGCCATCGCCCTGGCGCTCAAGGCCACGATCGGTCTGCGCGTCCCCGACGAGCAGGAGCTCGGCGGCGTGGACCTCGCGGTGCACGGCGAGTCGGCGTACGAGACCCTCGGCGGTGCGCGCATCGGCTCGGGCGACAGCAGCTACACGGCGGCGAGCGCGGCTCGCCCCCAGACGGAGGTGAAGGCATGAAGCTCGTCACGGGTGTCATCCAGCCGCACCGGCTCGACGACGTGAAGTCGGCCCTCGAGGCGGCCGGGATCCGCGGGATGACGGTGAGCGAGGCGAGCGGCTACGGCCGGCAGCGCGGCCACACCGAGGTCTACCGCGGCGCGGAGTACACGGTGGACCTGATCCCCAAGGTCCGGGTCGAGATCCTCGTCGCCGACGAGGACGCGACCGCCGTGACGAACGCGATCATCATGGCCGCCCAGACCGGCAAGATCGGTGACGGCAAGGTGTGGACGGTGCCGGTCGACGACGTGGCACGTGTGCGCACCGGCGAGCACGGCGTGGACGCGCTGTAGCCCGATGACCGAACGACCGCCCGTCGAACCGGACGCGGTCGGACGCCCTTCCCTCGAGGTCCCGCACCCCCCGGCGGACCCGGCTCCCCAGGCCGCGTCCGTGGGGGTGCGGGACCTCAAGGCCGATCGGCTCCGGCTCGCCGCCCGCATGACCGGTCCCGGCGCGGACGGGGCCGTCCGTCGCGGCGCCGTCACGCAGCTCGCCGTGGCACGCCTGGCCGAGCTGTGGGACTCGGTGATCGACGGCACGTCGCCCTCCGGGATCGCGCTCGGGGCGGTCGGCAGCCTCGGCCGCGGCGACGCGAGCCCGGCGAGCGACCTCGACCTGCTCCTCGTGCACGACGGCCGCAGCCACCGCCCGGCCGAGGTGGCCGCTCTCGCCGAGCGGCTCTGGTACCCCGTCTGGGACGCCGGGCTCGACCTGGACCACTCGGTGCGCTCGCTCGCCCAGTGCCGCCAGGTCGCCTCGTCGGACCTGCCGGCCGCCGTGGGCCTGCTCGATCTGCGGCACGTCGCGGGGGACCGCACCGTCGTCCAGCGAGCGCGCACCGCGCTGCTCGAGGACTGGCGCTCGGCCGCGCGACGGCGCCTGCCGGAGCTCCTCACGACGACCCGCACCCGGGCCGAGCGGTCGGGTGAGCTCGCCTACCTGGTGGAGCCCGACCTCAAGGAGGCGCGCGGCGGCATCAGGGACGCCGTGGTGGTGTTCGCGCTCGCCGCCACCTGGCTCACGGACCGCCCCCACGGCGCGGTCGACGACGCCTACGCCCACCTGCTCGACGTCCGGGACGCGCTGCACCTGACGACGCGCCGCCCCACCAACCGCCTGCTGCGCGCCGACCAGGAGGAGGTCGCCGCGCTGCTCGGCGTCGGTGACGCCGACGACCTCCTCGCGGGGCTCGCCGAGGCGGGCCGGACCGTGTCCCACGCGCTCGACACGACCGTGCGGCACGCCCGCCAGGCGCTCGCCCGCCCGTCGCTGCGCCGCCCCGTCGTCGTGCGCGGCCGGCGCAC
>NZ_JACVQL010000261.1 GCF_019733465.1 Actinotalea ferrariae | reverse complement strand
GCCCAGGACGCCGACGGCAGCGGCGCGCCCGGCCCGGCCGGACGGTCCGCCCAGCGGTCCGCGACGAACTCGAGGAACGCGGCCGACGTCGGGCGCTGCGACCGGTTCGAGCCGCGGTCCTCGAGCCGCTGCGCGTCCGTCGCCGTGGGGTCGGGCGACGTCGCGGTGGGCGGGGCCGGGGCGAGGGCGCCGTCCGCGGTGCCGGGACCGGTGGCGCTGTGCTGGTCTGCCATGCCCCCATGCTCGCACCAGATGCGCGCACCGGGCACGCACGGGTCGGACGCGAGGCCCACCTATCCTTGGCCCGTGCGCATCGACCTCCACACCCACTCGGTGGCGTCGGACGGCACGGACGCACCCGCCGCGCTCGTCGCGGCCGCGGCCCGCGCCGGCCTCGACGTCGTCGCGCTGACGGACCACGACACGACGCGCGGCTGGGCCGAGGCCGAGGCCGCGGTGCCCGTCCACGGGGTCGCGCTCGTCCGCGGCGCCGAGATCTCGTGCCTCGTGGACCGGATGAGCGTCCACCTGCTCAGCTACCTCCACGACCCGGAGCACGCCGGGCTGCTCGAGGAGGGTGAGCGCACGCGTGAGGCGCGGCTCCAGCGGGCGCGCGCGATGGTCGACCTCATCGCCGAGGACCTCGACCTGACGTGGGCCGACGTCGAGGCGCAGACCGTCCCCGGGACCACGGTGGGCCGGCCGCACATCGCCGACGCGCTCGCGGCGCGCGGGCACGTCGCCGACCGCTCGGCCGCGTTCGCCACCGTGCTCGCCGCCGGCTCGCGCTACTACGTCCCGCACTACGCGCCCGACGCCGCGCACGCCGTGCGGCTCGTGCGCGCCGCCGGTGGGGTGCCCGTGCTCGCCCACCCCGGCGCCCTCGTCCGTGGCCGGATCCTCTCGGACGAGGCCATCGGCCGCCTGGTCGACGCCGGTCTCGCCGGCATCGAGGTGGACCACCGCGACCACGACGACGCGCAGCGACGCCGCCTGGCCGGGATCGCGGCCGAGGCGGGCCTGGTCGTCACCGGCTCGAGCGACTACCACGGCGCCGGCAAGCCGAACGTGCTGGGGGAGCGCACGACGTCGCCCGAGGCGCTCGAGGCGATCGAGGACCAGGGCCGGCTGCCCGTGGTCCGGCCGTGAGCGCCGTCGTCGACGGCCGGCTGCTCGCGGAGGCCTTCATCACCCTGTTCGTGATCATGGATCCCCCGGGGACCGTGCCGATCTTCCTCGGCCTCACGAGCACGATGACGAAGGTCCAGCGGCGCAGGGCGGCGCGGCAGGCGATCCTCGTCGCGTTCGGCGTCATCGTCTCGTTCGCGCTGTTCGGCCAGCAGCTGCTCGCGTACATGCACATCTCGCTGCCCGCGCTCCAGGCGTCCGGCGGTCTGCTGCTGCTCCTCGTCGCGATGGAGCTGCTGACGGGCAGGAGCGAGGAGCCGCAGCCGTCCGGCAACCAGGGCGTCAACGTCGCGCTCGTGCCGCTCGGCACGCCGCTGCTCGCCGGTCCGGGCGCGATCGTCGCGACGATGGTCTTCGTCCAGGGTGCGCGTGAGCCGGCGGACTGGGTCGCGATCGCGCTCGCCGTCGTGGGCGTGCACGTGTGCCTGTGGCTCTCGATGCGGTTCGCCGGCGTGATCCACCGGGTCCTCAAGGACAGCGGCGTGACGCTCGTGACGCGCATCGCGGGTCTGCTGCTCGCGGCGATCGCCGTGCAGCTCGTCGCCGACGCGATCCGCGCGTTCATCGAGGCCGGCTGAGCTCTCCGCACAGGTCCCCGGGCGCGCGGGGACCGACGCCGTCAGCCGGTCGGCAGGCGGACGCCGACGCTGCGGAGCTCGAGGTCCGCGAGCCGCCGGACGACGGCCTCGTCGCCGCGGCGCCAGTCGCCCGCGGGGTCGTCGCTCACGCGCGCGAGGGTGGTCAGGGGCAGCCGCGCGAGCGCGCGCAGCGCGAACAGGTCGAGGTCGGTCCCCGCCGCCACGAGCCGCCGGGCGCTCGCCGAGCGCCGCGCGAACCGCACGCGCGCCCACACCCACAGCGTGACGACGACGAGGATCGGCCACAGCGCGACGGACCACCCGGCGACGGTCGCCGCCTGCGCGACGCCGTCCTGGAGGTCGACTCCCGCCTGCGTCAGCGTGCCCGCGGCCTCGCCGGCGCTGTCGAAGGGCGCCTGCAGCTCGTCGCCGACGAACGGCACCTCGGCGACGCGCTCACCGGCCTGCTGCAGACCCTCCTCGAGCGACGTGCCGGCGTCCTCGAGGGTCCGTCCCGGTGCCGCGAGCTGGGAGACGGCGTCGTGCACCGCCCGGCCCACGAGCGCCCACACGACGACCCAGGCCAGGACGGCCGCGTCCCCGACGACCTGACGCGTGCGGTGGGCCGGGTGGTCCGCGTAGAGGCTCATGGACCGATCCTGCCGGGTGCCGACGGTCGGCGCAGGCCTGGCCGTCGGCCCCCGGCCGGCTCAACGGATGGTCAGCGGGACCGGGGTGCCGACGAGGAAGTGCGTCTGGTCCAGGACCGTGCGCGTCCCGTCGTCGAGCACGACGGCGTCGAGCTGCAGCGTCGTCGTCGGCACGAGCTCGTACTCACCGGGACCGAGCGGCGGGTTGGTCGGGTCCCACGGGTCCGTGCCGATGCACCCCGCGATCACCCACTCCTGGAAGAACACGTCCGGCCGCAGGACGGTCCCGTGGTCGACGGTCGCGTGGGACCACCAGTCGTCGGACGCCCCCGGCCCCCCGCGGCCGACGACGACGCCGTCGCGCACGACGAGGTAGTCGATGCGGTGCTCGAGCAGCCCCTCCACCCGACCGGGGACGCGGTAGGCGAGCCGCGCACCCAGGTCGACGGGGTCCCCGACGGCCACCGCGAGGGGATCCGTCGGGTGCTCGATCACGAGGAGACCTCCGGCGTCCCACCGCTCCGGCACGGCGGACCCGCACATCTCGGTCCCGGGCGGCGGTCGGTCGGCTGCCGGTGCTGCGGGTGAGGTGCGCGTGCGCGGTGCAGGGTCGAGCGCTTCGCCGACCACGGTGAAGGCGACCGGCTCGCTGAGGAGCTGCACCGGCTCCCCGCCAGGTGTGCCGACCAGGTCGTCCGCAGGGTCGCCGGTCCACCGGTCGTCCACGTCCGTGCCCTCGGGCAACCGCGTGAGCTGCAGGGTGGCGTGGAGCTCGTACGAGCCGGCGGGGAGTGCGCGACCCGCGGTGGCGGGGTCGCCGGCCACCGGCTCGCAGACCGCGAGGTCGAGCGCCCCGGCGGTGGTCCAGCCGCCCGGGCCGCCCTCGACGAGCGTCGCGACGCCGGTCGTGCTCGCGAAGGCCGTCCCCCGTGCCACGACGACGCCGTCGTGCGTCACGAGGTAGACCGGCCCGTCCTGCGACGCGAGCGAGAAGTCGCCGTACTGACCGAAGCCCATGCCCGCGCCGACGGGCAGGGCGCTGCCGGCCGGCACCTCAGCGGGCACGGGCCACGCGGTGATCGAGAGGCCCGAGCCGTCGTCGACCGAGGGCTCGCCGACGAGGGACCCGCACGCCCCTGCGGGCAGCGCGGGGTCGCCCGTGGGCAGCACGGTGGGCGGGGTCGTGGGGCTCGGCGTCGGCGCCGGTGTGCTCGGCGTCGGCGTCGGCGACGGCGCTGCGCGCGCCGTGATGCGTCGTGGTGCGCGGAGGGTCAGCCCTCGCCGACGACGGGAGCGGCCTCGCTGCTCGCCGCGCCGTCACCCGAGCCGCCGCGGCCGCCACGCGTCCGGCGGCGGTTGCGGGAGCGCTTGCGCGCGGCCTCGGCGCCCTCACCGGCCGGTGCGG
>NZ_JACVQL010000260.1 GCF_019733465.1 Actinotalea ferrariae | reverse complement strand
CGGTTCAAGTGGTTGTTGCAACGCGGTGCCCACGAGGAGGGTGCGCGTATGGCTGGGGCGCGGTTGTCGCTCGCGGAGCGGGCGCAGATCGAGGTGCTGTTCGGCGAGGGGCTCTCGTTCCCTCAGATTGCGGCGGTGCTGGGGCGTGACAGGTCGACGATCTGGCGCGAGGTCACCCGCAACCACGCGTATCTGGGTGCGCACGTGCGGGGGTCGCGGACCCGGTCGCCTGCGGGGCTGGCACGACGCAGCGCAGCCGGCCCCTACCGGTGGGTCTACGCGCACGCGGTCGCCCAGTCCAAGGCCGACCGTCGTGCGCGGCGCCCGCGCGAGGGCAAGCTGATCGGCAACGTCCGAACGCAGGGCCGGGCGCCGTTTGCCGGACGGTTATGGCCGCTGGTCGCACCGCGGTTGGCGCAGCGGTGGTCGCCGATGCAGATCGCACACTGGTTGCGTCAGCAGTTCCCGGACGATCCGGAGCAGTGGGTGTCGCACGAGACGATCTACCAGGCGGTCTACTACCAGGCCCGCGGGGCGATGCGCGCGGAGATCCACCGGCAGGTCGCGCTGCGCTCGGGTCGCGCCGACCGGCGCCCGCAGTCACGCGCTGCGGGCGCCGCACGATCGGCACGGGCCTGGGTCGGGGACCTGCACATCTCCAGCAGACCGGCCGAGGTCGAGGACCGGGCTGTCCCCGGTCACTGGGAGGGCGACCTGGTCATCGGCATGCGCGGCTCCTCAGCGATCATCACCCTGGTCGAGCGGTCGACCCGGTTCGTGATGCTCGGAGCCCTGCCCGGCTCGAGGGCCTCCCAGGACGTCACCACGGTCCTGATCGACCTCATGCGGCGCCTGCCGACCGAGCTGACCAAGACCCTGACCTGGGACCAAGGCGTCGAGATGGCCCAGCACGCCACCTTCACCCTCGCCACCAGCTGCCGCGTCTACTTCTGCGACCCGCACTCACCCTGGCAACGCGGCTCCAACGAGAACACCAACGGCCTGCTGCGCCAGTACTTCCCCCGCACCACCACCGACTTCCGCGCCTACAACCAGGACGACCTCGACGCCGTCGCCCGCGAACTCAACGCACGACCACGCCAGACCCTGGACTGGAACACTCCAGCCCGACGACTCAACGAAC
>NZ_JACVQL010000026.1 GCF_019733465.1 Actinotalea ferrariae | reverse complement strand
CGCCACGGCTGCTCCGCGCCGGCCGCGGCCGGAGCGAGGTCCGACGGCGCGGGACGCGCCTCGGCCGGCACGACGCTCGGCACGCGAGGCGCGCTGCTCACCTGCCCGAGCGCCCGGTTGTCCCGGCGCACCGTCGGGCTCCCCGTGTCGAAGCCCGCCGCGATGACGGTCACACGGACCTCGTCGCCCAGGGCGTCGTCGATGACCGCGCCGAAGATGATGTTGGCCTCCGGGTGCGCGGCCTCCTGGACCAGTCGCGCGGCCTCGTTGATCTCGAAGAGCCCGAGGTCGGAGCCGCCCTGGATCGAGAGCAGCACGCCGTGCGCGCCGTCGATGCTCGCCTCCAGCAGGGGCGAGGAGATCGCGAGCTCGGCCGCCTGCACCGCCCGGTCGTCGCCACGCGCCGAGCCGATGCCCATGAGGGCGCTGCCCGCACCCTGCATGACGCTCTTGACGTCGGCGAAGTCGAGGTTGATCAGGCCCGGCGTGGTGATGAGGTCCGTGATGCCCTGGACGCCGGACAGCAGCACCTGGTCCGCCGAGTGGAACGCGTCGAGGACCGAGACGGACCGGTCCGAGATGGACAGCAGCCGGTCGTTGGGGATGACGATGAGCGTGTCGACCTCGGAGCGCAGCGCGTCGATGCCGTTCTCCGCCTGGACCGAGCGCCGCCGGCCCTCGAACGTGAACGGGCGCGTCACGACGCCGATGGTCAGCGCACCGAGCGAGCGTGCGATGCGCGCGACGACGGGCGCTCCGCCCGTGCCGGTGCCGCCGCCCTCCCCCGCGGTCACGAACACCATGTCCGCCCCGCGCAGGACGTCCTCGATCTCCTCGGCGTGGTCCTCGGCGGCCTTCTTGCCGACCTCGGGGTCGGCGCCCGCGCCCAGGCCCCGGGTCAGCTCGCGGCCGACGTCGAGCTTCACGTCCGCGTCCGACATGAGGAGCGCCTGCGCGTCCGTGTTGATCGCGATGAACTCGACGCCCTTGAGCCCGACCTCGATCATCCGGTTGACGGCGTTGACGCCGCCGCCACCGATGCCGACCACCTTGATGACCGCCAGGTAGTTCTGCGGAGCTGCCACGTCGGTGCCTCTCGTCCTGCTCGGGTCCCAACCTTCAGTCTCAGGTAGAAGGTTAGAGTTATGTCAGATGCTGTCGGGTGCGACGCTAGGTCGCCGGGCAGGCGTGGGCAACGACCACGGGCGCGTGTCGCCGGATCAGGACCGGGTGATCGGCAGCTCGGGCGCCGAGACGTCGTAGTGCCCGGCCCCCGCGCTCGGCGCGGCCGCCCGCAGGGTCTGCAGCACCCGGATCTTCAGCATCGTCTGGTCCGCGCTCCCCCACTCGACGCTCACGCCGTCGTGCAGGCCGAAACGCACGGTGTCCTGGCTGTCCGCGGACGCCGTCGCGACCTGGGCCGCGAGCTCTGGCGGCAGCTGGCGCAGCACGGTGAGCACCGCGGTCAGGGCGCGGGCACCGGGGTCGTCGAGCGGCACCGACACGACCGGCAGCCCCTCGGGCGCGACCTCGGACCGGCCGACCTGGACACCCTCGACGTCGAGCAGGGCGACGCCGCCCCCGGTCTGCGGCACGGCGGCGACCGGCTCGCGCGACACCACCGTGATCCGCAGCCCGTGCGGCCACTCGCGCGCGACCTCCGCGGCCCGCACGCCCGGCACGTCGAGGATCTCGCGGCGCAGCGCGACGGTGTCCAGGCGCGGCAGCGGCGTCCCGTGGTGCGGCTCGACGACGGCGACGACCGCGGCCGCGTCCACGACGGTGCCCTGGCCCTCCACCCCCACCTGCCCGGCGTCGAGCGCGAGCACGGGCGAGACGAGCAGCAGCCAGCCCAGCGCCGCCACGACGACCACGGCCGCCGTGACGCCGAGCGCACGGCGGCGCAGCACGTGACGTCGGGCGGCCGCGCGCTCGGCGAAGCGCTCGGCCGCCTCC
>NZ_JACVQL010000259.1 GCF_019733465.1 Actinotalea ferrariae | reverse complement strand
CCCCACGCCCGCGGCCGCCACCGCGGCTGCGGGCGGGGCGCCGTCGACGGACGGCGGCGAGGGCGTCGAGTGCCCGCACTGCGGCACGAGCAACGTCGCCGGCGCGCTGTTCTGCGAGGCGTGCGGCTACGACTTCACGACGGGCGCGATGCCGCGCGGCAGCGCACCCGCCTCACCGGACGCCGGTGCCGGCGCAGCGCCGGACGCGGGAGGGGCGACGTCGTCGGACGGCTCCTCCGCCGGCGCAGACGCTGCCGCCGCCGCCGCGGCGGCGGCCGACCCCGGGCCCATCGCTCCCGCCGTGCCGCTCGAGTGGGTGGCCGAGGTCTGGGTCGACCCGGACTGGTACGCCGCGCAGGACCAGGTGGACCAGCCGTGCCCGTCGCCCGGGCTCCCGACGACGGTGCCGCTCACGGTGCGCTCGCTGCTCGTCGGCCGGGTCTCGCGCAGCCGGAACATCCACCCCGAGATCGACTGCGGCACCGACGCGGCCGTCAGCCGCCGCCAGGCCCAGCTGACCACGGACGGCTCGCGGTGGTTCGTCGAGGACCTGCAGTCCTCCAACGGCACGTTCGTCGGCCCGGCGAGCGGCCCTCTGCCCACCGTGCCGCTCGTGCCCGGGCAGCGGCAGGAGCTCGCCGAGGACGACCGCGTGTACGTGGGCGCCTGGACCCGCCTCGTCGTGCGCCGTGCGACCGAGGAGGAGCGCGCCGCGGGCTGAGCCCCACGTTCCCGCCGAACCTGATCGAGCCGGTCCGCGACGATCGGGCGGCGGGAGCGGCGCGCGGTCCAGGCTGGACGTCGAGAGGAGGCCCCATGATCTCGGCGCTCAACCGGCTGGTCGACCTCGTCGAGGACGGCCTCGGCGAGGAGCTCGACGTCGCCGCGCTCGCGCGGTCGCTCGGGACCACCGAGCACCACCTCCGTCGGATGTTCTCGGCGCTCGCCGGGATGCCGCTGTCGGAGTACGTGCGCCGTCGGCGGATGACCGTGGCGGCGGCCGACGTCGTCGCGGGCCGCACCGACCTGCTGAGCGTCGCCGTCCGCTACGGCTACGGCTCGGCCGAGGCGTTCGGTCGCGCGTTCCGTGCCGTGCACGGCGCCGGGCCCGGTGACGTGCGCCGGGACGGCGGCCCCCTCCGTTCACAACCCCAGCTCAGGTTCCGCCTGACCGTCGAAGGGAGCGTCCCCATGGACACCCGCATCGCCCACCGACCCGCCTTCCGTCTCGTCGGTCATGCCACCCGCGTCCCGCTCGTGCACGAGGGCGTGAACCCGCACATCCAGGCCTTCGTCGCCTCGCTGCCGGTCGAGGAGCACGCCCGGCTCAAGGCGCTCGCGGACACGGAGCCGTCGGGTCTGCTCGCGGTGAGTGACGACCTCGACGCCGACCGCACCGAGGGCAGCGAGCTCACCTACCTCCACGGGGTCGCCCGGACCGCCGGCTCGGACGTGCCCGACGACCTCGACGTGCTCGAGGTGCCCGACGGCACCTGGGCCGTCTTCCGCAGCTCGGGTCCTCACCCCGCCGCGCTGCAGGCGATGTGGGCGGCCACGGCGACGGAGTGGTTCCCGTCGAACCCCTGGCGCCTGCGGCCGGGGCCCGAGGTCGTCGCCGTGCTCGACCGTGCGGACGACTTCTCGACCGCGACGTGCGAGCTCTGGCTCCCGTCGAGCCCGCCTGACGCCCCTCCCCCGGGACGACGAGAGCGCGCGACCCGCGGGGGTCGCGCGCTCTCGTCGGTGGTAGGTCCGGGTGTGGGCCCGCGCGGGCCCGTGCGGGCCTCTACGGAGCCCGGCTCAGACCAGGTGCGTCTCGCGCTCGAGCTTGCCCTCGCGGTCGACCGCCGCGGCGCGCAGCCGCGACATGACGACGGCGCCGAACGCGATGAGCGCGGCGACGGACGCGATGCCCAGGCGGAGCGCGTGGTTCGCGTCCTCACCCAGGCTGACCTGCACGACGGCCGGTGCGATGAGCAGCGCGACGAGGTTCATCACCTTGAGGAGCGGGTTGATCGCCGGTCCGGCCGTGTCCTTGAACGGATCACCCACGGTGTCGCCGATGACGACGGCCGCGTGCGCGTCGGAGTTCTTGCCCCCGTACTTGCCGTCCTCGACGATCTTCTTCGCGTTGTCCCACGAGCCGCCCGAGTTCGCGAGGAACACGGCCATGAGGACGCCCGACGCGATCGCCCCGGCGAGGAAGCCCGCGAGCGGCCCGACGCCGAGCCCGAAGCCGACGGCGATGGGCGCGAACGCCGCGAGGAGGCCGGGCGTCGCCAGCTCGCGCAGCGAGTCGCGCGTGCAGATGTCGACGACCTTGCCGTACTCGGGCCGCACCTCGCCGGTCATGATGCCGGGGTTCTCCCGGAACTGGCGGCGGACCTCGAACACGATGGCACCCGCGGCCCGGGTCACCGCGTCGATCGCGAGGCCCGAGAACAGGAACACGGTCGCCGCACCGAGGATGACGCCGACGAGCGTGATCGGCGAGATCACCTCGTAGGAGATCATCGCGAGCGCCGTGCCGGACGTGTCCAGGCTGTCGCCGATGTCCGCGAGCGCCTGCCGCACGGCGTCGGTGTACGAGCCGAACAGCGCCGTCGCGGCGAGCACGGCCGTCGCGATCGCGATGCCCTTGGTGATCGCCTTGGTGGTGTTGCCCACGGCGTCGAGGTCCGTGAGGATCTGCGCGCCCTCGGCGTCGACGTCGCCGGACATCTCGGCGATGCCCTGCGCGTTGTCGCTCACCGGGCCGAACGTGTCCATCGCGACGATGACACCGACCGTCGTCAGCAGGCCGCAGCCCGCGAGCGCGATGAGGAAGAGCGACAGCGTGATCGAGCCGCCCGAGATGAGGAAGACGCCGCAGATCGCCGCGGCGATGATGCCCGCCGTGTAGACGGCCGACTCGAAGCCGACCCCGATGCCGGAGAGCACGACGGTCGCGGCGCCCGTGAGCGACGTGCGGGCCACGTGCAAGGTGGGCTTCGACGTCGTGCCCGTGAAGTAGCCCGTGAGCCACAGGATGATGCCGGCGAGCACGACGCCGATCGCGACGGCGAGCGTCGCGACGACGCGCGGGTCGCCCGTGTGGTTCGCGAGCTCCTCGCCGACGCCCGAGAGCTCGGCGAACGACGACGGCAGGTACGCGAAGGCGGCGATACCCGCGAGGACGGCGCCGATGAGGGCCGACGTGTAGAAGCCGCGGTAGATCGCGGCGAGGCCGCTCTCCGAGCCGCGCACGCGCGTGATGTAGACGCCGAGGGCGGCGGTGAGCGCACCGATCGCCGTGACGATCAGCGGGAAGACGAGCCCCTGCTCGCCGAACGCGACCTTGCCGAGGATGAGCGCGGCGACGAGCGTCACCGCGTAGGACTCGAAGAGGTCCGCCGCCATGCCGGCGCAGTCGCCGACGTTGTCGCCCACGTTGTCCGCGATCGTCGCCGCGTTGCGCGGGTCGTCCTCGGGGATGTTCTGCTCGACCTTGCCGACGAGGTCCGCGCCGACGTCGGCCGCCTTGGTGAAGATGCCGCCGCCGACGCGCATGAACATCGCGAGGAGCGCGGCCCCGAAGCCGAAGCCCTCGAGCACCGCGGGCGCCTGCTCGCGGTAGATGAGGACGACGGAGGCCGCACCGAGCAGGCCGAGGCCCACGACGGACATGCCGACGACGCCGCCCGTGCGGAAGGCGATCCGCGAGCCCTCGACCCGGCCGCCCGGCCGCATCGCGGCAGCGGCCACGCGCAGGTTCGCGCGGGTGGCGAGCCACATCCCGAGGTACCCGATCGCGGCGGAGAAGCCCGCGCCGAGCAGGAAGAAGATCGAGCGACCGACCTTGATCCCCGTGTCACCGGGCAGCAGGAACAGCAGCGCGAACACGAGCACCGCGAAGAGGACGAGCGTGCGGAACATCCGGTTGAGGTACGCGGACGCGCCCTCCTGCACCGCGAGGGCGATCTCCTGCATCTTGGTCGTGCCCTCGCCGGCCGCGAGCACCTGTCGGCGCAGGACCAGGGCGAAGACGAGCGAGACGACCGCGATGGCGGCGATCACGCTCACGATGGTGAGGCTCGAGGTTCCGAGCGAGGGCATCCGTCCTCCTAAGCGTGGGTGCCGGTCGGCGACGTTGCCGACCCGCACGCGACCCCCCTGAGTCGCGGCTGGCGCGCAGTCTACGGGTGAGGCGTCGGGGCGCGAACCGGTGCCACGCTCCCGCGCGGCCCCAACGATCCGGGGCCCCCGGTCGTCATCATGGGCAGGGCGGGGACAGCCGTCCCTGGTCCGTCCGAGGGGAGCCGTCGCGATGGCCGCGTGGGAGCACGCGCTCGACGACCTCGTGCGCACGCGCGGGTCGGCGCTCGTGGGCTACGCGTACCTCCTGTGCGGTGACCGCCGCGAGGCCGAGGACCTCGTGCAGGACGCGCTGGTCAAGACCTTCTCGCGCGGCCGGGGCGGGCTCGAGACGCACAGCCTCGAGGGCTACGTGCGGCGGGCGGTGCTCACGACGTACGTCGACGGCTTCCGCCGACGGCGGCGCTGGGCGGCCGTGCGGCACCTGCTCGCGACGGACGACGTCGGACCGGCCTCGGACGCCGGCGTGGCCGCACGCGCCGACGTGGCGGCCGCGCTCGAGGCGCTCAGCCCGCGCGAGCGCGCGTGCGTCGTCCTGCGCTTCTACGAGGACCTCACGGTGCCCGCGATCGCCGATGCGCTCGCGCTCAGCCAGGGGTCGGTCAAGCGGTACCTGTCCGACGCCGTGCGGCGGATGGAGCACCTGCTCGGCCCGCTCCCCGGTGCCGACGTGGCACCCGACGACGACGAGATCACCCTGACCCCCACGAGGAGCGACCGATGAGCATCGACCTCGAACGATCCCTGCACGACCTCGCGCGGTCGGTCCAGGACGACGCCGCGTCGGAGCGCATGGCGGGTCAGGTGCGGCACATGGTCACGCGGATCCGACGACGTCGCCACGTGCGTCAGGCCGCGACCGGCGTCGTCGGCGCGGGGGCCGCGACGGCCGTCGTGGTCGGCGGTCTGCAGCTCGCGGGGCGCGGGCCCCTCGAGGCGTCGCCTGCGGGGTGGTCCGCGGCGGCCTGGGGCTGCGAGCCCGAGACCCCGACCGAGCTGCCGGACCCGCCCGTCGACGTGGAGGTGAGCCACCCGGCCGCGGCGGCGAGCGGCACGGTGACGAGCCTCGTCGTGTCCGCCCACGAGCCGGACCCGGACGCCACCGCCGTCGAGGTCGCGCCGACGGTCGTCCTCGTCCGGGACGGCGTCGTGGTGAGCCGGCCCGCCGCGCTCACGGGCACCATGGAGTCCTTCCCGGTCCAGCACGCCTTCGACCTGTCGCTGACCTCGTGCCTCCCGGGTTCCGCACCGCTGCCTCCGGGCACGTACGACGTCCTCGTGCGGCAGGAGGTCGTGCGGCTCGGCGTGCAGGTCGTCGCCGTGCAGCACAGCACGCTCGAGGTCACGGCGACGCGCGAGGAGGCCGACGAGCTCGCGGACCGGGCACGCACCGCCGAGCCGTCCCCGGCTCCCACCGCCGCGCCGACCACGGCGCCGGAGGGCAGCGCGTCCGCCGGCGGGAGCGCCCCCGCGACGCAGGCGGACGTCGACGCGCTGCTCGCGCAGGCCCCGCAGGGCACCTTCCCCGCGTGCGCCTCGGCCGTGCTGAGCGAGGCCGACCCACCCCTGACGCTCGACCTGACGCTCGAGCAGCGGCCCTACGCACCCGGCGAGGCCGTCGGCGGGACGGTCGGCCTGCGTGCGACGGGTGGCCGGACGGTGATCGCGAACGCGCCGACGCACGGCGCCCTGCTCGTCCTGACGCGCGCGGGCGCCGTCGTCGGGCGCGAGTACCGCGACACGGAGGACGTCGAGCTCGTGGAGGCGTCCGGGCAGCCCGTCGACGTGGCGCTCACCGGGTCCATGAGCCTGTGCAGCGCTCCTGCCCAGGAGCTCCCCGCCGGCGGCCTGCCGCCCGGGCGCTACGACGCGTACGCGGTCATGGAGGTCATGCTCAAGGAGGTCACCGAGGCCGACGGCACGGCGCGAGCAGAGACCAGGAGCGTCGTCGTCCGGAGCGAGCCGGTGCCGGTCACGATCGGCTGACCTCTCGGTTCGACGCGCAGGACCCGGGCGCCCGGGTTAGGACTGTGGGGTGACCACGCCACCCCACGCCGCCCCGGGCGCCGTCCTGCTCGACATCGACGGCACCCTCGTCGACTCGAACTTCCTGCACGTGCACGCCTGGGTGCGGGCGTTCGCGGAGGTCGGGCGGCCCGCCGACGCGTGGCGGGTGCACCGCTGCATCGGCATGGGCTCCGACCTGCTCATCGCCGAGGTCCTGGGCGACGACGACGCCGAGCGGCTCGGGGACGACGTCCGCGAGCGCCACACCGCGCACTACGCCGAGCTCACCCCGCTCCTGCGCGCGTTCGACGGCGCCCGCGAGCTGGTCCGGGCCGTCGCCGACCGCGGCGCCGCGACGGTCCTCGCGACGTCGGCCGCCCCCGAGGAGGTGGAGCGCCTGCGCGCGGTGCTCGAGCTCGACGACGTCGTCACCGGTCTGACGGGTGACGAGGACGTCGACGACGCGAAGCCCGAGCCCGACCTCGTCGAGGCCGCCCTGCGCGTCGCCGGGGTGCCCGCGGACCGCGCCGTGATGGTGGGCGACGCGGTGTGGGACGTGCAGGCCGCGGCGCGCGCGGGCGTGGCGTGCGTCGGCCTCCTGAGCGGCGGCACCTCGCGCGCCGAGCTGCGCTCCGCCGGCGCGGTCGAGGTCTACGAGGACGCCGCCGACCTCCTGGCGCACCTCGACGAGAGCCCGCTCGCCGACACGTGGGCGGGGTGACGCCCGCACAGCAGCGCCCGACCCGACCGCTCGAACCGCACGCACGACGACGACACGAGGAGCCGCAGTGAGCGACCAGCACGCCCCGCAGAACCCGGGAGACCAGACCACGCCCCAGGACCCGACGGACCAGTACCGGGACCCCGAGGAGCAGACCGAGCAGAAGATCGCCCACCCGGGCGAGACCTCCGACATGGAGCAGAAGCCCGACCACGGCGAGGAGAGCTACGTCGGCTCCGGCCGGCTCGAGGGCCGCCGCGCGCTCCTCACGGGCGGCGACTCCGGCATCGGCCGCGCGGTCGCCATCGCCTTCGCGCGGGAGGGCGCCGACGTCGCGATCAACTACCTGCCCGAGGAGCAGGAGGACGCCGAGACTACCGCGCAGCACATCCGCGACGCCGGGCGGAACGCGGTGCTCGTGCCGGGCGACATCCGCGACGAGGAGACGTGCAAGCGGATCGTCGAGGAGGCCGTCTCGGGCCTCGGCGGTCTCGACGTCCTCGTCAACAACGCCGCGTACCAGATGGCGCAGGAGAACGGGATCTTCGACATCACGACGGAGCAGCTCGACCGCGTGATGAAGACCAACATCTACGCGATGTTCTGGATCACGAAGGCCGCGCTCCAGCACCTGGGCGAGGGTGCGAGCATCATCAACACGGCGTCGATCCAGGGCTACCAGCCGAGCCCCCAGCTGCTCGACTACGCGACGACGAAGGCCGGCATCCTCAACTTCACCAAGGGCCTCGCGCAGCAGCTCGCGGAGAAGGGGATCCGCGTGAACGCCGTCGCGCCCGGGCCCATCTGGACGCCGCTGATCCCGGCGACCATGGACGCCGAGAAGGTCGAGCAGTTCGGCGCGGACACCCCGATGGGTCGTGCCGGCCAGCCCGCCGAGCTCGCGCCCGCGTACGTCTTCTTCGCGAGCCAGGAGTCGAGCTACGTCTCGGGCGAGCGCATCGGCGTCACGGGCGGCAAGCCCCTCCCCTGACCCTCGGCCGGACGCGGCCGGACGCGGCCGGACATGACGAAGGGGACCGCCTGCCGGCGGTCCCCTTCGTGCGTCGCGTCCTCGGGCTCGGCGGGTCAGGCCTGGAGGGCCTCGTCGACCGACGAGTGGATGGTGAAGACCTGCGTCAGCGCGGTGATGCGGAAGACCTTGAGGATCTTCTCCTGGTCGATGACCAGCTGCAGGTCGCCGCCGACGGTGCGGACCTTCTTCAGCGCGCCGACGAGCACGCCGAGACCGGTCGAGTCCATGAACCGCACGCCCGTGAGGTTCACGAGGATGTCGGTGTGCTCGGAGTCGATGAGGGAGGCCAGCTCCTCCCGGAGCACCGGCGCCGTGTAGACGTCGATCTCCCCCGTGACGTCGACCACGGTCCGGTCGCCGCTCGCGCGACTCGTGACGGACACGTCCACACCGGTCTCCTCACCGTTCGACTGACTGCCTGACTGACCGACCCATCCTGGAACAGGCCAGCCCGGTGCGCTCATTGAACCAGCCCACCGGGGTCCCCGGGGCAGCAGCCGGGGACCTGCGGACATGATCGCACCCTCCCGGCCCACCGGGTACGCCGAGCGGGTGGCGATCGCGTCCTTCCGGCCGGTCGACGCACGCGCGGCGGGTGTCGGACCCCGGTGACAGGATCGCCGGGTGACGGGGACGAAGGGAGGTGACGCGCTCCTCGACGTGCTGCTCGCCGGCGGCCGTCGTGCCGATCGCGTGACCCACGTCGAGCGCATCCCCGCGCGCGAGGGCGTGCGCGCCGACTGGCCGGCGTGGGCGGACCCCGAGCTGGTCCGCGGCTACCGGGCGCTCGGTGTCGAGCGGCCGTGGTCGCACCAGGTCGAGGCGGCCGATGCGGCCTGGGCCGGCCGGCACACGGTCCTCGCGACCTCGACCGGCTCGGGCAAGTCGCTCGCGTTCTGGCTGCCGGCCCTCACCGCGGTGCGCCACGCGCGCGACGTCGCCGGCGGCGCCGACCGGACCGCGGGGTTCGGCGGGGCGCCCCGCCGCGGGACCGTGCTCTACCTCTGCCCGACCAAGGCGCTCGCGGCGGACCAGCTCGCCGGGCTCGAGCGGCTGCTCGCCGCGTCGGGCACGCGGGACCTGCGCGTCGCGACGTGCGACGGCGACACGGACGTCACCGCACGGCGGTGGGTGCAGGACCACGCGGACGTCGTGCTCACCAACCCCGACTTCCTGCACTTCTCCCTGCTGCCGAGGCACGGGAGGTGGTCCCGCGTGCTGCGCGACCTGCAGCACGTCGTCGTCGACGAGAGCCACGCGTTCCGCGGCGTCTTCGGCGCGCACGTGGCTGCGGTGCTGCGCCGGCTGCGACGGCTCGCCGCCCACCACGGCGCTCGCCCGACGTTCGTGCTCGCGTCCGCGACCACGTCCGACCCGGCGCAGAGCGCGGCCCGACTGCTCGGCGTCGACCCCGAGAGCGTCGTCGCGGTGACCGAGGACGCGTCCCCGCGCGGCCACAAGACCTTCGCGCTGTGGCAGCCGCCCGAGATGCCCGGGCTCGACGCGACGCTCGGCGCACCCGAGGGCGAGGACGCGCCCCACGAGGACGTGCCGACCCAGCCGACGCACCGCACCGCGACCGCCGAGATGGCGGACCTCCTCACGGACCTCGTCGTCGCCGGGGCGCGCACGCTCGCGTTCACGCGCTCGCGCCGCGGCGCGGAGTCCGTCGCGACGTCGACGCGGTCCCACCTCGAGTCCGTCGGGAGAGGGCTCGGCGACGCCGTGGCCGCGTACCGCGGGGGCTACCTGCCGGAGGAGCGGCGCGAGCTCGAGCACGCCATCCGCGACGGCACGCTGCGCGCGCTCGCGACGACGAATGCGCTCGAGCTCGGCGTCGACATCTCGGGGCTCGACGCGGTGCTCATCGCCGGGTGGCCGGGTACGCGCGTCTCGCTGTGGCAGCAGGCCGGGCGCGCGGGGCGAGCGGGCGCCGACGGCCTCGTGGCGCTGATCGCGCGCGAGGACCCCCTGGACACCTACCTCGTCAACCATCCCGAGGCGATCTTCGCGGCGCCCGTCGAGGCGACCGTCTTCGACCCGACCAACCCGTACGTGCTCGCGCCGCACCTGTGCGCCGCGGCCGGCGAGCTGCCCCTTCGCACCGACGACCTGCCGCTCTTCGGCCCCGGCACCGCGGAGCTGCTCGACGTGCTCGTGGAGCGCGGCGCCCTGCGCCGGCGCACGTCGGGCTGGTACTGGACCCACGCGGAGCCCGCCGCGCGGCTCACCGACCTGCGCGGCTCGGGCGGTGAGCCGGTCCGGGTGGTCGAGGAGGCGACAGGTCGCCTGCTGGGCACGGTCGACGCCGGCGCGGCCGACGCGACGGTGCACCCCGGCGCCGTCTACGTGCACCAGGGCGCCACCTTCGTGGTCGAGGACCTCGACCTCGAGACGTCGGTCGCCGTCGTCCGGCCGAAGGACGTGGACTACGGGACGTGGTCGCGATGGCTCACCTCGATCGAGATCCGCGGCGTGCGCGAGGAGCGCGTGGCGGGTCCGGTGCGGTGGGGGTTCGGCCCGGTCGACGTGACGACGCAGGTGGTGAGCTACCAGAAGCGGCACCTCCCCGACCTGGCGCCGCTCGGCGGCGACGTCCTCGACCTGCCGGCCCGCACGCTGACGACGACGGCGGTCTGGTGGACGGCGCCGGCGGCGCTGCTGGCCGAGGCGCAGCTCGACGACGGCGACGTGCCCGGGTCCCTGCACGCGGCCGAGCACGCGTCGATCGGGCTGCTCCCCCTCCTCGCGACGTGCGACCGGTGGGACCTCGGCGGCGTCTCGACCGCGCTGCACGTCGACACGGAGGTCGCGACCGTCTTCGTCTACGACGGCCACCCCGGCGGCGCGGGGTTCGCGGAGCGCGGCTACCACCTCGGTGCCACGTGGCTGCGTGCCACGCGCGACGCGATCCGGGACTGCGGGTGCGCCGCCGGCTGCCCGGCGTGCGTCCAGTCGCCGAAGTGCGGCAACGGCAACAACCCGCTCGACAAGGCCGGGGCGATCCGCCTGCTCGACGCCGTCCTCGCGCACGAGAGGTAGCAGCGCTCGCACGGTCCGTGCGGCGCCCGTCGCCGCTGCGCCGTACCGCTTCACGCCGGCAGCCCGGGTGCCGGACGCCTCGGCCCGGCGAACGCCGTCGCGGCGGCCGTGCCCAGCGCGGAGCCGGCGGCCGCGGTGACCGACACCGTGGTGCCGGTGACGTCGCAGCGGGTGACGCGTGCCCCGTTGCGGGCCGCGACCTCGACCGCTCGCATGCACGGGTCACCCGCACCGCTCAGGTCCACGAGCCCCGGCGGCAGGGCGACGAGCTCGGCGGCCGCGAGGGCCGCGAGGTCGGCAGCGGTGCGCGCGGTGAGCCGGGCCCGGTGCCCCGACGCCGCGGCACCGAGCGCTGCGCACAGCACGACGAGACGACGGCCACGAGGGCGACGACCTGGACGGTCCCGGCACCCGAGTCGTCGCCTGCCACGGGCAGCCGGCGACGCGGCGAGGCGCCCGGGCGCACGGGTCCCCGGCGGCGAGGCCGCGCTGCTCGACGGAGAGGCAGCGCTCTCCAGCAGCGAGGCCGGGTTCCCTCGCGTCTCGGACGCCCGCGCGTCACGGCTCGACCCACGCCGTCGCGCGGGCGGAGACGCCGATCGCGCCACCCGTGAACCACGCGCCCGGGCCGTCGGCGCTCACCACGACCTCGACCCACGGGTCGCCGCGCGACACCGTCACGTCGACCGCGCCGCCGGCCACCCGCGTCGCCACCTCCACCACGGCCGCGTCCGGCTCCCCGAGCGCCGCCATCCGCGCGCCGGCCCGGGCCCCGTCTGCGCACCGCAGCTGGGCGGCCGAGGCTGCGGCCGTCACGAGCAGCACCGCGAGCACGAGGACGACCACCGGCAGCGCGACCGCGACCTCGGCCGTGACCG
>NZ_JACVQL010000258.1 GCF_019733465.1 Actinotalea ferrariae | reverse complement strand
CCGCGTGCCCCTCCCGTCGTCGAACCGGGCGAGCCTACCTGCGGCTCCGGCGGGACTCCGGCGGGCTCGGGCGCGTTCGTCGCCGGGTCGCGGGCGCGCGGCGCGACGAGGCGGTGCGCCCGCGGCCGGGCGAGGGCACCGCGCGCGAGCAGCGACACTGGTGCGTGTGACGACCGAGCTGCCCACCGCGACCTTCTCGATCCTGACCGTGTGCACGGGGAACATCTGCCGCTCCCCCGCGGTCGAGCGACTCCTCGCCGCGGGGCTCGGCCCGACCGTGACCGTGGCCAGCGCGGGCACGCGCGCCGTCGTCGGCCATCCCGTGTCCGCGCCGATGGTCCCGCTCATGACCCGTGCCGGCGCGGGCGCCGACGGCTTCGCGGCCCGTCAGCTCACCGAGCAGCTCGCGCGCGACGCCGAGCTCGTCCTCGCGCTCACGCGCGACCACCGGAGCACGATCGTCCAGCTCGCGCCCGCCAGCGTGCGCCGCACCTTCACGCTGCTCGAGCTCGCCCGCCTCGCCGCGGCCGTCGACCCGGGCGCGATCCCCGCGGGCACACCCGCCGAGCGCCTCGCCGCGATCGTCCCGCTCGCGGCCGCGCAGCGCGGGCGCGTGCCCGGCGGGGACGACGACGTCGTCGACCCCTACGGCCGCGGTGACGCGCTCTACGCCGAGGCGTTCGGGCTCATCGAGCCCGCGGTCGCGACCATCGTGCGGCTCGCGCAGGGCTGACGCCGTCGCGCGTCGCCCCGATCCGCCGTCCGAGGGCCGAGCGGGTGAAAGCCGGGGCGAATCTCGGGAAGTCGCGTCATGGCACCGGCTCCGGGCGCTCCCACGTGGCGAAAGGTCCCGGAGGGGGACATCGACAAGGGCAAACCCGCTGCGAGGCGGGGACGCAAAGCCACGGGACCCACGCGGTCGGCCGGGCTACCGGAAGGACCGCCATGACCACGCTCGAGACCGCCACGACGACCCGCGCCACGACCCCGTCGTCCCCGGCGGACGGAGCCCCCGCGGCGGCCCAGCTCGCGCTCGGGCTGCTCGCCCGGCGGCCCGACTCGCTCGAGACCGAGCTCCAGAAGGCGCTCGGCGGCGGCCAGCTGCGCATGCACTACCAGCCGCAGGTCGACATGCGGACCTCGACCGTCGTCGCGATGGAGGCGCTGATCCGCTGGGCGCACCCCGACCACGGCCTGCTGACGCCGGCGCAGTTCCTGCCGCTCGCGCAGAGCGCCGGGCTCATGGGCATGATCGACTCCTGGGCGCTGCGCACCGCGTGCCGCGACGGCGCCTGGCTGGCCGCGCGCGGCTACCGCGTCGAGGTGGCCGTGAACGTCACCGCGTCGCAGCTCACCGACGCGCGCTTCATCACCGAGGTCGAGACGGCGACGCGCGCGGCGAACCTGCCGCTCGAGCTGCTCACCGTCGAGATGGGCCTGCGGGACGTGCTCGGCCACATCTACTCCGCGCGCGACGTCGCCCTCGCGCTGCGGCGCCGCGGCGTCCGCGTGTCCGTGAGCGACATCGGCACGGGCGCGTCCTCGCCCGAGCGCCTCAGCCAGCTGCAGGTCGGCGAGGTGAAGGTCGACCGCGGCCTGACCGCAGGCCTGGACGACGCGAC
This sequence comes from Actinotalea ferrariae, assembly GCF_019733465.1. Lineage (GTDB taxonomy): Bacteria > Actinomycetota > Actinomycetes > Actinomycetales > Cellulomonadaceae > Actinotalea > Actinotalea ferrariae_A. The sequence continues at coordinate 4,867 of NZ_JACVQL010000258.1, read as the reverse complement.
CTTCGGCTCGGCCGAGGCGGTGCGCCAGGTCGTCGCCGCGGGTCAGGCTGCGGGCGCGCGCGTCGTCGCCGAGGGCATCGAGACGCCCGCGCAGTACGAAGCCGCCCGGGCCGCGGGCTGCGACCGCGCGCAGGGCTACCTGCTCGGCCGCCCGGCTCCGCTCGACGACCTCGCCGGCCTCCTCGCCCGCCTCCACTGAGCCCCGCGCCTGGCCGAGGCGCGAGCCCGGTCGGCCGGCGGCGGACACGATCACGCGAGCCCACCCCTCTCCCAGACTCGTCCGTCCCCCTTCCCCGCACTGTCCGTGCGTCCCCTTCCCCACGCCCGTCCGCGCGTCCCTCTGCCCCACGCCCGTCCGTCCGCCTTCCCCGCACCCATCCTTCCGTGCGGCGCATGTGACGCATGGGGCCGATGGGGCTGGTGTGGCGTCGCGGTGACCTCATAAGCCACTTGAGTCACATCGCCCGCACGGACGGTTGAGACGGCAGCCGCTAACCGCCGACACGGAGGCTGGGACCACAGCGTTCAGCTTCCGCGCGGAGGGGTCAGACGACCTCGAGCGTGAGCCTCGACTCCTCGCCGAGCAGGGCGGCCAGACGCTCGACCTGGGCCTCGAGCCGCGCGACGGGGGCGCTGCCGGCCTCGGCGAACCAGGACACCGCCACCTCGCCTCGCCCGCGCCGCCACGTCCCCGCGACGGCACCGCGCCAGACCACGGTGCGCGCGCCGTTCGACACGAGCGACCGCCGCGCCGCCCCGACGATCCGCGGGTCGGCCGTGCCGGGCCCGAGCAGCCACGGGTCGAACGCGGGCAGCAGCACGACCGAGTCCGACGGCTCGGCGGCGCTGAGCTCGTCGACGTCCGCGGCGCGCGCCAGCATCGCGGCACCGTCGACGTCCACGGTCGTCACCGCAGCGCCGAGGTCGGCGAGCCACCCGTCGAGGCGTCGGCGCGGCACGCTGAGTCCATCTGAGAGCCAGTAGGCCAGGTGGCTCGTCGTCGCAGGGCCGTACGCCTCGAGGTACCGCAGGCACGCCCTGCGTCCTGCATCGTCGACGTCCAGCGGACCGGGCCAGCCCGGGTCGCCCTCGAGCAGGCGGAAGGTCGACTGCCCGTCGCGCGTCGGTCCGAAGCACAGGACGCCCCACCAGTGCAGCGGCTTGAGCAGGGCGTCGCTGCCCGTGCCACGGCTCGCGGCGTCGGCCAGGTGCCGCAGTGCGGGGATGCCGGCCAGGTGCGCGCCGAGCTCCGCGCGGGTCGTCGGTCCGGCGGCGAGCGCGTCGCGCACGGCCTCCCGCAGGCGCTCCCAGTCGTCGACCACGAACTGCCCCTGCTGCTGGTAGCGCGCCGTCTCCCATACCCGGGTGGCGGTCCGCGCGGCGAGCAGGGACGCCGCGTCCTCGAGGGTGAACACGTACGAGCCGCCGCGGAAGGCGCAGCTGCGGATCAGGTCACCCGTGGCGAGGGCGTGCTCGAGGCCGCCCGGTCGCGGCTCGGCCTGGCGCACGCGGACAGCGAGGTCGGCCGTCTCCGCGGGCCAGCCGCGCACGGCCACCACGCGCCGCACGACGTCGGCCGCGTCGCCGTCCGCGACCGGGTCCAGCGCGTGGCGTGCCAGGCGCCACCCGAGCGCGGCGGCACCGGTGATCATCGCTCGACGCTAGCGACGCCGGCCCGCGGCGACCAGGGCTGCGTCGGCGAGGGGGTGCTCGGCAGCGCGCAGGGACGACGAAGCCCCCCGCCGCGTGCGGCGGGGGGCTTCGTCACACGTCAGAGGCCGGACTGCGCCATCTGCGCACCGACGATGAAGCCGAGCACGAGCCCGACCACGGTGCAGGCGATCGCCACGATGAGGGCGATCTTGGCCGGCTTCTCGTTGCGTCGCATCGCGACGGCGGCACACGCGATCGCGCCACCACCGAACAGGATCGGGACGAAGAGGATCGCGATCGCCGAGAGGACGAAGGCGATGATCGAGAGCGTCGGCGGGCCGGACGGTGCCTGCGGCTGACCGTAGGGCTGGCCGTAGGCGCCCGGGCCGGGCTGGTACTGCGGCGCCTGCGGCGGCTGGCCGTAGGCCTGCGGCTGGCCGTAGGGCTGCTGCTGCGGCTGGGCGTGCGGCGGCGCCTGGGGCGGCTGTCCGTAGGCGCCGGGCGCGGACTGGTCGGGTGCCTGGCCGTAGGGGGGAACCGGGCCCCCGCCACCGGCCGGCGGCTCGGAGGGCGGGTAGGGCGGCTGGCCGGACGACGACATGGTGCTCCTCTGCTCGGTGTGGGTCACGTGCTCGGGATGCCCGCAGGCGACCACGGACTCGCGGGAGACCCTACGGGAGCCGCCGTCCCGACGCTCGCAGCGCGGCCGTCCACGGCGAGAGCCGAGCGCGGCGCGGCCGAGACGGACGTCGGGGCAGCCCCGCCGCGGGCCGCCGACAGGGCCCCACGCCGGCGACCACCCGACCGGAGCGCCGGCCCTCTCAGCCGCCGGCCGGGGCTGCGGCCTCGGTCGCCGCGGCCTCGATCCGGGCCCGGTGCTCCGCCCACCGCGCCGCGGACCGTCGCGTCACGCCGCCGCTGCCCGGCCGGAGGCCGACCGCGCCGTCGATCAGCTCCCGGAGGATGTCCGCGTGCCCCGCGTGCCGCGCGGTCTCGACGCACACGTGGACGAGGATCTGGTGCAGCGTGACGTCGCGCCGCTCGGCCGCCCACCACGGGACCCGGCCAGGGGCGTCCAGCGGCAGGGCCTCGACCGTCGCGTCGCCGTGCTCCGCCGAGAAGTGGTGCAGCGCGACGACGTCGTCGCGCGTCTCCTGCGGGGTGACCCACATGTCGGCGTCGGGCTCCGCGCCGTCCGCCAGCCAGGGCAGCTCGCGGCCGGTGGGGCGCCCGAAGACGTCGGTGAGGTACTCGAGCTGGACACTCGCGACGTGCTTGACCAGCCCCAGCAGGTTGGTGCCGGTCGGCGTGAGCGGTCGCCGCGCGTCGTACTCGTCGAGCCCGTCGATCTTGCTGAGCAGGGCCGCGCGCTGCGCGCGCAGCGTCCGCAGGAGCATCGCCTTCTCGTCGTCCGTCGCCATGCGCCCAGTGTGGTGGGGGCCACCGACACCCGTCACACACGTAGGCAGGAGCGGCGGCGTGCCGGTGCGGTCGCCCGCGCTGCGCCGACGCGTGAGAGTGGACGCATGCGCAACCGCCTCGCCGAGAGCACGAGCCCCTACCTGCGCCAGCACGCCGACAACCCGGTGCACTGGTTCGAGTGGGGCGACGACGCCTTCGCCGCGGCGCGCGAGCGCGACGTCCCGCTGCTGATCTCCGTCGGCTACGCGGCCTGCCACTGGTGCCACGTCATGGCGCACGAGTCCTTCGAGGACGAGACCACCGCGGGCTTCATGAACGAGCACTTCGTGTGCGTGAAGGTCGACCGCGAGGAGCGGCCCGACGTCGACGCCATCTACATGGAGGCGACGCAGGCCATGACCGGCCACGGCGGCTGGCCGATGACCGTCTTCGCGACGCCCGACGGCGACCCCTTCTTCTGCGGCACGTACTTCCCGCCCCGGCCCGTGAGCGGGATGCCGTCCTTCCCTCAGGTGCTCGCGAGCATGGCCGCGGCCTGGACCACCCGCCGCGGCGAGGTCGACCAGAGCGCCGCGGGCATCCGCGAGGCGCTCGGCGAGCGCGGCCGCGTGGCCCTGCCCACGGACGCGGCCGTGGAGCCCGACCACCTGACCGCCGTGCTCGGAGCCCTCGCCGGCTCGTTCGACGCCACGCGCGGCGGGTTCGGCGGCGCCCCGAAGTTCCCGCCGTCGATGCTGCTCGAGTGGCTGCTGCGCCACGGCGCGCGGACCGGCTCGGCCGACGCGCTCGCGATGGCGACGCGCACGCTCGAGCGGATGGCCCGCGGCGGCATGTACGACCAGCTCGGGGGCGGCTTCGCCCGCTACTCCGTCGACGCCGACTGGGTGGTCCCCCACTTCGAGAAGATGCTCTACGACAACGCGCTCCTCCTGCGGGTCTACGCGCACCGGTGGCGCCTCACCGGCTCGCCGCTCGCGCACCGCGTCACGACCGAGACCGCCGACTGGATGATCCGCGAGCTGCGGACGCCCGAGGGCGGCTTCGCGTCCGCGCTCGACGCCGACTCAGTGCCGCCGGGCAGCCCGGACGGCCACGCGCACGAGGGCGCGTTCTACGTCTGGACGCCGCGTGAGCTCGTCGAGGTCCTCGGGGACGACGACGGCGCCTGGGCGGCCGAGGTCCTCGAGGTGACCCCGGGCGGCACCTTCGAGGAGGGCGCCTCGGTGCTCCAGCTGCTCGCCGACCCGGACGACGCCGAGCGGCTCGCGCGCGTGCGGCGCCGCCTCGCGGACGCCCGCGAGTCGCGCCCGCGGCCCGCGCGGGACGACAAGGTGGTCGCGTCGTGGAACGGGCTCGCGATCGCCGCGCTCGCCGACGCCGGGAGCCTGCTCGACCGGCCCGACTGGGTCGACGCCGCCTCCGACGCCGCCGCGCTCGTGCGGACCCACCTGCGGCAGGACGGCGACGTGCTCCGCCTGGCCCGGGCGTCGCGCGACGGCGTCGTCGGGCGTGCCGCAGGCGTGCTCGAGGACTACGCGAACCTGGCCGAGGGGCTGCTCGCTCTCTACGGCGCGACGGGCGACGCCGAGCACGTGGCGCTCGCGGGCCGGCTGCTCGACGAGGTGCTGGACCGGTTCGCGGGCGACGACGGCCTCTACGACACCGCCGAGGACGAGACGGACCCGGTGCTCGCACGCATCCGCCGCCCGCGCGACGTCGGCGACGGCCCGACGCCGGCCGGCCAGGCCGCGGCGGCCGGCGCGCTGGTCACGTACGCCGCGCTGACCGGCTC
>NZ_JACVQL010000257.1 GCF_019733465.1 Actinotalea ferrariae | reverse complement strand
GGCCCGCGGGGTCCGGCGGCCTGCCGACCCTCCTGCTCGTGCTCGGCATGTTCGCCATCGGCGCCGGCTCGGCGGCGGCGCTGCAGGCGCGCTTCGCCGCGACCGACCTCGCCGAGCCCGAGCACCGCGCCCGGAGCCTCGCGCTCGTCGTCTGGGTCGGCACCGCCGGTGCGGTGGTCGGTCCCAACCTCGGCGTGCCCGGGACCGCGGTCGAGCGGGCTACCGGGCTGCCACCGCTCACGGGGGCCTTCGCGATCGCCGCCGTGCTGCTCGCCGTCACCGGGGCTCTCGTGGCGTGGCGCCTGCGTCCCGACCCGCTCGAGGTGCTCGCCCGGCACGCGCCCGACGTCGACCGGCCGAGCGGCGCGCCGCCCCTGCGCGTGCGCGCGGCCCTCGTCGAGGTGCGCGCGTCACCCTCCGCGCTGCTCGCGCTCGTCGCGCTCGTGACCGCGCACGTGGCGATGGTGTCGGTGATGACGATGACGCCCGTCCACCTGACGCACCACGGTCACGGCGTCACGGTGGTCGGGCTCACCATCAGCCTGCACGTCCTCGGCATGTTCGCGTTCGCCCCGCTCGTCGGGGCGCTCGCCGACCGCGTCGGCCGGGTCGGCGTCGTGGTCGCCGGTCAGGTGCTGCTGCTCGCCGCGGCGGGTCTGTGCGCGTGGGGCGACCGGTCGACGGCGGCCGTGGTGGTCGGCCTCTTCGTGCTCGGCCTGGCCTGGTCCCTCGTCACGGTCCCCGCGAGCGCGCTCCTGACGCAGGACGTCACCCCGGCCGCGCGGCCGCTCGTCCAGGGCATCAGCGACTCGACGATGAACGCCGCGGCGGCCGTGGGGGCGATCGCCTCCGGTCCGGTGATGGCGGTGCTGGCGTTCAGCGGCCTCTCGGGCGCCGTCGCCGCGCTCGTCGTGCCGGGCCTCGGCGCGGTGCTGGTGCTGCGGGGACGCCTCCCGCGGCTCGATCCGCTCTGACCGGCAGGCCCGGCCCGTGGCCGGGTCAGCCGGGGACGGCGACCCACGCGGAGAACACGGGCACGCCGTCCCACGCCGGGCGGCCGAGGTCCGTGGTGGTCCAGGGACGCTCCGGGTCCGGCACCCGGTCCATGGCGACCGCGAGGACCGCGTACGGCCGGTCGAACCGGATCGTCGCCCGGCGGACCAGGGCCTCGACGGGCGCCGCGGCCCCCGCGCGCATCGCGATCGCGGTGACGGCGGCGGCCTCGAACCCGTCCTTGCGGTAGGACGCGACCGCGACCTGCCGCGCCTCGAACGCCGCCGGACGGGCGTCGGGGCGCAGGAACCGCTCGAGCGTCTCGAAGGCCGCGCGCACGCCGGGCGCGCCGCTCAGGTCGACGTCGGTGCTCGCCCGCCACGCGGGCAGGACGGCGTCGACCACCTCGACGGGCGCGCCGCCCGCGACCCGCTCCGGCGCCTCGGTGACGGTCCACGCCGGGCCGGTCCCGAGCGGCAGGTCGGCGAGGCGGAGCACGACGGCACCCCCGCCGTGGCCCGTCACCAGGTGCGCGACCTCGCCCGCGGCGGCGTGCACGGCCGCGGACTCGACGCCGTGGTCCGCGACGACGGAGATCACGTGCAGCCCGTCGTGCGACGTCGCGACGTGCACGCCGACGTCCGCGGCGGCCGTGGTGCGGGCGAGGAACCGGCGGTGCCCGGCCGGCGCGGCGAGCGCGGTGGTCGCGACGTCGCCGAACGCGCCGCCGAGCGCGCTGGGCGCGGTCTCGTCGAACGGCTCCGTCCACGCGATGTCGGTCGCGAGCGCGGACGCGAGGACGACCGCCGTCGCCGGGGTCAGCTGCACGGGGAAGTTCGGGACGAGGCCGCGCGTGCGCCCGCAGGCCCAGGCGTCGGCCTGCTCCGGGGTCGGGACCGGGCCGGTCTCGACGCCACCGCCCAGGCCGTCCGCCCACCGACGGAAGGCGGGGGCCAGGTACCTCGGCTCGGCCCACACCGCGACGGCGGCCGCCACGGCGGGGTGGGGTGACGCCACGAGCTCGGCCGCGCGGGCGGCGGCGTCGTCGGCCGTGGTGCCGAGGACGTCCTCGATCTCCGCGCGCGCCGCGCCGCCGGCCGCGGGCGCGACCGTGGCGAGCAGCACCCACAGCCCGAGCGGGCTGCCCACGGCGTGACCGCTGAGGCACCGGGCGGCGAACGTCCCGGCGAACCGGGTCACGAGGGCGGAGGTGGCGACCATGGTCAGACGATCCCAGACACCTCGTCGTGCGAGGTACGCGTCCGCTGCCGGTGGCGCGCCGTCCACCGTCGTCGGTCCACCGCGCGGAGGGCAAGGGATTCGAACCCTTGGTGCGGGGTCACCGCACAACGGTTTTCAAGACCGTCGCCTTCGGCCGCTCAGCCAGCCCTCCCGGCCGCCGGCACCCCGACGACGCGGCGCCCATCATGCCAGCCGGTGCCGTCGGCGGGGCCGATCGCGCGCCTGCGGGACCTGCACCGGGCGACGCGCTGAGGTGCACGCCGCCCGGCGCGGTCCCCGCGACTCGGTCGCGCGTCAGGCGCCGCCGCCCGCCGTGGTCAGCGCTGCACCGTGTCGTACTGGACGAACCAGCTGCCCATGAAGTTGGCCGAGACGTACCAGCCGCCGGAGGGGCTGCGGTACGTGTACATGTACCCGCTGCTGATCGGTGTCTGCCCGGACAGGGTCCACAGCGTCGCCGAGGCCGGCACGGCCTGAGCGGCGCCCCCCGGGCCGACCGCCAGTGCAGCCGCCATGACGAGCGTCGTCGCGCCCGCGATGAGCTTCCTCTTCATCGTCGTCCTCCTGCGTCGTGGATCCCCAGCGGCCCCCGTGCGGTGGCCCGTGCCCGACGGTAGGGCGCGACGGTCGGCCACGTCCCCGGTCCGCGGCCGGAACGTTCCGGCCGCGCGCGGGTGCGTCTCCGGGCTCCTGCGGGCGTCAGGCGTCCCACCAGCCGTCGGGCCGGCCCGGGCTCGCGACGTCGAGCGCGTAGATCGCCGCGACGCGTGCGAGCAGGGCGTCGTAGGTCGCGATGGCGCCGACCTCCGGGTGCGCCACCGCGATGCCGAGGTGGATCGCCTGGAAGGGCGGGAGCACCGACGACGCCATCGCCGCCGACTCGAGGGACTGGTCGAAGAACCGCACCACCTCGACGGAGGTCGCGATGCGGTGCGCCTGCTCGCGCGCCACGGGCCCCAGCGGGAACGCGGCGCGTTTGAGCTCGGTGAGCCCGAGGGGCGACGTCAGCAGCTCGGACGCGTGCTCGGAGGCGAACCGGAGCCAGGACGCCGCCTCCGGACCGGGCGCCAGCGCCCGGCTGAGGGCGGAGCCGTCCGCGTAGATCATCGCCGTCCGTCCTCGGTGTGCCCCGCGAGCCGCCTGTCCCGCCGAGCCTAGCCACGCCTCGAGGTGCGGCCGTCCGGTACGAGGACGGGTGGACCCGACGCACCCGCCGTCCGACCGCGGGCTGATGCCGCGCAGCCCGCCCGCCGGGATGCTCGGACCCGTGAGCACCCGCGCACCGTCCGCCGCACCGGTCCGACGGCCCGACGCACGCCGCCCGGTGCCCGCGCTCGCCGCCGGGCTCGCGGTGCTCGCGCTCGGCGCGGCAACCGCCGTCGTCGGGATCCCGCTGCTCAGGCCCGAGCCGGGGTGCGCGTCGGCGCGCGACGAGGCGCTGAACGAGGTCTTGGCCGGTCGCGACGAGCTCGACCTCCGCCCCACCGGCACCAGCGAGGCGGTCGGGCACCGCTCGGCCGGCTGCGACGAGGACGGCGCCGCGAGCGCGACCGTCCGCTACGACGGCCTGGGCCCGGCCGACGTCGTCGCCCACTACGACGAGGTGCTCACCGAGCGCGGCTGGACGCGCGTCGGCGACGTCCGGGACCGGGGCTCCCTGCCGCCCGTGGCGTGCTGGAGCGGCACGGTCGACGGCGCCGAGGCGCGGTTCGCGATCGAGACGACGGCGCCCGTGGACGACGCCACGACGCCGGGACCGAGCTACCTCGTCGTGCTGCGCGCGGCGCACGACGTCGATCCGTCCTGCTGAGCCCGGGGCCCGGGCCTGGGCCTGCGCCTGGCCCCGCCACGGCACAGACGCCGACGGCGGCGTGGGTCGCCCCACGCCGCCGTCCGGCGTCCTGCTGCCCGGCGCACCCGCCGGGGGTGCGGCCGAGCGGGTACGTCAGCCGCGCAGCCGCTCCATGGCGAGCTGCACGAGCGCGATCAGCGTCTGCTTGGTCGCGGCACGCGAGCGTGCGTCCGTGTACATGAGCGGCACGTGGGCGGGGACCGAGAGGGCCTCGCGCACGTCGTCGAGCTGGTGCCGGGCGACGCCGTCGAAGCAGTTGACCGCGACGACGAACGGGATGCCACGGCTCTCGAAGTAGTCGACCGCCGGGAAGCACTGGTCGAGACGCTCGGTGTCGACCAGCACGACGGCACCGATCGCACCGCGGACCAGGTCGTCCCACATGAACAGGAACCGGTCCTGCCCGGGCGTGCCGAACAGGTACAGCCACAGCGACCCCGGCAGCGCGATGCGACCGAAGTCCATCGCGACCGTCGTGGTCGTCTTCCGGTCGGTCACGCCGCCGGCGTCGTCGACGCCGACCGAGTGCTCCGTCATGGCGGCTTCGGTGTTGAGCGGCTCGATGTCGGAGATCGAGCCGATGAAGGTCGTCTTGCCGACGGCGAAACCGCCTGCGACGACGATCTTGACGACAGTGGGTGCGACACCCCCGCTGACCGGTGTGCGGTCGGCCACAGCGGCGGTGTCAGAGGGCGGATATGCCATTGAGAACACTCTCCAGCACGCTCAGGGACAGGGCGGGGGACTGACCGGTGTGGACACTCACCGGCGTTGAGGTGTGGACCCGGACGAATCCGGACTCGGACAGGTCCGTCACCAGGATGCGTACGACACCGAGCGGGAGCCGCAGCAGTGCGGACAGCTCGGCGACGGACACGAACGTGTGGGCGGCGTGCTGGAGGATCGCGCGCTTCTCCGGCGGCAGCCCCTGGCTGCTGACCGCCCCCGGGAGGACCTCGATGAGGGCCTCGAGGGGGAGGTCGGAGTTCGCCGCGCGGACGCGACCGCCGGTGACCGCGTACGGCCGGACGGTGCGCGCCTCGTACTCCACGCCGGCGTCGTCCTCATGGTTGGCCATGGGCTCGCTCACCCGACCGGAGCCCGCACCGCACCGTTGACCGGCAGGTTCCCGCGCATCTCGGTGACGAGCTGCGGGGTGAGCGTGGTCTCGGTGCGGGAGACGAGCATGGCCATCTCGTAGCCGATGAGGCCGACGTCGCAGGTGGCGTCCGCCACCACGGCGAGGACGGATCCGTTGGAGACGCTCATGAGGAAGACGAAGAGCTCGTCCATCTCGATGATCGCCTGACGGACGTCACCCGCGTGGAGCTGACGGGCCGCACCGCGCGTGAGGCTCGACATGCCGGCGACGATCGCCGCCATCTGGTCGCCGCTGGTGCGGTCCAGGTTCTCCGACATGGCCATGAGAAGCCCGTCTGCGGAGACCACGAGCGTGTGCCGGGTCCCAGGGACCGTCTTCACGAAGTTGTCCAGGAGCCAGCCGAAGTTGGCTGCCTCTGAGCTGAGCGCTGTCACTTGTCCTCCTCGAGGTTGCCGGCCTGCTGGCGGCTGGGGATGGTGCGCGCGGTGGTCACCATGAGGTGGTCCGCTGGTTCAGGTCGGTGTCCGGCGTGGTCACGGGTTCCCCGTGGCCGTTGCTCGAACCGTCCTCGTTCCCGGCGGAGGTGGCCCCGCCGGGGGTCTGTGCGGCCGCGTCCGCGGCCGGGGTGGCCTGCCGGCCGCGGCTGGTGCCGGACTGGAAGCTCGACAGCAGCGAACGCACCTGGTTGGCGTCGCGCTCGACCCGCTGGCCCGACGGGGCCAGCTTGATCTCCGGTGCGGCCGGGATCGTCCCGGGCGTCCGGCGTGCGAGCGTCGAACCACCGCTGGCGGCAGCGGGCCGGTAGCTCGAGAGCTGGCTGAGCTCGGCAAGCGCCTGCTGCGCGATGTCCGCCCGTTGGGCGAGCATGTTCGTGACCTCGTCGTCGAACGCGCCGGAGCCCGACTGCGGCGTGAACGTCTGCGGGGAGAACGTCTGCGGCGCGAAGGTCTGCGGGGCGAACGACGTCGGCGCGGCCTGCTGCGCCGGCGGGGTGGCCGGCTGGGCGGGCTCGTGCGGCGGCTGGTGCGGGCTCGGGACCGAGGCCGTCGGGCGCGCCGGCACGGCCGGCCCGTCCGTGGGCGACCAGCCCTGGGC
>NZ_JACVQL010000256.1 GCF_019733465.1 Actinotalea ferrariae | reverse complement strand
GGCCGCGGCAGGGCGGCGCGCGGGTCGGGCGTGAGCTGCAGCGCGCGCTCGCGCGACGCGCGCGCCCGGCCGGCGAGCCCCAGGCAGGCGGCGACGAGGAGCATCTGCACGACGGACAGCACGGCGGCCGACCGCAGGTCGAGGAACTGCGTCGTCTGCACCCAGATCTCGGTCTCGACCGTGCCGTAGCGGGCACCGCCGAGCACGAGGACGACGCCGAACGCCGTCGCGCAGAAGAGGAACACGATCGCGGCGGCCGAGGCCAGCGCCGGCGTCAGCGCGGGCAGGGTGACGTGCACGAACGCGCGCCACGGGGAGGCGCCCAGGGCGCGCGCGGCCTGCTCCGCGCGCGGGTCTGTGCCGGCCCAGAACCCCCCGACGGTCCGGACCACGACGGCGAGGTTGAAGAAGACGAGGGCGGCGACGACGGCCGCGAACGTGCCGTCCCAGCCGAGGAACGCGAGCGGTCCGGAGCCGGTGAGGACGGAGCGGAAGGCGACGCCCACGACGACGGTCGGCAGCACGAACGGCACGACGACGAACGCGCGCAGGGCCCGCCGGCCGGGGAACTCGCGCCGGTAGAGCAGGTGCGCCGCGGGCAGCCCGAGCACGAGCGCGAGCGCCGTGCCCACGACGGACTGCGCGAGCGTCAGCCCGATGATCCGCCACGTGCGCCCGCGCGAGAGCACCTGGCCGAAGCCGCCGAGGTCGAGCCCGTCGTCGCCGACGAACCCGAGGCCGAGCAGCGCGGCGACGGGGTAGGCGAAGAACAGCCCGAGGAAGAGCAGCGGGAGGCCGGCGGCCAGCCCCCAGGCCAGCCACCGGCGCGCCGCGCGCCCGCTCCCGGCGCGGGCCGGGACCACCTCAGCCCAGGACGACGTCGGTCCACTCCTGGATCCAGGCGTCCCGGTTCTCGCTGATGATCTCGGGGTCGAGCGTCAGCGGCTCCTCGGGCTGCGGCGCGAACCGGCTCCACGCCTCGGGCAGCTCGACCGAGCTGTCCACGGGGTAGACGTACATGCTCCCGGGCAGGTCGGCCTGCACCTCGGGGCTCAGCAGCCAGTCCACGACCTGCTGCGCCCCGTCGGGGTTCTCCGCCCCGGCGAGGACACCCGCGTACTCGACCTGGCGGAAGCACGTGTCGAGCAGCGCGCCCGTCGGCGCGGTGTCCGAGCCCTCGGGCACCTCGGACGGCGGCGAGGACGCGTAGCTGAGCACGAGCGGCCGGTCACCCTCGCTCGACGGCCCGGAGAAGTCGACGTAGTAGGCGTCCGACCAGCCCGACACCACCTCGACGCCGTTGGCGCGCAGCGCGGTCCAGTAGTCGACCCAGCCGTCCTCGCCGAACCGCGCGACCGTCGCGAGCAGGAAGGCGAGCCCGGGCGACGACGTCGCCGGGTTGGTGATCACGAGCAGGTCCCGGTACGCGGGGTCGGTGAGCTGCTCGAGGGTCGTCGGCTCGGGCACGCCGCGCTCGGCGAACCACTCGTGGTCGACGTTGACGCACGCGTCGCCGACGTCGACCGCGCTGAGGTGGTGCGCGTCGTCGACCGCGTAGCGCGCGACGTCCTCGCCCGCGGCGGGCGACTCGTAGGGCTCGAGCACGCCCTCGGCGATCGCGCGGCTCGCGAACGTGTTGTCGATCCCGTAGACGACGTCGCCGAGCGGCGCGTCCTTGGTGAGGATCAGCTGGTTGACGAGCGCGCCGCCGTCGCCCGGGGCCCGCAGCTCGAGCGAGAGGCCGGTCTCCTGCTCGAACGCGGCGACGACGTCGTCGCTCAGCGCGAACGAGTCGTGCGTGACCAGGACGACCGTGCCGCGGGCCGCGTCGCCCGAGCCCGCCGGCTCGGGGGCGTCGTCGGCGCCGATGGCCGAGCAGGCCGCGAGCGGCAGCAGCGCCAGGACGGCGGCCGGTGCGAGGCGCCGTCGGGCGCGGTGGGTGTGGGCGAGGGTGCTCGCCATGTCTCCTCCTCGTGGTGGCAGGAGGGGGACGCCACCCGCGGCGTCCGGGGCGCGCGCGGACGCGAGCCCTGGACGACGTGGATGACGTCTGAGACGTCCCGACTCCCTACGCCGGTATCACCCGGATCAGGTTCGAGGGTCTGCGGTCGCCCGCACTCTCAGCGTCCTGCGCCCGGTGGCCCGGGCGACGCTCCCCTGTCGTTCGAGCCGACTCTACCGCCGCGCGGACGGCCCCGGACCCGTCGCCCGCGCGCTGCCGGCCCTGCGCCTACCGCGGGCCGCTCCCGCCATCTGCCGGCCCCGGCCAACCCGTCGTCCACGGACCGCTGGCCGCCGCGCGACCTCGCCCGACCCGGCCCCTCGCGCCGCGTCCCCTGCCGCCCTGCCCCAGTTCTGGAACGGGAACGGCGCTCGGACCGCCGGATCTGTTCCAGAACCGGGTGGGACCGGATGGGGCGCGGTGGGCCGTCAGCTCGGGATCTCGGTGAGGGTGCGCTCGATCGCGGCGAGCCGGGCGTCGATGCTGTCGAGGCGGGCACTCAGCTCGCCGCCCAGCGCCTCGGCCTGGATGCGAGCGACGTCCTTGCGGCTCTGCAGGTGGCTCTGCCACGCGGTGAGCGCCACGCCGCAGATCACGCCGACGATGGCGAGCAGCGCGTACCAGGGGATGTCCATGTGTCCTCCAGGGTTCGGGCCGCGAGCGGCCGGATGGGTCGACGACGACGCGTCAGGGTTGGGTCTGCTGGTCGGTGCGTGCGATGTCGGAGAGGGCGGTGTCGAAGAGGGCGATGTCGGAGCGGGCGGTGTCGGAGGGGGCGGTGTCAGAGGGGCCGGTGTCGGACGGCGCGGTGTCGGACGGCGCGCGGTCGGACGGCGCGTCCTGGACAGGGACGACCTCGGGGTCGTCGCCGGCGACCGCACGGAGGAGCGTCGGCAGGTCGACGACGATCCGGAAGTCCTCCGCGGAGAAGACCTTGAGCGCCTTGCCGTCGGCCGAGAGCTCGTGCCGGCTCGAGACGACGCCGGCCTCCTCGAGCCGCGTCAGGTGCATGTAGAGCACCGGCCGCGAGAGGCCCACCCGGCGCGCCAGCTCGCTCACGTGCAGCGGCCCGGCGCCGAGCTCGGCGACGATCCGCAGGCGCTGCGCGCTCGCCACGGCGGAGAGGCGCGCGACCAGCCGTTCGAGCTCCTCCACGCCACCTCCGCCTCTCGACAACCGTCGACGACCACCTGTCGTAGAAACACTACACGTGTCGCACCTGCGTGACGACCCCCATCGCACCGCCCGCACCGCAACGCACCCACCCGCACCCGCACCGCACTCCGCACCGCACTGCCCGGTTCTGGAACGGAGACCGCGCTCCGCCCGCGGCATCGGTTCCAGAACCGGACGTCGGCGCGGCGGTACGCACAGGGATCGCCACGGCCGGGACACGGGACGCGTCGCTGGATACGCTCGCCGCACCGGGCCCAGCCACCTCATCGGAGGACGACCATGTCGCTCGTCGCGCAGCTCTTCACCGGAACGCATGCGGAGGCGCTGGCCCGCGCCACGGCGCTCGACGCGGGCGACGAGCCGGACGACGCGACGTCGTCGATGGACGTGTCGCTCACCCCGGTCGACCTCGAGGTGCTCGGCGAGATCGCGGCCAAGGCGGTCCGCTTCGGCAGCGGCGACCTCGAGGTCGCCGAGGTGGACCTCGAGCACGAGTACCTGTTCAAGCTCCCCGAGTACCTGTGCGAGGTGCTCGCCGCGCTCGACGACCCGGAGGACCCGGACGCCCCGGCCGACGTCGCGGAGGCGTGGGCGGCGTCGGAGGAGATGGACGCGGCGGGCCAGGACCTCCAGCCGCTCGTCCGCGAGATCACCGGGCTCGTCGCGCGCGCCGTGGAGTCCGGTCAGGACGTCTACCTCTGGCTCGAGCCCAGCTGACGGGATGACGGTCCACCGCCTGGATCGCGACGAGGCGCGTCGCATCGCGGTCCGCGCCCAGCTGCTCGACGCGCGGCGGCCGACGAACCTGCTCGCGACCGTCCGCCACCTGACCTTCCTGCAGCTCGACCCGACCGCGGCCGTCGCACCCAGCGCCGACCTGGTCGCGTGGACGCGGCTCGGGGCGGCGTACGAACCCGCGCAGCTCCAGCAGGCGCTCGACCGGGACCGCACCCTCTTCGAGTACCGCGCCACCGTGCGCCCGAGGGCCGACCTGCCCCTCTACCTGCCCGTCATGGCCGGCGCGCCGCGCTACCTGCAGGCGCGCGAGTGGCTCGAGGCGAACGCCTCCTTCCGCGACGACGTGCTCGCCCGGCTGCGCGACGCCGGCCCGCTGCTCTCGCGGGACATCCCCGACACGAGCGCCGTCGCGTGGCCGTCGACCGGCTGGACCAACAACCGCAACGTCACGCAGATGCTCGAGATCCTCGCCGGCCGCGGCGAGATCGCCATCGCGGGCCGGCGCGGGCGCCAGCGCCTGTGGGACCTCGCCGAGCGGGTCCACCCGGCCGGCGTCGTCCCGCTGCCCCCGGACGACGCGCTGCGCGAGCGCAACGCGCGTCGCCTCCGGGCACTGGGCATCGCCCGCGCCACCACGACCGCGCAGCCCGTCGAGCCGGCCGACGTCGGCGACGCCGGGGAGCCGGCGGTGGTCGACGGCGTCGCGGGCGAGTGGCGCGTGGACCCCGGGGCTGTCGCCGTGCCGTTCGAGGGCCGCACCGCGCTGCTGTCCCCGTTCGACCGCCTCGTGCACGACCGCGTGCGCGCCGAGGAGCTGTTCGACTTCGAGTACCACCTCGAGATGTACAAGCCGGCCGCGAAGCGGCGCTGGGGCTACTTCGCGCTCCCCGTGCTCCACCACGACCGCCTCGTCGGCAAGGTCGACGCGACGGCGGACCGCAAGGCGGGCGTCCTCACGGTCCACGCGGTCCACCAGGACGTCCCCTTCACGCCGACCACGGCCGACGACGTCGACGCCGAGCTCGAGGCGCTCGCCGCCTGGCAGGGTCTCCGGCTCGTGCGGTGACGCACCCGGTCACCGGGCGCTCGGCGGGCCGGTGACCTACCGTCAGCCCGTGATCGCCTTCGACGGGAGCGGCGCCGTCTTCGCGGCGATCGGCGTCGTGACCCTGATCGCGGCGGTGCTGCCGCGTGCGCTGCAGCGCGCGCCCGTCTCGATGCCCGCCGTGTTCCTCGGTGCCAGCATCCTGGCGTTCGCGGTGCTGCCCCGGCTTCCCGACCCGGACCCCGTCGAGCACCACACGATCGCGCTGCACCTGACCGAGGTCTGCGTCCTGGTCTCGCTCATGGGCGCCGGCCTGGCGATCAACCGGCCCGTCGGACGACGCGCCTGGGCCAGCACGTGGCGACTGCTCGGCATCACCATGCCCCTCTCGATCCTCGCGGCAGCACTCCTCGGCTCGTGGATGCTGGGGCTCGGACTCGCCGCCGCCGTGCTCGTCGGCGCGGCGCTCGCGCCGACCGACCCGGTCCTGGCCACGGAGGTCCAGGTCAACGAGCCGACCGCCGAGCCCGGTCAGGACGACGACGAGGCCCGGTTCGCGCTCACGTCCGAGGCCGGCCTGAACGACGGGCTCGCGTTCCCCTTCACGTACGCCGCGATCGCGATCAGCACGGCCGGGCCGGCCCTGGGCGGCTGGCTCGGCCACTGGGTGCTCGTCGACGTGCTCTGGCGGCTCGCGGTCGGCATGCTCGTCGGCGGTGCGGTGGGCTGGCTGCTCGGTCGCCTCTTCTTCTCCGGCTTCGCCCGGAGCCGGGACCTGACCCAGCACACGCAGGGCTTCGTCGCGCTCGCCGCCACGTTCCTCGCGTACGGACTCGTCGAGCTCGCCGAGGGCTACGGCTTCATCGCCGTGTTCGTGTGCGCCGTCGCCCTCCGCAACATCGAGCACGACGACGAGTACCACGCGGTGCTGCACTCGTTCGTCGAGCAGACCGAGCGCCTGCTCACCGTCGCCGTCGTCGTCCTGCTCGGCGGCGCCGTCGCGCGAGGTCTTCTCGACGACATCGGCTGGGCGGAGGTCGGCGTCGCCGCCGCGTTCCTGCTGCTGATCCGCCCGCTCGCCGGCCTCGTCGGCCTCGCGGGTGGCCGCACGGGCCGACGCGAGCGGGGCGCGATCGCCTTCTTCGGCGTGCGCGGGGTCGGCTCGCTGTTCTACGTGGCCTACGCCCTCGAGCACGGCGCGTTCGAGGCGGAGGCGGAGCGGCTGTGGGCGATCGCGGGGCTCGTCGTCGTGGGCTCGATCGTGCTGCACGGGGTCGCGGCCACGCCCGTGATGGCGCACCTCGACCGCACGCGCGCGCGCCGAGCGGCGCAGGGCGACGGCGACGTCGCCCACACGGCCGTCTGAGCGACCGGCGCCCTGGGCGACTTCCGGAACGGATCCGACGTCCCGGCGTCGCATCCGTTCCAGAACCGCGTCGGAGCCGGGCCGGGCGCCGTCGCGGGCGGGGCCCGGCCCCACTAGCGTGGCTCCCACGACCGATCACCACAGGAGGACGTGTGCGCGAGGCCCAGAAGGAGACGATGGTCGCGAAGGCGGCCGGTCTGGCGATCGCGCTGGGCGCCGCCTGGCTGGCGAACCAGGTCATCGACCGCGGTTGGAACGCCGTCCTCGGCCACAAGCCGCCGAAGGCCGAGAACCCCGGGGACGCGCGCTTCGGCGAGATCCTCGCCGCCGCCGCGATCACCGGCGCGATCGTCTCGCTCTCGCGCGTGTTCGCGACCCGCGGCGCGGCGAAGCTCATCAAGTAGCCCGACGGAGCGCCGCCGGGCTGCGCACCGCCCTCAGTCGCGGTCGCGCTCCTTCTCGCGCTCGGCGGCCTCCATGTCGCGCGTCAGCTCGTCGACGACGAGCAGCTCCTTGCGCACCTTGCCCGTGCGGTAGCCGGCCCGCGCCACCATGTGCGCGGCGACGGGCGACGTCAGCATCTGGAACAGCACGACGAGCACGAGCATCCACACGACGTGGCCGTCCCGGAGCCGCAGGCCCAGGCCGGTCATCAGCAGGATGAGCCCGAGCACCTGCGGCTTCGCGGCCGTGTGCATGCGCGCCAGGAGGTCGGGGAACCGGACGAGACCCACGCCGGCCGCGAAGGCGAGGAAGGCTCCGCCCAGCAGGCACAGCGCCGAGAGGACGTCGGCCACGGCGTCGAGCGTCATGACACCTCCCCCTGGGCGAGACCGCCGTGGTGCTCCTCGTCGGTCGAGGCACGCTGAGCCGCGTCGGCCTCGATGCGCTCGTTCTCGAGCGCGGCGAGCTCGTCGCGCGTGAGGATGCGGCCCTCGCCCTCGGCCTCGACCGCGACGAACCGCGCCACGGTCACGGAGGCGACGAAGCCGACCAGCGCGACGGCGACGAGGATCGGGACCGTGTCGATGCGCCGCGACCAGGCGGCCTCGAGCGCGATCGCGCCGACGAGCGCACCCGTGAGGATGTCGAGCGCGAGCGCCCGGTCGAGGACGCTCGGACCCTTCTCCGCCCGGACCAGCGCGAGGATCGCGGTGGCGCCCAGCAGCGCGCCGGCGAGCAGGATGACGACGTTCACCGGCGACCTCCCGAGGCGGCGGACTGCACCATGGCCGGCAGCGGCCGGCGCGGCAGGCCAACCTGCTCGAGCTCCTCGTCGGACGCGAGCGCGCGGAGGATGCGCGCCTCGGTGTCCAGCACGTGCTGCCGCGCCGCGTCGACGCCGCCGGCCAGGCCGACGTCGAGCACGTGGACGTAGAGCATCCCCGAGATCCGGTGCGCCTCGACGACGACGGAGTTCGGCACGAGCGAGCAGAGCTGCGCGGTGAGCGTGAGGTACAGGTCGGAGTGGCTGCGGAGCTGGACCGCCAGCACGGCGCTCTGCGCGCGGCGGCGGGGGTTGAGCGCCAGCAGGGCCACCTGCGTGCTCGCGACGACGAGGTCGACGGCGAACCGGTACATCAGGAACAGGAGCGACAGGACGTGGATCCGGCCGTGGAAGTCGACCTTCGGCATGCGCAGGCTGCGCACGGCGAGGACCGCGATCGCGAGACCCGCGAGGACGTTCGCGACCGACAGGTCGCCCCACAGCAGGACCCACACGCTGGTGAGCCAGACGACGGCGAGCAGCGGGAACCCGAGGGACCGTCGCCGCGGGTGCAGGCTCATCCGTCCCCCTCGCGGTTGTCGTCCTGGGCGCCGTCGTCGCGCACGTCGCCCGAGACCTCCGCGGGCGCCTCGCCGGCGGCGTCGGCGTCCTCTGCGACCTCCGCGGACTGACCCTCGCCCCGCGCGCCGTCCGGCAGCACCGCGGTGACGTACTGGACGGGGTCACGCAGCGTCGCGGCCGCGCGCTCGGTGTACGCGAACAGCGGTCCGGCCACGACCGTGAGGCCGACGCCGAGCACCACGAGCGCCCCCGCGGGCCCGACCATGCCCGCGGGCAGCCGGGTCGCGGGCGGGGCCGCGGGCGCCGTCTGCCAGAACGCCTTGTTCCACGCCTTGACGATCGCGTAGAGCGTCAGCAGGGACGTGACCACCGCGCCGGTCACGAGCGCGTAGGCGAGCGGTGTGCCCATCTGCACGCCCGCCTGGAGCAGGCCCGCCTTGCCGAGGAAGCCTGAGAGCGGCGGGATGCCCGCGAGGTTCATCGCGGGGATGAAGAAGAGCACCGCGAGCACGGGCGCGAGCTTCGCGAGGCCGCCGAGGTCGTCGAGCGACGTCGAGCCGCCCCGTCGCTCCACGAGGCCGACGACGAGGAAGAGCGCCGTCTGCACGGTGATGTGGTGGGCCACGTAGAAGATCGCCGAGGCCAGGCCCAGCTCGGTCGACATCGCGATGCCGAAGATCATGTAGCCGATGTGGCTGACGAGCGTGAAGGACACCAGACGCTTGATGTCGTTCTGCGCGACGGCGCCGAGGATGCCCACGACCATCGTCGCGAGGGCTACCCACATGAGCAGGTCGTCCGCCCTGCCGTCGGGGAACAGCAGCGTCTGCGTCCGGATCACGGCGTACACGCCGACCTTGGTGAGCAGGCCGGCGAACACGGCCGTGACGGGCGCGGGAGCGGTCGGGTAGGAGTCGGGCAGCCACGCGGACAGCGGGAAGACGGCGGCCTTGATGCCGAACGCGAGGAGCAGCAGCAGCTGCAGCGCGAGCTGGACCGCCGGGTCCACGTCGGGCAGGCGCTCGGCCAGCTGCGCGAGGTTCACCGTGCCCGTGGCCGCGTACACGAGCGCGATCGCGAGCAGGAAGATGATCGACGACGTCAGCGAGACGACGACGTAGATGGTGCCCGCGCGGATGCGCTCGCCCGTGCCGCCGAGCGTGATGAGCACGTAGGACGCGGCGAGCAGGATCTCGAAGCCGACGTACAGGTTGAACAGGTCACCCGAGAGGAAGGCGTTCGCGACGCCCGCCGTGAGCACGAGGTACGTGGGGTGGAAGATCGCGATCGGCGTCTCGGCGTCGCCGTCCTCGACGCCCTGCGCGAGCGAGTACAGGAGCACGCACAGCGTGACCGCGGACGACACGGTGAGCATGAGCGTCGAGAGGCGGTCGGCCACGAGGTCGATGCCGACGGGCGCCGCCCAGCCGCCGACGTCGAGCACGAGCGGCCCCTCGTCCGCGGCCACGAGCAGCACGACCGACGAGATGAGCACGACCGAGAGCGCCACGACGCTGATGACGCCCTGGGCGCGGCCGTGCCGCCACAGCGCAAGCGCGAGGCCGGCCGCGAAGAGCGGCACGACGACGGGCAGCGGGACGACCCAGGTGAGGTCGGTGAGCGTCATCGGCCCTCACCGCCGCTGCGGTTCGCGCGGCCGGCCGCCGCGGCCTCGTCGAGCGTCGCGTGCAGGGGGCCGCCCGCGGCGCCCTGGTCGACCGGACCGGTCTCGTCGCGCACCAGGGCGGCGTCCTCGTCGAGCGTCGTCGTGACGTCGGCGTCGGCGTCCTCGAACGCCGCCTGGTCGGCGGCCGCGCGGCGCGCGATCCGCCGGTCCTCGAGGTCGTCCTGCACCTCGTCGTGCCGGTTGAGCTGCCACGAGCGGTACGCCATCGCGAGGAGGAACGCCGTCATGCCCAGCGTGATGACGATGGCGGTCAGCACCATCGCCTGGGGCAGGGGGTCGCTCATCGCGTCCTCGTCGGTCTGGCCGATGATCGGTGCGCCACCCGCCTTGCCGCCCGCGACGAGGAACAGCAGGTTCACCGCGTTGCCCAGGATGATCACGCCGAGCAGGACGCGCGACAGGCTCCGCTCGAGCAGCAGGTACACGCCCACGGTGACGAGGACGACGATCGTGGCGACGAGCGCGAGGCTCGGGCTCGTGTCGATCACGGGGTCCCTCCCGTCCGGACGGTCTGCGACGCGAGCGACGCGGTCTCGGCGGCGAGGCCGTGGACCTGCGGCGCCACGGGCAGCTCGTCGGAGACCTCGGCCGTGCCCGCCTCCTCGCCGTGCCGGTCGATCTCCGCGCCGAGGCTGCGGAGGATGTCGAGCACCAGGCCGATGACGACGAGGAACACCCCCAGGTCGAAGAAGAGCGAGGTCACGAGCTTCACGTGCCCGAGCAGGACGACGTCGAACTCGATGATCACGCTCTGCAGCACGGACCCGCCCGCGAGGATCGCGACGAGCCCCACACCGGCGGAGAGGAACAGCCCCGTGCCGAGGAGGAGACCCGGGTGGACGGGCGCGGCCTCGCCGAGCTCGTACCGGCCGCCCGCGAGGTACCGGACGATCAGCGCGATCCCGACGACGAGTCCCGCCGCGAAGCCGCCGCCGGGCGCGTTGTGGCCCGAGAACAGCAGGAAGACCGCGAACACGATCATGGAGTGGAAGAGGAGGCGCGTCGTGATCTCGAGGATCACGGAGCGCCGCTGCGGCGCGAGCGTACGGCCGCCGCGCAGCCACTCGCGCTGCCGCCCCGCGCCGAGCGCGGGCGCGCGCGGGCCGCGGCGCGGTGCGGTGCGCGTGGCGTCCTCGGGCCCGGCCTCGGGCGTCGCGTCGTCGGGCGCCGCGTCGGCAGGCGGAGCGTCGTCGTGCGCCACGTCGTCGGTCGCGGCGTCGTCCGACGTGAGGCCGGCCGTGCCGTCCGCGTCCTCG
>NZ_JACVQL010000255.1 GCF_019733465.1 Actinotalea ferrariae | reverse complement strand
TGCACGCCGGGCGCCGCGGCCTCGCCGCGGGCGTCGTCGTGGCCGCGCTCGAGCGGATGGCGAGCCGCGGGAGCGCCCCGGAGCGCGTCCGTGCGGCCGTCGGGCCCGCGGTGTGCGGCCGCTGCTACGAGGTCCCCGAGGACCTGCGGCACGAGGTCGACGACGTGGTGCCGGGCACGGCGTCCACGACCTCGTGGGGCACTCCCGCGCTCGACCTGCGGGCGGGCGTCCGCTCGCAGCTGCGCGCCGCGGGCGTCACCGCGGTGGTCGACCTCGGCGCGTGCACGCTCGAGGACCCTCGGTTCTTCTCGCACCGCGCCACCTCGGCCACCGGGTCGGGCCGCACCCGGCCGGCCGGTCGGTTCGCGGGCGTGGTGCGTGTCGTCGGCTGACCATGGCGTGTCGCCGGCCGACGGCGGTGCCCTGCGGGTTAGCGTGGTCACGACCGGATCGCGGCCCTCGGGCGGCGGTCCACACCGGACCGCAACTGGGGATGGAGGCCGCTGATGGCCGGAGCGCTGCGCAAGACCATGCTGTACCTGGGGCTCGCCGAGGACGACAGGAGCGGCCGTGCTGCCGACGAGTACGTGGAGGAGTACGACGACGAGTACGCACCCGTGCACGAGTACGAGGCCGAGGTGACCCCGCTCCGCGCGGCGCGTCACGCCGACGTCCCGGACCACGCCCTGGCGCCCGAGCTGCGGCGGATCACGACGGTGCACCCGCGCTCGTACAACGACGCCCGTGTCATCGGGGAGGCCTTCCGGTCGGGCACCCCCGTGATCATGAACCTGTCCGAGATGACGGACGCCGACGCCAAGCGCCTCGTCGACTTCTCCGCCGGCCTGATCTTCGGCCTGCACGGCGCCATCGAGCGGGTGACGAGCAAGGTGTTCCTGCTCTCGCCCGAGCACGTCGAGGTCACGGGCGAGGAGCAGGTCGCCGGCGGCGAGCAGCGCGCCGGCTTCTACAACCAGAGCTGACGTGCTCGGCATCGTCTGGGACGTCCTCTACCTGGCCGTCCTCGTCTACCTCGTCCTGCTCATCGTGCGGCTCGTGCTCGACTGGGTCCAGGTCTTCGCGCGCGACTGGCGCCCCCGCGGCGTCGTGCTCGTCGTCGCGGAGGTCGTCTACACCGCGACGGACCCGCCGATCCGGGCGGTGCGCCGTGTGGTGCCCCCGCTGACGCTCGGTCAGGTGCGCCTGGACCTCGGCTTCACGATCGTCGTCCTCGCGTGCTGGATCCTCCTGCGGGTCCTCGACGTCCTGAGACACTCCGCCTGATCGCCCGACCTGCGCCCGTGCAGGTGTCCTGTTGTCCGCTACGGTGATCCGTGGCGGTCGGCGGACTGCCCCGGGCCCGACCAGCACGAACAACGAGGTGAACCCATGGCTCTGCTCACGGCAGATGACGTCCTGAACAAGAAGTTCCAGGCGACCAAGTTCCGGGAGGGCTACGACCAGGACGAGGTCGACGACTTCCTGGACGAGGTCGTGAACACCCTGCGCGCGGTCACGGCCGAGAACGACGAGCTCAAGGCCAAGCTCGCCGCGGCCGAGCGTCGCGTCGCCGAGCTGAGCCGCTCCGGCGGGGGCACGCCGTCGCCGTTCGCGCAGGCCCAGCCGCAGGACCGCCCGGAGCCCACGCCGGCCCCCGAGCCGGAGCCGGAGCCGGAGCCCGCTCCGGCCCCCGCCCCGGTGGTCGCCGCCCCCGTGGTCGAGGAGCGCGTCACCGCGCCCGCCCCGGCCCCGGCGCCCCAGCGGATGAGCGAGCCCGAGTCCGCCACGGGCATGCTGCAGCTGGCGCAGAAGCTGCACGACGACTACGTCCGCTCCGGCCAGGAGGAGGGCGACCGGATCATCACGGACGCCAAGTCCCAGGCGAGCCGGATCGTCCGCGAGGCCGAGGAGACGTCGGCCCGCACGCTGTCGCAGCTCGAGCAGGAGCGCAGCCTCCTCGAGCGCAAGATCGACGAGCTCCGGGTGTTCGAGCGGGACTACCGCACGCGCCTCAAGAGCTACCTCGAGAACCTGCTCGGAGACCTCGACGCGCGAGGTGCCACGGTCGCTCCGCGCGGCGGGAACGAGCAGGGTCTGCAGTTCAACGGCTGACCGCCTCGGCGGCGCGCCGACGGCCCGGGTCCGGGCCTGACAGACGCCACGACGCACCACACCGGGCACCCGGTGTGGTGCGTTGTGCGTCACCCGTGGGAGGTCTACTCTCGCGTGACCTTCTGCACCAGGGAGAGCCATGGCCATCGACGACACGGTCAGCCCCACGATCGGGTCGACCCCGCTCCACGAGATGCCTGAGCTCGCGAAGCTCGTGGGCACGTTCCCCGTGCGGGACGGCGAGGAGCCGTGGACCGTCGACGAGGTCCGGGCGATCGCGCAGGAGCTGACGACGGAGATCGCGCGCCTGCGGATCGAGCTCTCGGAGGCCGACGCCGAGCTCTCCGCGCTGCTGCGCTACTCGGGGGACGGGGCGGGCGACGACCAGGCCGACTCCGGCTCGAGCGCGCTCGAGCGCGAGCAGGAGCTGACGCTCGTGCTCAACACGCGCGACCTGCTCGAGCAGAACACGCACGCCCTCGAGCGCGTCGGCGCGCCGGGCTTCGGCACGTGCGAGTCGTGCGGGCAGGCGGTCGGCAAGGCGCGCCTCCAGGCGTTCCCGCGGGCGACGCTGTGCGTCACGTGCAAGGCACGTCAGGAGCGTCGCTGAGCGTGACGTCACGGCCGGCACGCCCGCGTCTGGTCCTGGGGGTCCTCCTCCTCGCGGGAGCCGTCCTGGTCGTGGACCAGCTGACCAAGGCCTGGGCGCTGCGCACGTTCACCGAGGGTGAGCGCACGCCCGTGCTCGGGGACCTCCTCGGGCTCACCCTCCTGCACAACCCCGGCGCCGCCCTGGGCATCGCGACGGGTATGACGTGGGTGCTCACCGTCGCCGCGATCGCGGTGTCGGTGGTCGTCCTGCGGGTCTCGAACCGCCTGGGCTCGGCGAGCTGGACGGTCGCGTTCGGTCTGCTGCTCGGCGGTGCGCTCGGCAACCTGGTCGACCGGTTCACGCGTCCACCCGGCATCGGGCGGGGTCACGTCGTCGACTTCATCGCGTACGCGGACTGGTTCGTGGGCAACGTCGCGGACATCGCGATCGTCGGTGCGGCCGGCCTGATCATCCTGCTGAGCCTGCGCGGCATCGGGATCGACGGGTCGCGCGAGGGCGAGTCGTCCGAGGACGGGACGCCCGCGGACGACGACGCGCTCGCCACGGCCGACGCGCCCGCCGAGCCGGCGCGGGGCGAGGAGTGAGCGGTCTGCGGTCGCTGCCCGTGCCGGACGGGCTGGGCGGCGAGCGCGTCGACGCCGGGCTCTCGCGCCTCCTCGGCGTCTCCCGGACGCGCGCGGCGGACCTCGCGGCCGCCGGGGCCGTGACCCTCGACGGCCGTACCGTCGGCAAGTCCGACCGGCTCGTGCCGGGCTCGTGGCTCGAGGTCGACGTCGAGGCGCTCGACGGGCCCGTCGCCGCGGCGGCGAGCGCCGCGGCCGAGCCCGTGCCGGGCATGCGCGTGCTCCTGGACGACGACGACGTCGTGGTCGTCGACAAGCCGGTCGGTGTCGCGGCGCACGCCTCGCCCGGCTGGTCGGGCCCCACGGTGGTCGGTGCGCTCGCCGCGGCCGGCTACCGCGTCTCGACGTCGGGGGCGGCCGAGCGCCAGGGCGTCGTGCACCGGCTCGACGTCGGGACATCGGGCATCATGGTCGTCGCCAAGAGCGAGCGGGCCTACACGCTGCTCAAGCGCGCCTTCAAGGAGCGCACGGTCGAGAAGGTCTACCACGCGGTGGTCCAGGGACACCCCGAGCCGACGCAGGGCACGGTCGACGCGCCCATCGGCCGGCACCCGACGTCCGACTGGAAGTTCGCGGTCACCGAGTCGGGCAAGCCCTCGGTCACGCACTACGAGGTGCTCGAGATGGTCCCGTCCGCCTCGCTCCTGGAGATCCACCTCGAGACCGGGCGGACGCACCAGATCCGGGTCCACATGGCGGCGCTGCGGCACCCGTGCGTGGGGGACACGACGTACGGGGCGGACCCGGCGCTCGCGACCCGGCTCGGGCTGAAGCGGCAGTGGCTGCACGCGATGCGGCTCGGCTTCGAGCACCCCGGCACGGGCGCGTGGACCGAGGTCACGAGCGCGTACCCGGCGGACCTGCAGCACGCCTGGGACCTCCTGCGCGGCAGCGGCTGACGACGCCACGCCCGCGACCTGCGGGGCTGCGGGCGACGTCCGGGAGTGTCGGTGACCCCACCTAGAATCGGCGCATGACTGCCGCAGGTTCCGACTTCGTCCACCTGCACGTCCACACCGAGTACTCGATGCTCGACGGCGCGGCCAAGCTGGACGAGCTGTTCGCCGAGGTGTCCCGGCAGGGCCAGACGGCGATCGCGACGACCGACCACGGCTACCTGTTCGGTGCGTACGACTTCTGGAACAAGGCGCGCAAGGCGGGGATCAAGCCGATCATCGGCGTCGAGGCCTACGTCACCCCGGGGACGAGCCGGTTCGACAAGACCCGCGTCAAGTGGGGCGAGGCGCACCAGAAGGACGACGACGTCTCGGCGAGCGGCGCCTACACGCACCTGACGATGTGGGCCCGCAACAACGAGGGCCTGCACAACCTGTTCCGCGCGAGCTCGCTCGCGTCGCTCGACGGGCAGATGGGCAAGTGGCCGCGCATGGACCGCGAGCTGCTCTCGACGTACGCGTCGGGCCTGATCGCGTCGTCGGGCTGCCCCTCGGGGGAGATCCAGACCCGCCTGCGCCTCGGTCACTACGACGAGGCCCTGCGCGCGGCGGGCGAGCTGCAGGACATCTTCGGCAGGGACCACTTCTTCGTCGAGCTCATGGACCACGGGCTCGACATCGAGACGCGCGTGCAGAAGGACCTGCTGCGCATCGCGCAGGAGATCGGCGCCCCGCTCCTCGCGACCAACGACCTGCACTACACGCGCCGCGAGGACGCCTCGTTCCAGGAGGCGCTGCTCGCGATCAACTCGGGGTCTACCCTCTCCGACCCGGACCGGTTCAAGTTCGACGGCGACGGCTACTACGTGAAGTCGGCCGAGGAGATGCGGCGCATCTGGGACGAGCTCCCTGAGGCCTGCGACAACACGCTCCTGCTCGCCGAGCAGTGCGAGGTCTCGTTCAACACGTCGGCGAACTACATGCCGAACTACCCCTGCCCACCGGGGGAGGACGAGACGTCGTGGTTCGTCAAGGAGGTCGAGCGCGGTCTGCACGTGCGCTACCCGGACGGCATCCCGGACGACGTGCGCCGCCAGGCCGAGTTCGAGACCGAGGTCATCACCGGGATGGGCTTCCCCGGCTACTTCCTGGTCGTCGCGGACTTCATCAACTGGGCCAAGGACAACGGGATCCGCGTCGGTCCGGGGCGTGGTTCCGGCGCCGGCTCGATGGCCGCCTACGCGATGCGGATCACCGACCTCGACCCGCTCCAGCACGGCCTCATCTTCGAGCGCTTCCTCAACCCGGACCGCGTCTCGATGCCTGACTTCGACGTCGACTTCGACGAGCGCCGGCGCGGCGAGGTCATCCGCTACGTCACCGAGAAGTACGGCGAGGACCGGGTCGCGCAGATCGTCACCTACGGCACCATCAAGGCCAAGCAGGCGCTCAAGGACTCGAGCCGGCTGCTCGGCTTCCCGTTCGCCATGGGGGAGAAGCTCACCAAGGCGATGCCGCCCGCAATCATGGGCAAGGACATCAGCCTCACCGGGATCTTCGACCCGGCGGACAAGCGCTACAACGAGGCCGAGGAGTTCCGTCAGGTCCACGCGGCGGACCCCGACGCGCAGCGCGTCGTGGAGCTCGCCAAGGGCATCGAGGGGCTCAAGCGCCAGTGGGGTGTGCACGCGGCCGGCGTGATCATGTCGAGCGAGCCGCTGATCGACATCATCCCGATCATGCGGCGCCCCCAGGACGGCGCGGTCATCACGCAGTTCGACTACCCGACCTGCGAGGGCCTCGGCCTCATCAAGATGGACTTCCTGGGGCTCCGCAACCTGACGATCCTCGACGACGCCCTGGCGAACATCGAGATGAACGGCAAGGACCCGGTCGTCCTCGAGGACCTCACGCTCGACGACCCGGCGACCTTCGAGCTGCTCGGCCGCGGCGACACGCTGGGCGTGTTCCAGCTCGACGGCGGCGGCATGCGCACCCTGCTCCGGCTCATGCGCCCCGACAACTTCGAGGACATCTCCGCCGTCGGCGCGCTCTACCGGCCGGGCCCGATGGGTGCGAACTCGCACACCAACTACGCGCTGCGCAAGAACGGCGCCCAGCCGGTCGTGCCCATCCATCCGGAGCTGGCGGAGCCGCTCGCGGAGATCCTGGGCCAGACCTACGGCCTGATCGTGTACCAGGAGCAGGTGATGGCCATCGCGCAGAAGGTCGCGGGGTACAGCCTCGGCCAGGCCGACATCCTGCGGCGCGCGATGGGCAAGAAGAAGAAGGAGGAGCTGGACAAGCAGTTCGCCGGCTTCTCGGCGGGCATGCAGGAGCGCGGCTACTCGATGGACGCCGTCAAGACGCTGTGGGACATCCTGCTGCCCTTCTCCGACTACGCCTTCAACAAGGCCCACTCGGCCGCGTACGGCGTCGTCTCGTACTGGACGGCGTACCTCAAGGCGAACTACCCGACCGAGTACATGGCCGCGCTGCTCACGAGCGTGCGCGACGACAAGGACAAGTCGGCCCTCTACCTGGGCGAGTGCCGTCACATGGGCATCACGGTGCTGCCCCCCGACGTCAACTCGTCGTCGGCCAACTTCACCGCCGTCGGCAAGGACATCCGCTTCGGCCTGACGGCGGTGCGGAACGTCGGCGCGAACGTCGTCGACGCGATCGTGGCGGCCCGGGAGGCGAAGGGCGACTTCACGTCGTTCACCGACTTCCTCGACAAGGTGCCCGCGGTCGTCTGCAACAAGCGCACCATCGAGTCGCTCATCAAGGCCGGCGCGTTCGACTCGCTCGCGCCCAGCCGCCGCGCCCTGCTGCTCGTCCACGAGCAGGCCGTCGACGCCGTCGTCGGGGTCAAGCGCAAGGAGGCAGAGGGCCAGTTCGACCTGTTCGCGGGGTTCGGAGGGGACGACGACGACGCGGGGCTGACGTTCACGGTCGACGTCCCGGACGTCCCCGACTGGGACAAGAAGCAGCGCCTGGCGTTCGAGCGGGAGATGCTCGGCCTCTACGTCTCCGACCACCCGCTCTCCGGGCTCGAGCACGTGCTCGCGGCCGCCGCGGACTGCTCGATCGCGACGCTCATGGCGGACGACGCCCGCGCCGACGGGTCCATGGTCACGGTCTGCGGCCTGGTCACGTCGCTGCAGCGCAAGATGTCGAAGAACGGCAACCCCTGGGCGGCGGTCACGCTCGAGGACATCGACGGGTCCGTCGAGATCATGTTCTTCGGCGAGACCTACCTCGCCTACTCGACCGTGCTGGCCGAGGACGCGGTGATCACGGTGCGGGGCCGGGTCCGCCGCCGTGACGAGACGATGCAGCTCCAGGCCGTCGAGGTCTGGCTGCCCGACGTCTCGGCCGTGGAGACGAAGCCGGTGATGATCACGCTCCCCGTCTCGCGGTGCACGCCGCCGGTCGTCGAGCGCCTCCGGGAGGTGCTCTCCACGCACCCCGGTGTCACGGAGGTGCATCTCAAGCTCACGCAGCCGGGCCGCTCGACCGTCATGCGGCTCGAGGAGGGCCTGCGCATCGACCGGTCACCCGCGCTGTTCGCGGACCTCAAGGTGCTGCTCGGACCGGGCTGCCTCGCGGGCTGAGCGGCGGCCGCGCCGGTCGGGGCGCGGTGGAGGGGCGACCTAGACTCGCCCGGTGATCCACCTGACGCCGGAGCAGCACGTCTTCGTGACCGAGCGGCACCTGGCGACCCTCACGACGCTGCGGCCCGACGGCACCCCGCACGTGGTCCCCGTCGGCTTCACGTGGGACCCCGACGGCGGGGTGCTGCGGATCACCACCCGGGTGACGTCGGCCAAGGTGAGCAACATCCGCCGCGCCGTGGCCGCCGCTGGGGTGGCCAGGGTCGCCGTGTGCCAGGTCGACGGCGGGCGGTGGCTGACGTTCGAGGGGACGGCCACCGTGGAGACCGATGCGGACGAGGTCGCCGACGCGGTCCGGCGCTACGCGCGCCGCTACCGGCAGCTCGAGCACGACCCGCGTCGCGTGGTCGTCCGGGTCGTGGCCGACCGGGTGCTCGGCTCGGACTACATGACGCGCTGACAGCGTCGCGGCAGGCCGGTCAGGCGACGCGGAAGGCGTGCTCGCCGTCGGGGAGCGACACGACGACGACGTCACCGTGCGCGAGCTGGCGCCCGCGGCGCTGCTCGACCTCACCGGCGACGCTCACCTCGCCCTCGGCCAGCAGGGTGCGCGCGTGGGCGCCGGACTCGGCGATCCCGGCGAGCTTGAGGAACTGGCCGAGCCGGATGCCGGCCTCGTCGACGGGCACGTCCTGGGCGTCCTGGTGGTCCACGTGCCGAGTCTGCCAGGACGCGCCGCGGCCGGCGGCAGCTGGACGGACTGCTCCCCGGTCGGCGGCGGCGGACGACCTCCGCGGGCGGCGGGGACGGCGACCTAGACTCGCGGCGTGATCTCTCGCATCGACCTCCGCGGCCGGACCCTGAGCCGGCGCGAGCTGACCAGCGCCCTGCCCCGGCCCGAGCTCGACGTGGCGGGTGCGGCCGAACGCGTCGCCCCGATCCTCGAGGACGTGCGTCGCCGCGGAGCCGCCGCGCTCCGCGACCTCGGCGAGCGGTTCGACGGCGTCCGCCCCGACCACCTCCGCGTGCCGGCCGAGGCGCTGGCGTCCGCGCTCGACGGGCTCGCACCCGACGTGCGTGCCGCGCTCGAGGAGGCGATCCGCCGCGTGCGGGCCGTGCACGCGGCGCAGGTGCCGGCGCCGATGAGCGTCGACCTCGGCCCGGGCGCGCAGGTGCGCCAGCGCTGGCTCCCCGTGCGGCGCGTCGGCCTCTACGTGCCGGGCGGGCTCGCGGTCTACCCCTCCTCGGTCGTGATGAACGTCGTGCCCGCGCAGGAGGCGGGCGTCGTGTCCCTCGCGGTGACGAGCCCGCCGCAGAAGGACAACGGCGGGCTGCCGCACCCCACGATCCTCGCGGCCTGCGCCCTGCTCGGGGTCACCGAGGTGTACGCGGTCGGCGGCGCGCAGGCGGTCGCGATGCTCGCCTACGGGGCCGACGGCGAGGACGAGCGCGACGGCTCGGTCCTGTGCGAGCCGGTGGACGTCGTCACCGGTCCGGGCAACCAGTACGTCACGGCGGCCAAGCGGCTCGTGCGCGGCGTCGTGGGCATCGACTCCGAGGCCGGCCCCACCGAGATCGCCGTGCTCGCCGACGCGGGCGCGGACCCGGCGCACGTCGCAGCGGACCTCGTCTCGCAGGCCGAGCACGGCCCGACGTCGGCCTCGGTGCTGGTGACCGACTCCGAGGCGCTCGCCGAGGCGGTGGAGGCGCTCCTCCCGCAGGTCGTCGCGTCGACCCGGCACAGCGAGCGCGTGGCGACGGCGCTGTCCGGCCCGCAGTCCGCGGTCGTGCTCGTGGACGACGTCGACCAGGGGCTCGCGGTCGTCAACGCCTACGGCGCGGAGCACCTCGAGATCCAGACCGCGGACGCGGCCGCGGTCGCGGACCGCGTCACGAGCGCCGGGGCGATCTTCGTCGGCCCGTACTCACCTGTCTCGCTCGGGGACTACATGGCCGGCTCGAACCACGTGCTGCCCACCGGCGGCTGCGCCCACTACGGCAGCGGGCTCGGCGTGCACAGCTTCCTGCGGCCCGTGCAGGTGGTCGAGTACGGGGCGGACGCGCTGGCGGAGGTCGCCGAGCGGATCGTGGCCCTCGCGGGCGACGAGGACCTGCCGGCCCACGGCGAGGCGGTCCAGGTGCGCTTCGGCCGCTGACGCCCACGCCCGCTCAGCCGAGGGCGAGCGTGAACGGGTGCACGGCCGCCGCGCCAGCCTCGCGGAGCAGGCGTGCCGCGACGGTGACGGTCCAGCCCGTGTCGTAGCGGTCGTCGACGAGCACGACCGTCCGGCCGGGCAGGCCCTCGCGCGCCGCGGGCCCCAGGTCCAGATCGAGCCGCCGCACCACGTCGGCCAGCCGCTGGGCGCTGTTGACGTCGTGCCGCGACGGCGGCGTGCCGGGCGGCGCCGCGACGGCCCCGACCACCGGCACGCCGAGGTGCCGCGCGACGCCCGAGGCGAGGTGCTCGACGAGCTGCGGGCGGGAGGTCGACCGCACCACGACCACGCCGTCCACGTGTCCCAGCCCCCACGCGTCGAGGACGGCGGTCACCGGGGCACGCAGGGCGACCGGGAGGGGACCGTCCGGCGTCGCGTCCGGGCCGACCGCGAAGAGGGCGCGCAGGGCGCCGCCGAGGCCGAGGGCGTCGAGCCGTGCGACGGCGCGTCCCGGCTCGGCGCCGACGTCGGCACCGATCCGGCCCGAGAGCGGCACCCCGAGGGCCGACATGCCGCTCGGCCACTGCCGGCGCGGCGTGAGCTCGACCCCCGGCACTGACAGGGCGCCTCGCGCGGCCTCGACCGCGGCCTCGTCGGGCACGGTGTCCGCCGTCGTCCCGGTGCACCGGTCGCAGCGTCCGCACGCCCACCCCGCTTCGAGCTCCGCGTCGTCGAGCGCCGCGCGCAGGAAGGCCATCCGGCAGCCCGTCGTCGCGACGTACTCGAGCATCGACTGCGCCTCGGAGCCCCGGGTCGCGGCGACGCGGGCGTAGCGCTCGGCGTCGTACTCCCAGGGCTCCCCGGTCGAGCGCCACCCACCGCGCACGCGCTGCACGGCGCCATCGACGTCGAGCACCTTGAGCATCGTCTCGAGCCGGCCGCGGCGCAGGCTGACGCGCGGCTCGAGCGCCGCGGTCGAGAGCGCGCCACCGTCCTGGTCGAGCGCCGCGAGGGTCTCGCGGACGTCGCGCTCGGGCGGGAACGCCATGGACGCGAACCAGTCCCAGATCGCGCGGTCGTCGCGGCCGGGCAGCAGCACGACGTCGGCCCTCGCGGTGGCGCGACCCGCGCGGCCCACCTGCTGGTAGTACGCGATGGGGGAGCTCGGCGCGCCGAGGTGGACGACGAACGCGAGGTCGGGCTTGTCGAAGCCCATCCCGAGGGCCGACGTCGCGACGAGGGCCTTGACCCGGTTCGCCAGCAGGTCCTGCTCGCACTCGAGCCGCTCCGCCGGGTCCGTCTGGCCCGTGTAGGCACGCACCGGCAGGCCGGCGCCACGCAGGTGGGCGGCGACCTGCTCGGCCGCGGCGACCGTGAGGCAGTAGACGATGCCCGAGCCGTCGAACCTCGGGAGGTTGCGCGTCAGCCACGCGAGCTGCGACGCGTGGTCCGGGAGCTCGCGCACCGCGAGCGCGAGGCTCTCGCGGTCGAGCGAGCCGCGCAGCACGAGGACGTCGCCCGCGGGCCTCGAGCCGTCGGTCGTCCGCATGCCCGCGGCCAGCTGCTCGGCGACGTCGCGGGTCACCCGCTCGTTCGCGGTCGCGGTCGTCGCGAGCACGGGCGTGCCGGCGGGGAGCTCGCCGAGCAGCGTGCGGATGCGCCGGTAGTCGGGCCGGAAGTCGTGGCCCCAGTCCGAGACGCAGTGCGCCTCGTCGACGACGAGCAGCCCCGCGTCGGTCGCGAGGCGGGGGAGCACCTCGTCCCGGAAGCCGGGGTTGTTGAGGCGCTCGGGCGAGACGAGCAGGACGTCGGTCTCGCCGGCGGCGACGCGCGCGTGGACCGCCTCCCACTCCTCGGTGTTCGCCGAGTTGATGGTCTCGGCGCGGATGCCCGCGCGGCGCGCGGCGTCGACCTGGTTGCGCATGAGGGCGAGCAGCGGCGAGACGATCACGGTCGGGCCGGCGCCCTGCGCACGCAGCAGCGCCGTCGCGACGAAGTACACCGCGGACTTGCCCCAGCCGGTGCGCTGCACGACGAGCGCCCGCCGGCGCCCGGTCACGAGCGCGTCGATCGCCGCCCACTGGTCGTCGCGCAGGCGCGCGTCCGGCCGTCCGACGAGGCGGCGCAGCGCCTCCTCGGCCTGCGCGCGCAGGGGAGCCGCCGCGGGCTCGCGTGCGACGTCGGTCGGTCCGGGGGCGGGGCTCGGGGCGTGGGGCACCCGGCAAGTGTGCCCCGCACCGGTGACGCGCCGGACCGTCGTTCACAGGCGCACACTCGTCCCCATGACCCCGCGCACGTCCGCCGTGGCCGTCGCCGGCGCCCTGGCAGCCGTGGCCGCCGCGCTGGCCGGCTGCACGACGACCGGCGGCCCGGGCACGGCCGCGACCACCGGTCCCGAGGAGTACCGCCCCGGCCTCGCGGCCACCACCGACCTGCCGGACGGCGACCCGGACGCCGTCGTCCTGCTCGTGCCGGGCGGCAGCTGGTCCACGGCGCACCCCGGCGGCCTCGCGCCACTCGCGGACGCGCTCGTCGACGCCGGGCTGGCCGTGGTCACGGTGACCTACGGGACCGCGAGCAGCGGGAGCAGCTGGCCGGAGCCCGCCGACGACGTGGCGTGCGCGGTCGCGTACGCCGCCGCGCAGGTGCCCGGCGTCCCCGTCGTCCCCGTGGGCCACTCCGCGGGTGCGCACCTCGCCGTCCTCACGGCCCTGGCGCCCCGGACGACCGACGGAGCGACGGACGACGCCACCGGCGAGGCGACCGACGACGCCGCAACCCGGTCCGCGTGCGAGCACGAGCCGCACGAGGCCGACGGCGTCGTGGGCCTCGCCGGCCCGTACGACGTCGCCCGCACGGGCGGCATGGCGCGCAACCTCTTCGGCACCGACGCCGCCGGGGCGCCCGAGGCGTGGGAGGCGGGCAACCCGCACACGTGGGCGGACGAGCGCCCCGAGCTGCCGGCGCTCCTCGTGCACGGCGAGGACGACGACGTCGTGCCGACCTCGTTCACGACCGCCCTCGCCGACGACCTGGTGGCCGGCGGGCACGACGTCGAGGTCGCCCTGCTGCCGGGCGTCGACCACGCGGAGGTCGTCACGCCCGAGGTGGTCGCCGGGCTCGTCGAGCGATGGGTGCGCGAGGCCCTGGCCGAGCGGCCCTAGGATCGCCGCGGGACGACGACGTCCCGTCCGCGCACGGCGCGCGGTCCGACGGGAGGGTGACGTGCCGGTGCTCGAGGTCGTGGGCTGGCTGGGCTCCGCGCTGCTCGTGGTCTCGCTGCTGCAGACGCGGGTCATGCGCTTCCGCGTGCTCAACACGGTCTCGTGCGTCGTCCTCATCGGCTACAACGCGGCCGTGGGCGTCTGGCCCATGGCGGCGATGAACGTGGTGCTCGTCGCTATCAACCTCGGGGTCATCGCGCGGATGGTGCGCCGCCGTCACGACGACCGCACCTACGACGCGGTGCCGATCGGCCTCGACGAGCCGTTCCTGCGGCACCTCCTCGAGCGCCACGCGGGGGACATCCGCACGTTCAACCCGGACCTGCCGTCGGACGTCGCGGCGGCGTGCGACCACGCCTTCGTCGTCAGCACGGCGGACACGGTCGTCGGCGTGGTGCTCACCCGGGCGGGCGACCGGCCCGCCGAGCAGCAGGTCGTGCTCGACTACGTGCTGCCCGCCTACCGCGACTTCACGCCGGGCGAGTTCGTCTTCCGGCCGGACGGCCCCTTCGCCGCCCTCGGTACCCGCCGCGTCGTCGCGTCCCCGGGCATGGCGGCGTCCGAGCGGTACCTGCGCGCGGTGGGCTTCGTGGAGCAGGACGGCCGGCGCGTGCTCGACCTCGAGCGCGTCGCGTAGCGGCGGACGCCCGCCGGGCGGGCCGGCACGGCTGGCTACGATCGGCGCGTGACCCCGAGCCTCCCGCTGCGCCCGGAGCTCCGGGGCCTCGAGCCCTACGGGGCCCCGCAGCTCGACGTCCCCGTGCTGCTGAACGTCAACGAGAACCCGTACCCGCCGTCCGAGGCCGTGGTCGCCGACGTCGCGCGCGCCGTCGCCGAGGCGGCCTCGGGGCTCAACCGCTACCCGGACCGCGACTTCCTGCCCCTGCGCACCGACCTCGCGGCGTACCTGGCGCGCGAGTCCGGCGTGCGCGTCGCCCCGGAGGGCATCTGGGCGGCGAACGGCTCGAACGAGGTCATGCTGCACCTGCTCCAGGCGTTCGGCGGGCCGGGCCGGACCGCGCTCTCCTTCGCACCGACCTACTCGATGTACCCCGAGTACGCGCGCGACACGTCGACCGCGTGGGTGACGGCGCGGCGTGCCGAGGACTTCACGCTCGACGTCGACCGGGCGGTCGCGGCGGTCGAGGAGCACGCGCCGTCCGTCGTCCTGCTCGCGAGCCCCAACAACCCGACGGGGACCGCGCTCACCCCGGCTACGGTGCGCGCCCTGCTGAGTGCGGCGGACCGTGTGCCGGGCGGCTGCGTCGTCGTCGTCGACGAGGCCTACGGCGAGTTCCGTCGGTCGGGCACGCCGTCGGCGCTCGAGCTGCTCGCCGACCACCCGCACCTGGCGGTGAGCCGGACGATGTCCAAGGCGTTCGGGCTCGCCGGGGCGCGCGTCGGCTACCTCGCCGCCGCGCCGGCGCTCGTGGACGCGCTCCGGGTCGTCCGCCTCCCGTACCACCTCTCCGCGGTGACGCAGGCCGTCGCGCGCGCCGCGCTCGCGCACGCCGACGAGCTCATGGCGCAGGTCGGGTCGCTCCGCGCGGAGCGCGACGCGACCGTGGACTGGTTGCGGTCCCGGGGCCTGACGGTGGCCGAGACCGACGCGAACTTCGTGCTGTTCGGCATGTTCGACGACCGGCACGCGGTCTGGCAGGGTCTGCTCGACCGTGGGGTGCTCATCCGCGAGGTGGGCCCGGACGGGTGGCTGCGGGTCTCGATCGGGACCCCGGCGGAGATGGCGGCGTTCCAGGACGCCCTGGTGGAGGTGGCAGGACTGTGACCGCAGGCAGTGTCAGCGAGGCCGGCGCGCGTCGGACGGCGCGCGTCGAGCGCACGACGTCGGAGTCCAGCGTCGTCGTCGAGATCGACCTCGACGGGACGGGGCGCACGGAGATCTCGACGTCCGTGCCGTTCTACGACCACATGCTCACCGCGCTCGGCAAGCACTCGCTCGTGGACCTCACCGTGCGGGCGACGGGGGACACCCACATCGACGCCCACCACACGGTCGAGGACGTCGCCATCGCCCTCGGCGAGGCGCTCCGCGAGGCGCTCGGCGACAAGTCCGGCATCGGCCGCTTCGGCGACGCGCTCGTGCCGCTCGACGAGGCGCTCGCGCAGGCGGTCGTCGACGTCTCGGGCCGGCCGTACCTCGTGCACTCGGGCGAGCCCGCCGGGCAGGAGTACCACCTCATCGGCGGGCACTTCACCGGGTCCCTGACGCGCCACGTGCTCGAGTCGATCGCCCACCACGCGGGCATCTGCATCCACATGCGCGTGCTCGCCGGGCGCGACCCGCACCACATCGTCGAGGCGCAGTTCAAGGCGCTCGCGCGCGCGCTCCGGGCCGCCGTCGAGCGCGACCCGCGCGTGGAGGGCGTGCCCTCCACGAAGGGTGCGCTGTGACGGCGCCCGACGGCGCGGGACCCGGGGGCGAGGCCGAGCTCCCGGCCGCCGCCGTCGTCCTGACGCAGGTCTTAGTCCCCGAGGGGCTCGCGGCGGCGTGCGCGATGAGCAAGGTGCCGGTCGACGCGGTGCCGACCCCGATCGGCGCCCTCGCTGCGTGCCGCTCGACGGGCGTCGGTGACCCGGAGCTCGCCGCCCAGGTCGTCTCCCAGCTGCTGCAGAACACACCCGTGCTCCTCGTGACCCAGCGGGCCGGGCGGATGACGGCGGGGCGGTGGAGCGGCGGCAGGCAGGAGGAGGAGATGTCTCCCGCCCTCGTCCTCGACGGCGCACCGCCCGAGGTCGAGCAGATCCTGCTCGGCCAGGTCCGGGCCGCCGACCTGCCGGGAGCCGTGAGCTCGGTGGGCATGTCGCGATGGCGTGCCGCGCGCATCCTGGCGGCCGCCGCGCGCGCCGGGCGCCGCAGGAGCTGACCCGCCGGGAGGCGTCGTCGCGACCCGACTGCGCCGGGTCCCGCGCGATCTGGACAGGCCGACCCCACCCCGCGACCGCACGTAGGATCGTCCGGTGAGCTCTCCGCGCGTGGTCGTCCTGGACTACGGCTTCGGCAACGTGCGCTCGGCGACCCGGGCGCTCGAGCGGGTCGGGGCCGAGGTCGAGCTGACCGCGGACCCGGTCGCTGCTGCCGAGGCCGACGGGCTCGTCGTCCCCGGCGTCGGTGCCTTCGCCGCGGTCATGGCGGGCCTGCGCGCCGTGCGCGGCGACCAGATCATCGACCGCCGGCTGGCGGGCGGCCGGCCCGTGCTCGGCATCTGCGTCGGGATGCAGGTCATGTTCGCCGAGGGCGTCGAGCACGGTGAGCGCACCGAGGGCCTCGGCGAGTGGCCGGGCGTGGTCGAGAAGCTCGACGCGCCCGTGGTGCCCCACATGGGCTGGTCGACGGTCGAGCCCGAGGACGGCAGCGAGCTCTTCGCCGGCGTCGAGGACGAGCGCTTCTACTTCGTGCACTCCTACGGCGTTCGCGAGATGCCGCCGCTGGGCGGCGGACGGCTGACGCCTCCGCGCGTGACGTGGTCCGAGCACGGCGAGCGCTTCGTGGCGGCCGTGGAGAACGGTCCGCTCGCGGCCACCCAGTTCCACCCCGAGAAGTCCGGCGACGCCGGCGCCCACCTCCTCGAGAACTGGGTCACCACCCTGAAGGGACACTGAGCAACCGCATGGACCGACTTCAGCTCCTGCCCGCCGTGGACGTCGCCGACGGGCAGGCGGTCCGCCTCGTCCAGGGTGAGGCGGGTTCCGAGACCTCGTACGGGAGCCCGCTGCAGGCCGCGCTCGACTGGCAGGCCGGCGGTGCCGAGTGGATCCACCTCGTCGACCTCGACGCCGCGTTCGGCCGGGGCTCGAACGCCGAGCTGCTCGCCGAGGTCGTCGGCGCGCTCGACGTGAAGGTCGAGATGTCGGGCGGCATCCGCGACGACGCGTCCCTGGAGCGTGCGCTCGCGACGGGCTGCACGCGCGTCAACCTGGGGACGGCGGCGCTCGAGAACCCCGAGTGGACCGCCGAGGTCATCGCGCGCCACGGCGACGCCGTCGCGGTCGGTCTCGACGTCCGCGGCACGACGCTCGCCGCACGCGGCTGGACGCGCGAGGGCGGCGACCTGTGGGAGGTGCTCGAGCGCCTCGACGCCGCCGGGTGTTCGCGCTACGTCGTCACCGACGTCACGAAGGACGGCACGCTGCGCGGGCCGAACGTCGAGCTGCTGCGCGAGGTCTGCTCGCGCACCGACGCGCCCGTGGTCGCCTCGGGCGGTATCTCGAGCCTCGACGACCTCGTCGCGCTGCGCGGCCTGGTGACCGAGGGCGTCGAGGGCGCGATCGTGGGCAAGGCCCTCTACGCCGGGGCCTTCACGCTGCCGCAGGCCCTGGACGTCGCCGGGCGCCCGTAGTGGCGGGACGCGCGCTGCCGCCGACGTCGCCGTACGCGGGCGACGACGGCTCGGCGGACCCGCGCCTGGTCGCCGGCCTCTCCGCGCACGAGCCGGGCACGCGCGCGGGTGCGGAGCTCGTGGCGGCCCTGGCGGGCGCGCGGCTCCTCGTGCCGGTGCTGGCCGAGCTCGAGGCGAGCGGGACGACGTCGGCGGGCCTGCACGTCGACAAGGAGGCGTCCGCCGGCGTGGTGGCGCTCCGCACGCCCGACGGCCGCACGGCGCTGCCGGTGTTCAGCGGCGTCGACGCCATGCGCGCCTGGCGGGCGGACGCGAGGCCCCTGCCCGCGTCGGCCCCGCGCGCCGCGGCGGCGTGCCTCGCCGAGGGCTGGGACG
>NZ_JACVQL010000254.1 GCF_019733465.1 Actinotalea ferrariae | reverse complement strand
GCGCTGAGGGCGCGGCTCGCGCCGCCGGCTGGTGCAGGTCCCGCGGGTCGTGCCGACGCTCCCGCACCCGGACCTGGTGCGGGGCTCGAGGCCGCACGCCGCGCCGTCCGCGCCGCCGTCGTGAGCCCCCTGACGGCGCCGGCGGTCGTCGCGGAGCTGAGGGCCGAGGCGAACATGGCCGTCGGCGACGCCAAGTGGTCCGTGGCCGAGGCGCTGGCCGAGCACCACCTTCTCGCCGAGGCGGTCGCCGTCGTGGACGGGGGAGAGGCGGCGGCACGCGTCGTCGCACGCGCGCACGGGCGTCCGCTCGTGCTCGCGGTGCGCGACGCGTACCGCAGCGCGTGGCAGACGGGGTGGGTGACCGAGGTGCTCGCGGCCCGGCCCGACGCCGTCGTGGTCGCCGTCGGCATGCCCGACGACGGGGCGCTGACCTCCGGTCCCTTCCTCGCCGCTCACGGCGCCGCGGTCGTGAACACGCGGGCCGCCGCCGAGGTCCTGGCGGGCACGGTGCCCGTGGCCTGACGGGCCTGACGGGCCTGACGGGCCGGGCCGGGCCGGGTCAGGTCAGGCCGGGTCGCGCCTCAGTCCTCGGCAGCGAGCCGGAACGCGTCCTCGGCCACGTGGACGAGGGTCTCGGCGGGCACGGCGTCGGCCACGTCGGTCGCTGCGGTCTGGAGCACGACGACGAGTGCGTCGCCGTCGTCGTCCTCGGCGTACCAGGAGCCGCCCATCGTCCCGACGGAGCTGCCGCCCTTGAACGCGACGTAGGGCCACTCCTCGCCGTCGACCTCGACGCCGGGGTTCGCGGACATGATCTGCGTCACCGGTTCGCCGTGCGGGGTGCCGGCTCGCTCGGCGAGCGCGACGTGCGCGGCGCACAGGTCGCTCGCCGTGGCGAACCAGTCGACGCCCGAGGGCCAGACGACCGTGGTGCCCATCGACGCGACGTCGACGGCGAGCGGTCCGGCGGGTGCCTCGGCGAGGAGCGCGCGGCGGCCCGCCCCGTCGGCCGCGGCCCAGCGCTCGCGGAGCTCCGGACCACCGCCCCAGCCGAGCCAGAACAGCTCCCTCGTGGTCGGGAGGGGCGCGAGCGCGTCGGGGTCGTGGTGCGCCATCTCGGCCACCGCCCGCTCGACCTGCTCACGTCCGACGGCGTGCACGAGCAGGTCCGTGGCGGTGTTGTCGCTGATGGAGATCATCAGCTCGGCAGCCTCCTGGACGGTCACCTGCGTCCCGGTCGGCTCGTCCTGCAGGCGTCCCGAGGGAAGCGAGCGGACGTCGTCGGTCACGGTCAGCGGCGTGGTCCAGTCGAGGTCGCCCCGGCCGACGGCGTCGACCACCGCGCCGAGCACGTAGAGCTTGACCATCGAGCCGATGGGCAGCGGCTCGTCGGCGGACGACCCGGCCGGCATGCCGTCCCGGGGGACGCACTCGCCGTCGGACGAGACGTCCGCCACGAGCAGCGACGTGCTGGCTCCCAGCTCCTCGACGTCCTCGACCAGACCCTCCCAGGAGGTGGCCGGGTCGTGCGGCGGGGGCGGTTCCGAGAAGAAGAGCGTCGAGATGCGACCGTCCGCGTCCACCGCGAGGTCCATCGCGAGGTCCTGCGCCGAGCTCGTGAGGACGACCCGGAGCGCCTCGTCGCTGCCCTCGAGGTCGATCGGCGTCCACGGCGCCGCCGCGCGGAGCTGGTCGAAGACAGGCAGCAGCGTCTCGACCGGTGCGGCGGCGAGGAAGGCGGCCGAGAAGCGCTCGATGGCCTCGTCCGACGTGGTGCTCGCGTCCGCCTCGAGCTCCGCGAGCACCCAGTCGGCCTGGCGGCCGGCCGGGGTGTCGGGCATCTCGACGGCGTCCGGGGTCGCCGCCGGCGACGACGGCGTGGGCGTGGGTTCGGCGTCCTCACCCGGCTCCGCCGCGCACGCCGTCACGGCGAGCACGATCGCCACCAGCGGGACCGTCCGGCCCCACGCCCGCGTCTCCCTCAAACCTGCCCCCTCGCCTCGGCAGTGCACCCGACCGGTGCAGCCTGTCAGCCGGTCTCGCGTCCCGACAGCTTGTCGCGGAGGCGGTCGACGAGGCCGACGCCGGGTCCGAGCGTCTTGTGGAACAGCGCGGAGTGCGGCGCGCTCGGGTGCGGACGGGTCGGCGCGAGCTTCTTCGCGGCCTCGACCTTCGCGCCCATCTCGACGAGCTTCTCGTGCGGCACGTGCGCGCGCAGCCGCGGGAACTGGTCGGCCTCCTCCTCGGCGATGTGCTCCGTGAGGTCGGCCTGCAGCTCGCGGACGATCTCGAGGAACTGCGCGCTCGCGGGGTCCGCGTCCTCCAGCCGCTTCATGAGCTGGACGATCTCCTCGTGCTCGGCCT
Organism: Actinotalea ferrariae; assembly: GCF_019733465.1. Taxonomy (GTDB): domain Bacteria; phylum Actinomycetota; class Actinomycetes; order Actinomycetales; family Cellulomonadaceae; genus Actinotalea; species Actinotalea ferrariae_A. The sequence continues at coordinate 8,371 of NZ_JACVQL010000254.1, read as the reverse complement.
TGTCCTCCTCGACCTCCTGCCGGCCGTCGGGCAGGTGCTCCTCGATCGCGGGGTAGACGAACATCTCCTCCGCGACGGCGTGCCGCATCACCTCCGCCGTGACGGTGTCGGCGAGGTCCCGCCGCTGCGCCGGGTCGGGTGTGTGCTCGATCTGCGCGAGCAGGTCGAGGAACTCACGGTGGTCGCTCGTGAGCACGTCGACGACGTCCGTACCGGATCCGGCCTGTGCCTCGGTCATGGGAGCTCTCCTCGGGTCGCCTGCACGACGGCGGCGCCGGCCCGCGGCCCGCCCGGCTCCAGCCTCACCCAGGACCGGCCGGCTCACCAGCGGAGGCGGGCGACGCGCTGCGACCAGCGGCCGGTGACAGCGGAGCCCCGTGCAGCCGGCTCGCGACCCCGGTGCGGACGGGCGGACCGTCGCCCAGGATGGGGCCATGAGCTCACAGCGGCTGACCGCGGGTGACCTGCTGGTCGCCGTGCCGCACCTCCTCGACCCGAACTTCAAGCGTGCCGTCGTGCTGCTGCTGCACCACGACGACGAGGGTGCGCTCGGCGTCGTGCTCAACCGCCCGCTCTCCGTCGCCGTCGGCTCGGTGCTGCCCGCGTGGGAGGGCGTGGTGAGCGAGCCAGCCAGCCTGTTCCAGGGCGGTCCCGTCGGCCTGGACGGCGCCCTGGGGGTCGCGACGCTGCCCGCCGCCGCGGAGCCGCCGCCGTCGGTCACGCGTGTCGCGGGCTCGTTCGGGCTGGTCGACCTCGACGCCGACCCGGACGACGTCCGCGGCGTCCTCGGCCTGCGCGTCTTCGCCGGGCACGCCGGCTGGGGAGCGGGGCAGCTGGACGAGGAGGTCGCCGCGGGGGACTGGTTCGTCTTCCCCGCGCTGCCGTCGGACGCCGCGACGCAGGACCCCGCGCGCCTGTGGCGGGCCGTGATGCGCCGGCAGGGCGGCTCGATGGCCATCGTCTCGACCTTCCCGGACGACCCGCGCCTCAACTGAGCGCGGGCCGTCCGGGGTGGCTCAGGACTCGCGCAGCACCTGACGCGCGAACCCGGCGGACCGCGTGCGGAGCCCCTCGATCCGGCGCGCGACGAGCGCCGCCGGGTCGTCGCCCGCCTCGACGATCGTGGGCGTACGGCGCACGTTGCGCGAGCACTCGAAGGTGGTGCAGATGAGCGTGCCCAGGGTGTCGCCCTTGCGGCCCGCGGCGCCCGCGCGCGGCGCGACGTACATCGAGACGTCGCCCGTCGCGTAGACGTCCTCGCACCACGCGCACACGGCGCTGCGCCGGGCGGCCGACCGCTCGGGCGAGCGGAGCGCGATGCCGACGAGGGTGTCGTCGACGGGGACGACGACGTAGGCGCGCAGCGGCGCCTTGCGGTCGATCCAGCCGAACACGTCGAGCCGGTCCCAGCGGGTCTCGGCGAGGTCGAGGGGGAGGGCGAGCTGCGCGGCCTCGCGGCGCGAGCAGTTCACGAAGGACGTGCGGATCTGCTTCTCGGTCAGGACGTTCATGGGTCTCGGCTCTCAGGGGGTGCGGACGCCCCACGCGGGCGCACCCGACGTCGACGTCGACGGAGAGGTCGACGGACGAGGGGAGTGCGCGGCGGTGGGGCAGGGCGTGGTGAGAGACCGGCCGGCGTGCCGAGGTGCGTCCCGGTGGGACGTGGTCGCCGTGAAGGCGTCAGGCGCTCCGGACGGTCGTCCGGCCCGTGCCCGAGCAGGCCTGGAGGGCCGCCTCGCTTCCCCGCTGCATCGCCGTGCGCTCCGTCCGTGCGGCCCGGACGTCCCGGGCGCTCCCGGCCATGATGCAACCGCTCCGCGCCGCGGACCAAACGCCGCCCCCGGGGGACGCCACAAGGCGGCGGCGGCCGGGACCTGTCGCGCGGCGTGCGACGCGCGGTAGGAAGGGCCATGGGCACCGGGGCAGGGCGCGCGGAGGTCCTCGTCGTCGGCGCCGGACCCGGCGGGCTCGCGGTCGCCGCCGCGCTCGGACGACGCGGCGTGCCGACCACGGTCCTCGAGCGGGCGGACGCCGTCGGCGCCTCCTGGCGGCGCCACTACGACCGGCTGCACCTGCACACGACCCGGCGCATGTCGGGCCTGCCCGGGCTCCCGATCCCGCGCGACGCGGGTCGCTGGGTGAGCCGCGACGACGTCGTCCGCTACCTCGAGCGGTACGCGGCGCACCACCGCCTCGACGTGCGCACGGGCGTCGACGTCCGGCGCGTCGAGCGCGACGGCGACGGCTGGGCGCTCGCGTGCGCCGACGGCACGCGGCTCACGGCGCCGGTGGTCGTGGTGGCGACGGGGTACAGCCACACGCCGCACGTGCCCGCGTGGCCCGGCCTCGAGACGTGGACCGGCACGCTGCTGCACGCGCGGGACTACCGCAACGCCCGGCCGTACCGCGGACGGGACGTGCTCGTCGTCGGCGTGGGCAACACGGGTGCGGAGATCGCCGTCGACCTCGTGGAGGGCGGCGCCGACCGCGTGCGCCTCGCGTTCCGCACCGCGCCGCACATCCTGCGGCGCACGACGGCGGGCTGGCCCGCGCAGGCCACGGGCGTCGTCGTCCGGCGCCTCCCCGTCGCGGTGGTGGACCGGATGGCGCGCGTCGTCGCGCGGGCCGAGGGCCTGGACCTGAGCGCGCACGGCCTGCCGCGGCCCGAGGTCGGGCTCGCGACGCGGGCGCGGGCGGGTGCCATCCCCGTGCAGGACGTCGGGCTGGTGGCCGCGGTGCGCGCCGGGCGGGTCGAGCCGGTCGCCACCGTCGCGGCCTTCGAGCGCGACGCGGTCGTCCTCGCCGACGGCGAGCGGATCACGCCCGAGGTGGTCGTCGCCGCGACGGGCTACCGGCAGGGCCTCGAGGACCTCGTCGGGCACCTGCCGGTGCTCGACGGCCGCGGGCTCCCGGTCGTGCACGGCGGCCGGACGGCGACCGGGGCGCCCGGCCTGTACTTCACCGGCTACACGAACCCGCTCAGCGGGATGCTGCGCGAGCTCGCGCTCGACGCCGTCCGGATCGCGCGCGCCGTCGCCCGCAGCCGGCGGCGCGTCCCCTGACCCGGCCGCTCTGACCCCGAGGTCGGCGTGCACACCGTGCGGCGCCCTCGCCGCTGGGGCACCCTGACGTCGTGGCGCCGAGCCGTGATCGCGCGGGCGGCCTCGAGACGTACCGGTCGATGCGTGACTTCGACCGCACGCCGGAGCCGTCCGGCGAACCTGCGCCCGCTCCCGCCGAGGCGCTGCGGTTCGTCGTCCAGCGTCACCGCGCGCGGCGCCTGCACTACGACCTCCGGTTCGAGATGGGCGGGGTGCTCGCGAGCTGGGCGGTTCCCCGCGGCCCGACGCTCGACCCGGCGGCGCGGCGGATGGCCGTGCACGTCGAGGACCACCCCGTCGAGTACGCCGACTTCGAGGGCGTCATCCCTGCAGGCGAGTACGGCGGCGGCGACGTCATCGTCTGGGACCGCGGGACGTGGGAGCCGCACGGCACGGACGACCCGGTGGCCGCGGTCGCGGCCGGTGAGCTGCACGCCGACGTCCACGGCGAGCGCCTACGAGGGCGCCTGGTCCTGGTGCGGCGGGGCGAGGCGGACGAGCACGGCAAGGAGCAGTGGCTGCTGCTGCACAAGAAGGACGAGCACGCCGTCGACGGCTGGGACGCCGAGGACCACCCGACGTCCGTCGTCTCCGGCCGGACCAACGACGAGGTCAAGGCCGACCCCGAGCGGCTGTGGCGCTCGGACCTGCCGGCGGCCGAGGCCTCGATCGAGCTGCACCCGACCGTCACCGGACCCGGCGACGACGCGCTCGCCGCGCTCGACGACCTCGGCGAGGGCGGCACGTGGGAGGTGTTCGGCCGCAGGCTCCGCGTGACGAACCTCGACAAGGTGCTGTTCCCGGCGCGGGCCGACGAGCCGCCGGTGACCAAGCGCGAGCTCGTCCGGTACGCCGCACGGATCGCGCCGGTGGTGCTGCCCTACCTGCGCGGCCGCGCGCTCAACATGCACCGCTACCCGGAGGGCGCCGGGCGCAAGGGCTTCTGGCACAAGCAGGTGCCCGCGCACGCGCCGTCGTGGCTGCCGCGCTGGGACAACCCCGAGGCGGACCCGGGCGAGACGACGACCTACCTCGTGGTCGACGAGCCGGCGGCGCTCGTGTGGGCGGCGAACTTCGGTGCGCTCGAGTGGCACGCCTGGACGTCGCTGACCGCCGAGCCGCACCGGCCCACGTACGCGCTGTTCGACGTCGACCCCGGCCCGAGCACCGACTGGGACGACGTCGTCCTGCTCGCGCGGCTGCACCGCGACGCCTTCGAGCACCTGGGCGTGCGCGCCTATCCCAAGCTCACCGGCCGGCGCGGGATCCAGGTCTGGGTGCCGATCACGACCGGGCCCGACTTCGACGAGACGCGGGCGTGGGTGGAGCGGGTCTCGCGCACCGTGGGCGCCGTCGTCCCCGACCTCGTCAGCTGGCGGTGGGAGGTGCGGGACCGCGGCGGGCAGGCGCGGCTCGACTTCACGCAGAACGCGATCAACAAGACCCTCGTCGCGCCCTATAGCCCGCGCGCCGCCGCCGGCGCGCCCGTGTCCGCGCCGATCACGTGGGACGAGCTCGACGAGCCGTGGCTGCGGCCCGACGCGTTCACCATCAGGACGGTGCTCGACCGCGTCGCCGAGCGGGGCGACGTGTTCCGCGGCGTGCTGGGCGGCGACCAGCGGCTGCCGCGCCTGGGCTGACGTCCCGCGGCCGCCGTGCCTGCGCTGATGGCGCGGGCCTGCCGCGCCGGGGCCACGCCCGCGGGCCTCACTCACCTGTGCCCGGCAGGGGCTCAGTCGCGCGAGGTGACCCTCCGGTACCGGCCGTGGAGCGCGCGCATGACGGCGACCTTGCGTCCGCCGCCGCGCAGGGGCGCGACGTCGAGCCGGGACCTCATCGACCGCTCCTGCTCGAGCCGGTGCTCGAGGTGGTCGATCCGGTGGCGGTAGATGACGAGGTAGGCGTCGGGGTGCACGGTTCCTCCTGCACTGGTGTGCCGGTGCCGCGCAGGACGGGTCGCGTCGTCGCGGCGTGCGGGCCGGGTCCGGCTCGCACGACCAGCGTGGCACCGCGGCGGCTGCACCGGGCGGGCCGGGGCGGGTGAAGGCGCCGTGCGGGACCCGGACGGCTCCGGGTGGGGGCAGAGGCAAGGGACTGTGGTCCCGGGTGCGGTGCAGATCACCCGTCCCCGGTCCGCCGATCTCGCGGTCGCGACGTAGACTTCGATACGGATACCGTCCATCCTCTTCGCCCGCCGCCCCGGCCCAGCCGGGACGTGCCCCGCGCGGATGGCGGCGCGCGGCCCCCGGCGGCGCGGACCACGCACCGATGCCACCACCTGAGGAGAACCACGCCATGGCCGAGATGCTCTACCGCCTCGGGAGGTCCTCGGCGCGGCGCGCATGGGCCGTCCTGCTCACGTGGCTCGTCGTCCTCGGCCTTGCCGGGGGTGCGTACCTGGCCTTCGGCGGCACGCTCAGCTCGGCGATCTCGATCCCGGGCACCGCGACCGCCGAGGTCACCGACCGGCTCGAGGCCGAGCTCTCGTCCGCCTCGGGCGGCACGGGCAGCGTCGTGCTCTACACGTCCGACGGCGAGCCGTTCACCGACGAGCAGCGCGCCGCGGTCGCCGAGGCCGTCGAGCGCGCGGCGGAGGTCGACGGGGTCGAGGCCGCCGTCGACCCGTTCGCGACCGAGGCCGAGCGTGCGGCCCAGGCGCAGCAGCTCGCCGACGGGCAGGCGCAGCTCGAGGAGGGCAAGGCCCAGCTCGCCGCGGGTCAGGAGCAGCTCGACGCGGCGCGCGCCGAGCTCGCGGTCGGGCAGGAGCAGCTCGGCGCCGCCCGCGCGCAGGCCGAGGCGGCGGGCATGGCCGACGTCGTAGGCCCGCAGCTGGACGCGGAGCAGGCCGTCCTCGACGCCGGCGCCGCCCAGCTCGACGCCGAGCAGGCGACGCTCGACGCGGCCGTCGCCGAGATCGCGGCGCAGGAGCCGCAGCTGACCGACGGTGCCGCGCTGCTCGAGATGGCCGAGGGCTACCGCACGGTCGCCGAGGACGGCTCGGCCGTTGTCGCGACGGTCGTCTTCACCGAGCCGCTGTTCGAGGTCACCCCGGAGACCAAGGACGCGGTGTCCGCCGCCTTCACCGAGCAGCAGGTCGACGGGCTCGAGGTCGACGTCTCGAACGAGCTCGTGGCCGGCGTGCCGAACATCGGCGGCGCAGCCGAGGTCGTCGGCGTCGCGGTCGCCGCGATCGTCCTGCTCGTCATGCTCGGCACGATCATCGCCGCCGGCCTGCCGCTGCTCACGGCCCTCGTGGGCGTCGGCGTCGGCGCCGCGGGTGCGCTCGCCCTCTCGGGCACCGTCGAGATGATCTCGGTGACGCCCGTGCTGGGCGTGATGCTCGGCCTGGCGGTCGGCATCGACTACTCGCTGTTCATCCTCAACCGGCACCGCCGCCAGCTCCGCGAGGGCGCGGACCTGCACGAGTCGATCGGCCTGGCCAACGGCACGTCGGGCAACGCCGTCGTGTTCGCCGGGGCGACCGTCGTCATCGCGCTGCTCGCCCTCAACGTCACAGGCATCCCGTTCCTCGGCCTCATGGGCACCGTCGCGGCCGTGTGCGTCGTGATCGCCGTCCTCGTCGCGGTGACGGCGACCCCCGCGCTGCTCGCGCTCGCCGGCTCACGCGTGCTGCCGCGCCGTCAGCGGGACGCCGCGCCGACGCCGCCGCCCGCCGACGTCGCGCCGATGTCGACCGGGAGCGCGGTGCTGCGGCTCGTCGTCGGCGTCGCCGTGCTGGGCGTCGTCGCCCTGCCCGCGGCGTCCATGCGCCTCGGCCTGCCGGACGGCTCCTCGGAGCCCGAGGACTCGAGCCAGTACCGCGCGTACACGGTGGTTGCGGAGCGGTTCGGCGAGGGCATCAACGGCCCGCTCGTCGTCGTCGCGGACCTGCCCGAGGGCGTCGAGGAGGCCGACGTCACGGGCCTGCAGGCGCGCATCGGCGCGGAGATCTTCGCGGTCGACGACGTCGAGGCGGTCGTCCCGTTCGCGACCTCGGAGGACCTCGCGCTCACGGCATTCCAGGTGGTGCCCGCCGAGGGTCCGAACGCCGTGTCGACCGAGGAGCTCGTGCACACGCTGCGCGGCCTGGACGTCCAGGAGCCGGGCGTCACGCTCGGCGTCGCCGGCGCCGCGAGCGGCAACATCGACATCTCGGAGAAGCTCAGCGCCGCGCTGCCGGTCTACCTCGCCGTGGTCATCGGCCTGTCGCTCATCATCCTCGTGGTCGTGTTCCGGTCGTTCGTCGTGCCGCTCATCGCGACCGCCGGGTTCATCCTCTCGGTGTTCGCGGCCTTCGGCGGCGTCGTCGCCATCTACCAGTGGGGCTGGCTGGGCGAGATCTTCGGCGTGCACGACCCGGGCCCCGTGCTGAGCTTCCTGCCGACGATCCTCGTCGGCGTGCTCTTCGGCCTGGCGATGGACTACCAGCTGTTCCTCACGTCCGGCATGCGCGAGGCGTACGCGCACGGGGCCGACGCGCGCCGCGCCGTCACGCAGGGCGTCCGCGCGGGTCGTGCGGTGGTCACCGCCGCCGCGATCATCATGATCGCCGTCTTCGGCGGCTTCGTGTTCTCGCACACGGCGATCATCCGGCCGATCGGCTTCGGCCTGGCCTTCGGCGTCCTCGTCGACGCGTTCCTCGTCCGGATGCTGCTCGTGCCCGCGCTCATGCACCTCGCGGGGGAGAAGGCGTGGTGGCTGCCGCGCTGGCTCGACCGCGTGCTGCCCGACGTCGACGTCGAGGGCGCGAAGCTCGAGCGGGCGCACCACGCGCTGCACGCGGGCACCGAGGACGAGCGGGAGCCGGCCGCGACGCGCTGACCGGTGCGGCGGACCGGCGCGACGGGCCGGCTGCCCCGGTCGTCGCGCCGGACCGCGCTGCCCACCGTCGTCACGCCCGAGCGACGTGCGCGCGGTCAGCGCGACGCCCACCGCCGGCTGATCGCGGCGACGTCGTCGGCGTCCGGCCCGTCCGGGAGCGGGGCGCGGTCGGGCGCGTCGCGCAGACCGTCCGCGAGCAGGCGGAGGTAGCGGCGGTAGGCGTCCGGCCGCAGGTCGGCGCTGTGCTCGGCGAGCTCGGTGACCATCCACAGCAGCACCGTGATGTCCTCGCTCGTGACGCCGGGGCGCAGGTCGCCCTCCGCCCGCGCCCGCTCCAGGAGGCGGTCGCCGACGGCGGCGAACGCGGCGCGGTCGGCGGCCAGGTGGCGGGGCCCGGCGTCGGCGGTGTCCCGGTCCGGCAGGTCCCCGCCGTCTGCGCCCTCGCCGCC
>NZ_JACVQL010000253.1 GCF_019733465.1 Actinotalea ferrariae | reverse complement strand
GGGTGGGGGCGGACGGCGCGGCGACCACCGGGGTCGGCGCGGCGCCGTCGTGCGTCGCGGCCATGGCCCGCGTTCCGAGCGTGGGCGGCGGCACGATGACGTCGCGCGACGCCGGTGCGGCCGCGACGAGCTCGGCGAGCTGGGCCCTGGCGACGTCGAGCGGGCTGATCTGCTCGGCGGCCACGACCGGGGTGGCGGCCACGACGACGGCCCCCGCGGCGTCGATCGCGGCCTGCGCCGTGGCGAGCGCCTCGTTGCGCCGGTGGGCGGCGTAGGCCACGCCCTGCTCGGTCATGCGGTGGGCGGTCGCCTCCGTCACACGGCGCTCGTGCGCGGCGGCGGCGCGGTCGGCCTCCGCCTGCGCGGCGGTCATGGCGGCGCGGTGCTCGTCACGAGCGGCCTGCTCCGCGCTCACCTGGGTGATGCCCCCGGCGAGGAAGGCGGCCGAGAGCAGCACGACGCAGCCGGGCCGCGCGACGAGGGCGCGCAGGCCTCCGAGGAGGTGGTCGGCTCGCGGTCGGGTCACCGAGGCCAGCCGGGCCGAGAGCCGGAGCCCGTCGAGGGTCGCGACGGCCCGTGCGGCCGTGCGGGAACCGCCGGGCGCCGTCGGCAGGAGGGCGCGCCGGTGCGCGCGGTGCTGCTGCGCCGCTGCTGCGGCGCGCAGCTCGCGGCGGGTGACGGGGACGTGCTCGGGCTGCATGCGGTCTCTCGTCCTGTGGGGCCGATCGACGACCGGGGGCGTGGGGGCGCCCTCCGGCCGCTTGCAGCAGGTCTGTCGACGCGCGCGGGGCGGACCTGTAGGCGGGTGTCCGAGTCGTCCCGTCGATTCACCCGTTCAGCGCGCCGCACGTGGTTCAGGTGGGCGGAACGTCCGTTCTGCGACCGCGTCACCGCCCGGTCGGCCGCCGCCGGACGGGGAGCCGCGAGGTGCCGGGACCGTCCGTCGGGCATGCTGTGGCTCGTGCTCGACGACTTCGACCGGGTGCTCGCGCACGCGCGGCGCGGGTCGCCCGAGGGCTTCTCCGCGATCTACCAGGACCTCGTGCGTCCGGTCGCGGGGTACCTGCGCGCCCAGGGCGTGCGCGACGTCGAGGACGCGACGAGCGAGGTGTTCCTCTCGGTCTTCACCGGCCTCGCGCGGTTCGAGGGTGACCAGGCGCAGCTGCGCGCGTGGGTGTTCACCATCGCCCACCGTCGCGCCGTCGACACCTTCCGTCGTGCGTCGCGCCGGGTCGTGGAGACGGCCTACGAGGCGGAGGACGACGTCCGCACGTCCGAGAGCGCCGAGGCCGGAGCGCTCGACGCGCTCGGCGGGCAGCGCGTCATGGAGGTCCTCGGGACCCTCACCGACGAGCAGCGTGAGGTGCTCGTGCTCCGGATCGTCGCCGACCTCACGGTCGAGCAGGTCGCCGAGGTCACGGGCCGCCGGGCGGGCGCGGTCAAGGCGCTCCAGCGCCGGGGCCTCGCCGCGCTGCGCCGGACGCTCGCCGAGACGGGAGTACCCCTGTGAGCCTCCGCGACGATCACCAGGACATGAGCACCACGTCGGACGACCGCCTCGTCGCCGGGTCGCCCGTCGACGGCGAGCCCGAGCTCGTCGCGTTCGTCGCCGCGCTGCGCGCCGCCGCGCAGGACGCACCGCGCCCGACGCCGGCGCTCGAGGCGGTGCTGCGTGACGGGCTGGCGCAGCC